>NZ_JACSJX010000002.1:0-325296 GCF_018617345.1 Exiguobacterium sp. s131 | reverse complement strand
CGCCAGCGTTCGTCCTGAGCCAGGATCAAACTCTCCAAAGAATTTGATATAGCTCTTAAATTGACGAAGCTTGCGCTTCATTCAAAAATTGTAAAACTTATTTTTGCCTCATCGTTCAGTTTTCAAAGTTCGTCTGCCGCTCTTAGCGACTCATTTATAATAGCACCTGTAATTATATCCGTCAACTATAAAAAGAAAGTTTTTTAAAAAAGAATAAATAAAGACGATTCCATTTCATTTTGTTGAATGGAATCGCTAGTTTCTTCTTATTGAAATGCAACAATGCTCACATCGGTTAATCGCGATAAATCATATTCTTTCTCCCCTGTCGCTTCAAGCACAATCGGTTGTTCGACACGATTCGTATAGGCATGTATCGTTCCTCGTACTCCACTGCTCAATAAAACAGGGCGACCGATTTCATAAAATCCAAGTAATGTCGCAAGAAGCGACAAAGCTTCTCCATCATAGGCTTTGTTCTGCCACATATAGAAATATGCTTCCTCTGGAGAGAGCGGCTTTCGGAACGTTCGGGGTGCTGTCAACTGACAGAAGCGATCGGCGACAATAAATAGAGGAGAGGCTGGATTCAACTCGCGTTCCGTCAGACGTTTTGGAAACCCGGATCCATCCAATCGCTCATGATGCTCGGTAATCAATTGATACACTCTTCCTCGTAACGTTTGAGTACTCGGGAGCATCGATGCCGAAACGAGTGGGTGTTGATACAATAGCTCCCGTTCCATTTTTGTGAAATAACGCATATGAGACCATTTCCGAATTTTAGCGTAGCTCGCATCTGCAAAATAAGAAGCAATCCCGTAATCAAATTGGAGTTGATGTTCGTCCCCTCGATATTTCGATAAGGCACGGGTGACGAGCGCTCGATAGACGGAATGGTAAATGACATGATTTTTCCGCAACGGCTGATGCGTAAAGAAATGAACGATCGCTGTAAGCGGAACTTCCTGACGAAATAGTTGATGAATGAATTCTAGACCTTCATATGGGTTAGGTGCGATCCGTTCTTCCCACTGATTATAATGCTTCTCATATTGAAGGACCTGATTACAGAGGCGCTGTTCTTCTTTAGACGTGAAGAGCTTCTGTTCAACAGGTGCGACATCGATATCTTCGATTTTTAAGAAACGGAGCAAACGTAAATGTTCATTGGTTAAGTGGATTCCGGCTTCTAAAGAAGAAACGGGTGACAATAGCGTCATCCCAACATGTACAGTAGATAAGTTCAAACGCACGCGAATCCCTCCTAATATATGAAAAGGTCGAACGGAAACACCGTTCGACCTCTCGTCTTACTCATTCACATCAGACGATTCGTCGGTTTCAGGTGCTTCATCCTCAAACCCATTCTCCAAATCGACTGCTGATTCCTCTTCTAACTCATCTTTTTTCAACTTTGCGATAGTCGCCAAACGATCGCCCTCTTCGATGTTCATCACTTTCACACCGCGAGTACTTCGACCCATTTGAGAGATCGTTTGTGAATCGATTCGAATCGCAACACCGAGTTCGGTCATCAGCATGATGTCATCGTCTTCATCGACGACACGCATCCCGACGACTGTTCCACGATCTGTCTTAATTCCGATGATACCGGAACCGCCACGACCTTGTGTGCGGAACTGTTCCATGGCCGTACGTTTTCCGTATCCTTTTTCCGTGATAATCAAGACGTCTTGCGTGGTGCGAACGATTTCCATCGAGACGACCAAATCGTCATCCTTCTTCAATCGAATCGCGCGCACGCCTCGTGCCGTACGTCCCATCGAACGAACTTCTCCTTCGAGAGGGAAGCGAATCGACATCCCTTGACGGGTGACGATCAACATTTCATCGTCGCTCTTCGCTAAACGAACCGTGACGAGCTCGTCTGTCTCATTCAAGCTGATGGCACGTAGACCGTTTTTGTTGATTCGGGCGTATGCCGAAAGTGGCGAACGCTTAATCAATCCTTCTTTCGTGATGAAGACGAGAGACAACTGCTCGTCTGCCACTTCTTCCGATTCATCCTGGGCTTCTTCCGCTACCGTTTGGTTAGCCAAGTAACTATTGAAATCGACCGGAATCATCGTTTCGACTTTTTCACCCTTGTCGATTTGAAGCAAGTTAATGATCGGCATCCCTTTCGCGGTACGGCTCATCTCAGGAATTTCGTATCCTTTGAGACGGAAGACGCGTCCGAAGTTGGTGAAGAACAGGATGGTATCGTGTGTCGACGCGGAGAGCAGACGAAGCACAAAGTCTTCATCATTCGTTCCCATACCTTGTTTCCCACGTCCACCACGGCGCTGTGTCCGATATGAATCCGATGGGATCGACTTGATATATCCTTCGCTCGTGAGCGTAATCATCATGTCGCGAACTGGGATCAAATCTTCGTCCTCGAGTTCAACGATATCCGTACGAATCACCGTACGACGAGCATCACCATATCGCTCTTTGATTTCGATTAACTCGTTACGAATGATATCGAGTAGCAATTCTTCGTCTCCGAGAATCGCACGAAGTTCTTCGATTAACGCTTTCACTTCACGATATTCGCCTTCAATCTTCTCACGTTCCAAACCAGTCAAACGTTGGAGACGCATATCTAAGATTGCTTGCGTCTGTTCAGTCGAAAGTCCAAAGCGGGCAATCAACTTTTCACGAGCCTCGTCACCTGTGCGTGTGCTACGGATGATGGCGATGACTTCATCCAAGTGATCCAAGGCAACACGAAGACCTTCTAAAATGTGGGCACGTGCTTCCGCTTTGTCTAAATCGAATTGCGTCCGACGACGCACGACCTCTTTTTGGTGTTCGATGTAGTAATAGATTGCTTGTTTGATGTTCAACGTTTTTGGACGACCGCCTACAAGCGCGAGCATGTTAACACCGAACGTCGTTTGCATCGGTGTTTGCTTGTACAAGTTATTCAAGATGACACTCGCATTCGCGTCGCGGCGAACTTCAATCACGATGCGCATCCCGTTACGGTCTGATTCATCGCGTAAGTCCGTGATTCCCTCGATTTTCTTGTCGCGAACCAAATCGGCAATCTTTTCAACGAGACGCGCTTTGTTGACTTGGTAAGGAATCTCGTGCACGAGGATCCGTTCACGGCCATTTTTCAAGACCTCGATTTCAGCTTTCGCACGCATCGTAATCGATCCACGTCCAGTTTCGTATGCACGACGAATCCCACTACGTCCCAAAATCTCTCCCGCAGTCGGGAAATCAGGACCCGGGATATGTTGCATCAATTCTGCAATCGTGATGTCCGGGTTGTGAGAAAGCGCCAGTACCCCGTCGATGACCTCGTTCAAGTTATGAGGCGGAACGTTCGTCGCCATACCAACGGCAATCCCGCTCGTCCCGTTCACAAGGAAGTTCGGGAAACGTGCCGGAAGTACGACTGGTTCTTTTTCTTCACCATCGAAGTTTGGTTGATAATCAATCGTGTTTTTTCCGATGTCTCGTACGAGTTCCATCGCAATTTTAGACATACGTGCCTCGGTATAACGCATCGCAGCGGCCGAGTCGCCATCGACTGAACCGAAGTTCCCGTGACCGTCGACTAATTCGTAGCGATAACTGAAGTCCTGAGCCATGCGGACCATCGTCTCATAAACGGCTGAGTCACCGTGTGGGTGGTACTTACCGATGACGTCCCCGACGACACGCGCCGACTTCTTATGTGGCTTGTCCGCGCGAATACCTAGTTCGTTCATCGCATATAAAATACGACGGTGAACCGGCTTTAATCCATCTCGCACGTCCGGAAGGGCACGTGATACGATGACGCTCATCGCGTAGTCCATGAACGACGTTCGCATCTCCTGGCTAATATTTATATCCTTGATATTTTCTTGTTCTGCCATTCGTTATTGCCTACCCTTCTTATTAAATATCGAGGTTCTTCACGTAATGGGCGTGAGATTGAATAAAGTCACGGCGTGGTTCGACGTTGTCACCCATGAGCGTTTCGAAGATTTCATCCGCTTCGATCGCATCTTGAAGATCGACACGAAGCATCGAACGCGTTTCCGGGTTCATCGTCGTATTCCATAACTGTTCAGGATCCATCTCTCCGAGACCCTTGTAACGTTGAACGCTATAACGTGCATTTTCAGGAAGTTGTGCAATCGCCGCCTGCAACTCACGGTCGTTTTGAACGTAGATGGTTTCTTTCCCGTGCTTCACACCATAGAGTGGTGGTTGCGCGATATAAACATATCCACTTTCAACGAGTGGGCGCATGTAACGATAGAAGAACGTCAACAATAACGTTCGAATGTGCGCACCATCGACATCGGCATCGGTCATGATGATGAGTTTATGATAGCGCGCTTTCGATAAGTCAAACTCATCGGCAATCCCTGTTCCGAGAGCCGTGATGATGGTCCGGACTTCTTGGTTGGCCAAAATCTTATCAAGACGTGCTTTCTCAACGTTGATGATTTTCCCTCGAATCGGAAGGATGGCTTGGAAGTGACGATCACGTCCAGATTTCGCAGAACCTCCCGCTGAGTCACCCTCAACGATGTATAGTTCAGATTTCGATGCATCTTTTGACGAACAGTCTGCCAATTTCCCTGGCAATGAACTGACTTCGAGAATCCCTTTACGACGTGTCATCTCGCGTGCACGTTTCGCAGCAAGACGCGCACGTGCCGCCATCAAGCCTTTGTCGACAATGAGGCGGCCGACCGACGGGTTCTCGAGTAGGAACTGTTCGAACGTGTCGCTGAACAACGTATCGGTTGCCGTACGCGCATCGGCATTCCCGAGTTTCGTCTTCGTCTGTCCTTCAAACTGGGGAGCCGGGTGCTTGACGGAAACAATCGCCGTCAACCCTTCACGGACATCATCACCAGACAGGCTGCCGTCGGCTTCTTTCATCAAACCAAACCGTTTTGCATAGTCGTTGATTGAACGAGTGAGTGCCGTCTTAAATCCTGTCTCGTGCGTCCCACCTTCATGCGTCGGAATGTTGTTCGTAAATGAGTAAATGTTACTTGCGAAACCTTCGTTGTATTGAAGCGCAATCTCGACTTCGATTCCATCTTTCGTCCCGTGTACGTACACAGGCTCTTCATGAATCGACGCTTTTGACCGGTTCAAGTGCTCGACATAAGACTTGATTCCGCCCTCATAGTGATAGTTCCGTTCAATCGTCTCGTCACTACGATCATCTTTAGCCACGATTCGTAACCCTTTGTTCAAGAAGGCGAGCTCACGTAAGCGTGTCGCTAACAGATCAAAGTCATATTCGAGTGTTTCTTGGAAGATGTCCCCGTCTGGGAAGAAGCGGACCGTCGTCCCTGTCGTGTCGGTCGTCCCGACGATTTCAAGTTCACCCTGTGGAACACCACGTTTGAACGATTGGTAATATACGTTTCCATCGCGACGAACGAACACTTCAAGTTTCGTCGATAAGGCGTTAACAACTGACGCCCCGACACCGTGAAGACCACCTGATACTTTGTATCCGCCACCGCCGAACTTACCACCTGCGTGCAACACCGTGAAAATAACTTCAACGGCAGGTCGACCTGTTTTCTTTTGAACGTCGACCGGAATCCCACGTCCGTTGTCTTCAACAACGATCGAGTTCCCTGGCTCGACCGTCACTGTGATCGTGTCACAATAACCAGCGAGCGCCTCATCGATTGAGTTATCGACAATCTCCCATACTAAATGGTGGAGACCGCGAGAGCTTGTGGAACCGATATACATCCCTGGACGTTTACGGACAGCCTCTAGGCCCTCAAGGACTTGAATCTGATCGGCGCCGTACGCTTGCAATTCTTTTTCATTTTCATTACTCATCGGTTATTTTCACCTACTATACATGATTTGGTGTTCCTTCTTGCCACGATTACACGGACTCCGTTTCAACCTCACCTTGTTTCACGTGAAACACTTTAGCTTGTTGAATGGTCTCATGTGCAATCCCGTCAATGTTTGTTGTAGTCAAAATCGTTTGTACTTTCCGTCCCATCGTATCGAGGAGATGGGTTTGGCGATGATCGTCAAGCTCAGATAACACATCGTCTAATAACAACAGAGGATATTCGCCTACTTCTTCATGAATCAATTCAATCTCAGCTAGCTTCAATGACAAGGCCGCCGTTCGTTGCTGACCTTGTGAACCGAACGTTTGAACGTTTCGATTGTTGACATACAATTCAAAATCGTCACGATGCGGACCAAATAAGGTCACACCTCTTCGTCGTTCGTTCTCTCTTATTTTATCAAACTTTTGACGATACGTTTCAAACATCTGTTCTTTTGAGAAGCGTTCTTTTTGGAACGTGTCGGAAACGTATTGAATCGTCAGTGTTTCGAGTTCTCTTGTGATTCCGGAATGGATGGGATTGGCCCATTTTTCGAGCTGGTCGATGAAGTGATAGCGTCTCATCACAATTTTTACGGCAAGTTCAATCAATTGATCCGTCAAGACTTCAAGTAACGTTTCGTCGCCACCTTTTGTGGATAACTGCTTCAACAAGGCGTTCCGTTGTTTCAACGTCTTCAAGTATTGATTGAGCTCGTGTAAGTACACCGGACTGACCTGACCGATTTCCATATCTAAAAATCGCCGTCTCCCTTGCGGACTGCCTTTCACGATGGCTAAGTCTTCTGGGGCGAACAAGACGACGTTAAATGCGCCGACATAGTCACTGAGACGACGTTGTTCCAAATGATTGAGCTTTGCTTTCTTGCCTTTAGGAGAAAAAGAGAGACTCTGCACCGATTCGCCCGTCCGTTTATGAATCCGTCCTTCGATACTCGCAGCATCGGCTTCCCAACCGATTAACTCACGGTCTTGTGTCGTCCGATGCGATTTTGCGAGCGCAAGTACGTAAATCGATTCGAGAAGATTCGTTTTTCCTTGGGCGTTCTCACCAATCAGAACATTCGTCTGTTCTGAAAAATCTAGCTCGAGGGTTTCGTAGTTGCGATAGTTTTGCAATCGGATCGACTTTAAATGCACGTCAGTTTCCCTCGATTTGATATTCCCCGAAGCCTTCGACTTCGATTGTATCTCCATCTCTTAATTTACGACCGCGGCGCTGGTCCTGCTCACCGTTCACTTTAATCATGACATCCTCTAAAAAGAACTTTGCTTGTCCCCCACTTGAGATGATATCTGCTAATTTTAAAAATTGTCCGAGCGTTACATACTCGGTTGTAATTGACACTTTTTCCATGTCGTCACTTCCTTTCTCACATGCTGATCTGAAAAAATCGCCATACATATTAGTTTATCGAAAATCGTCGAATAAGGCAAAAAGAGGGATGACAAGGCAAGACACCTCATCATCCCTATCCGCAGCTTACGATGTGCGGACTGGCAAAATCAGTTGAAGAACACTATCTTGTTCAACCGGTCGTAAAATGAACGGTCGCATCGAACCCGTGAACTGGATTTCGATTTCAGATGCATCGAGTGCGCGGAGCGCGTCCATCACGAATTTCGAGTTGAAGGAAATTTTTAGTTCTTCTCCTTCAAGCGACAGGATGCTGACACGTTCCGACACTTTTCCGACTTCCGGCGAGTGTGAAGAGACTTCAACTGCCGTTGTATCTTCCGCCACAAATTTAATGACGTTGTTGCGATCGGCACGTGCTAAGAGCGATGCACGGTCAATGGCCTGTAAGAACTCTTTCGCATTCATCCGAACGGCTGTGCGATATTCTTCCGGAATGAGACGTGACGTGTCTGGATAGGCACCGTCTAACAAACGAGAGAAGAATGAGATGTTTTTCATACGGAATAAAATTTGTTGGTCCGTTAAGACGATTTCAATCGGCAACTCTTCACGGTCGAGTAATTTTGCCAATTCGTTGAGTGAGCGACCAGGAACGACGACATTTTGGAACGTCAAATCGTTATCTGTCTCAAATCGCGCACGACGAAGCGCCAGACGGTGGCTATCGGTTGCGACACATGTAAGGAAGCCCTTTTCTGCTGAGAAGTTAACCCCTGTCAATACGGGACGTGTCTCCTGTGAAGAAACAGCGAAGCTCGTCTGACGGATGATGGTCTTCAATAGATCAGCCGGCAAATAGAAGCGACGATCACTCGCAAGTTCAGGTAGGCGTGGATATTCATCCGGGTCGAGACCGTTTAAATGGAACTCTGCCTGACCAGACTCAATGCGCGTCATGAAGTTCGGTGAAACTTCGAGTGTGACCTCGTTCGTCGGTAACTTCTTCACAATTTCTCCTAAGAAGCGTGCGTTCAACACGACGCTTCCAGCACGTTGAATTTGAATGAGTTCAATTCCACCCTCTTCGATTGGAATCAAGCGTTCAATCGAAATCTCGGTATCACTTCCTGTCAGTGTTAAGCCATCCGCATGTGCCTCAAGTTTCAAGCCTGTCAAAATTGGAATAGTCGTTCGTGAAGCCACAGCTTTTGATACGTCTTGTACGGCTTGCATGAATACATCTCGTTGAATCGTTAAATGCATGTGGATAATTCCTCCTAAGGTGAAATGAGTCCATTTCCTAATAATATAATAGTATTAATTAAGTCATAATAGTAATAAGGGCTGTGGATACTGGGGATAAGTCCCCTAATCCATACGTGTTAAGCCATTTCGCCTGTGAATAACTTGTGGATAACTAAGGTGGTTTATCCACAGGATATCCACAGTGAATTCTTCATTAGTTAGAAAGTGCCTTCTTCAACGTTTGAATCGTCTCTTGCATTTCCACATCGTTCTTTAGAAGGGTGCTAATTTTTTCATGTGCATGAATCACAGTCGTGTGATCACGCCCTCCGAACTCTTCCCCGATTTTTGGCAAGGAGCTCTCCGTCATCTCCCGCGAGAGATACATTGCGATTTGACGTGGGAATGCCAACGTCTTGGTTCGCTTTTTCGAGTTCAATTCTTCTACTTGAATGTTGAAGTGTTGACCGACAACTTCTTGAATATCGCGAATGACAATTTTCTTCGCTTCCTGGACAGGCATGATATTATGAAGCGCTTCGGCTGCCACGTCCGGGTCGATTGGTCTTCCGACAAGTTTTGCATAAGCGACGACTCGTGTCAGTGCCCCTTCTAGTTCCCGAATGTTCGTATCGATTTGATTCGCGATATACAGCATGACTTCATTCGAGATATCAAGCCCTTCCGCGGTCGCTTTTTTGCGAAGAATCGCAATTCGCGTCTCAAGGTCCGGTGGTGTGATGTCTGTGATTAGGCCCCATTCAAAGCGTGAACGAAGTCGATCCTCTAGCGTCGGGATTTCTTTTGGTGGTCGATCACTTGAAATCACGATTTGTTTCTGATCGTTGTGCAATGCATTGAATGTGTGGAAAAACTCTTCCTGGGTTTGTTCTTTCCCTGCTAAAAACTGAATATCATCAATCAATAGTACATCAATGTTTCGATAACGGTTCCGAAACTCACCGGTCTTATTATCCCGAATCGAATTGATAAATTCATTTGTGAACTTCTCAGAAGAGACATAGGCAATGCGAGCCCCCGGTTTTTGACCTTTTACATAATGACCAATCGCATGCATCAAATGTGTCTTACCAAGTCCAACGCCTCCGTAAATGAAGAGCGGGTTATAGGCGCGTGCAGGTGCTTCAGCGACAGCAAGTGATGCGGCGTGGGCAAAACGGTTCCCCGATCCAATGACAAACGTCTCGAAAATGTATTTGTCATTCAGTTGACCAAGATCCCCTTCCTCTTTTGAAGGTAATAGCACGGGCTGTTCTTTTGTTTCTGTCACGGCGATGGACTCATTTGACGATCCATCCGCTGGAGCATACTTGTGTGCTTGAGATTCTTCGATGAAATGAATTTCAAGCTTGTTGTTTGTGATCTCTTCAACCGTATCTTGTAACAGCGATAGATACTGTCGCTCTAACCACGTGACGATAAAACTGGCGGGGGCCGACACAACGAGCGTCGTTCCCATCAACGATATCCCCTCGGTTGATTTCAACCACATGTCAAAACTGGCTTTTGGAGTTCGTTCTTCTTCCTCGATTACCGATAAGACATTTCTCCAAATCTCGCGAGCATTCTTCAATGAAAGACCTCCTTTACTCACATGTTGGGTAAAACTTATTCACACGATATACACATACACTATTCTATAGTAGAAACTAGGGTTATCCCCAGAGAATAAAAACTGTGGATAAAGTTATCCACATGGTGTTCATTATGGGGATAACACTTATCCACAGCCTGTGTATATCTTGGAATCACGAATTGTTCATCCACAAGTTTGTGCACATTCAGTTTAGCAAAATAAAATAGACGTGGCAATGCTTTTTGGTATTTATCCACAGATAAAGAAAAGTATCCACACACACTTATCCACATGCTGTGTGTTTTGTGGATAACCTGTGGATATATTGTGGATAAAGCACTAATGATGGAATGTGAGATGAAAAAGTTATACACAAAAGAGGAAGAAGTGAAATGAAAGATTGTTTTTGTAAAAGAAGAAAATGAAAAAATAAAGAATGAGAATATGAAAAAAGAGGAGTTATTCACATATAAATGTGGATAACTTCGAGATTTTGTGGATAAAATGGCTCAACGTGGCTATTTATAAAGACCGTTTATAAAATACGTAAAGGTTGTGTATACATTCATCCCCTACTCGTCTTTCGGATAAGGATCGAATCCATGTGGATGAATGCTTTCTGAGTGCCTCATTCTACGAATTCGAAAACCATCCGAAAATACATTGACAATTGTTGAATCGATTTATATAATCTTAAAGACTGCCTTAAATGAAACTATAACTTGCTAATAGAGCGTTAATCTTGAGGAGGTGCTGTAACCATGAAACCAACTTTCAACCCTAACAACCGTAAGCGTAAGAAAGTTCACGGATTCCGTGCACGCATGGCGACTAAAAACGGTCGCAACATTCTTGCTGCTCGTCGTCGTAAAGGCCGTAAAGCCTTGACTGTATAATTCTGAATGAAGATTGCCCGGGGATCCTTTCCTCGGGCAATTTTTTAGTTTGTCACAGAAACGTAGTATTTCATGGATTCTCCCTCGTTCAAATGATGTGGATATGATATGATGTTAGTTGACGATTTTTGAAGCGAAGGATGGAGTGAGAATTTTGAAAAAAGAATACCGCCTGCAAAAGAATGAAGAGTTCCAAGCGGTGTTTCGCGAAGGACGCTCCGTGGCCAATCGTCAGTTTGTCGTCTACACGCTCAAAGCGGATCAAACGCATTTCAGAGTGGGTCTTTCCGTCAGTAAGAAACTTGGAAATGCTGTGGAACGGAACCGGATGAAACGATTGATGCGTGAGTCGCTTCGCTTGCTCGAACCAAACGTTGCACCGAATGATTATGTCATCATCGCTCGAAAACCTGCGACCGCATTGACGCAGTCGGAAGTGACCGAGAGTTTGAAACACGTATTCAAACGGGCCAAGGTTTGGCAAAAGCAGGGCCGGTGACCATGACAATCTGAATTTGTTCTCTCATATAATTAGAGTCTGATAAGATTGCCCGATCGACGTGTGCGTTAAAAAGAATTGATAAAGAAAGCGTAGGAGGAACTATGAGCAAAAAGCTAAAATTAGGATTACTCGCTGCCATGACCGCGGTCATCATGCTGATGGCAGGCTGTGTGGATCCGTCTACCATCCAAGCCGAACCAGTAACGGCTGACACAGAAGGTTTCTGGGCGAAGTACTTTGTATGGCCGCTCGCATGGCTTTTGAAGGAAGTTGCTTACTTGGTCGGTGGCCCGTGGCAATACGGGATTTCAATCATCATCGCGACGATTATCGTCCGGTTATTGATTCTCCCACTCATGATCAAGCAGACGAAGAGTATGGGTGCGATGCAAGTGTTGCAACCAGAAATGCTGAAGCTTCGTGAAAAGTACAGCTCAAAAGACCAGGAAACACAACGTAAACTCCAAGAAGAGATGATGAAGCTTTATCAGGAATACCAAATCAACCCGCTCGCGGGATGTTTGCCGATCTTGATTCAAATGCCGATTCTCTTCGCATTCTATGATGCGATTCGCCGTACACCTGAGATTTTCGAAGCGAACTTCTTATGGTTCGACCTCGGTGCTCCGGATCCAACGTTCGTCTTGCCGATCTTAGCGGCAATCTTGACGTTCGCACAACAAAAAATCTCAATGGCGGGTCAAGAACAGAACCCGCAGTTGAAGATGATGCTTTATATCTTCCCGGTTATGATCTTCGTCATGTCAATCAACCTTCCAGCTGCCCTTTCGTTATACTGGGTAGTCGGTTATATCATCTCGATCATCGTCACGATGGCAATCATGCTCCCGATGCGTGAGAAGATGAAGGTTGCGGCTGAAGCGAAAATCGCTGCGAAAGAAGCAGAGCGTGCAGCGCTTGCTGAAGAAGAAAAGAAAAACAAAAAGAAAAAGCGTAAATAATCGCTAAGCTGAGTGTCTCCTGACGCTCAGCTTTTTTTGTGGGATTGCAAGCCGGTCAGAGGGGAATAGAGTTAGAAACGAGTAAACGGAGGTGTGGGAAAATGGAGGCATTCATTCAGCGTTTGGAACGTTCGACGTTATGGCAAGCGGTCATTTATTTTGTACTTGGTGTTCTCATTTTGTTATATCCTCGATTTTTCTTTGATGTCATGGTGTATGTCATTGCCGGTTATTTAGCAATCATGGGGATTTGGATGATCTTTCAAGGGTTGCGTCGACGTCAGGGAGGGTTGCCACCCACTTTCTTTATGGGTCTCATCTATTTGATTTTGGCAGCGGTCGTCTTTTTCTTCGCAGAGACGCTAGCTAGTCTTCTCCCGATTTTGATCGGAGCCTTGTTCTTATTCGGTGGAATTATCCGCCTGATTCAGGCACTCGGTTACCGTCAATCGATGTCGGGACGATGGCTTTGGTTTTTGATTGGAAGTCTATTGTGGATAGGTGTCGGGATTCTCATGTTGACGAATCCGTTCAGTAGCCTGCTCGTGCTATTCCAATTGTTCGGTGGAATCCTCATCGCCATCGCGATACTGGAACTGTTCCTCTATTTCACGATTCGTTCGACGAAACGCCAAGCAAGATACTAAAAAACAAGCCGCCCTATATGCCAGGACGGCTTTTTTCTCGTTGAATCAACTGTTCCATGAACGGTCCGAACACGTTGTAGCCAGGTAGTGATGCGAAAAAAGTTTGCTCTGCCTGAAGTCGCTCCAGATAGATGTGGGCGGCTTTTTCATGAGTGGTGGGAGTCAATTGATTATAAAATGGATGTAGGTCGATTTCTTGCCGTTGTGTCACATCTTTTAAACCGAGGGATGCCCGGTCCGGTGTGTGGTGAGCGGCTAACACATATGCGAAATGAACCATTCCTTGCCGGAGCATCTCCGTTGCCCACATCGCGTTGCCTCGATTGCGTGATTTTGTATATTGGAAAAAGAACCACACGGTATCGAACGCATGGTCACTGATTGCCGCTTCGTCTAATTGTAAGGAAGTGACGTGTCTAGCAAGTCGCTGTTGTGGGTCGTAGATTACATGAATCGAGTCTTGATGATTCAACGTCTCTTGCGTGACCGTGAACAGGTCGAGGTGAAGAAAATCATCAAAGACAGCGATGAGTTGTGGCGCGACGATGTGAATCTCGTCTTTTAACAGAATCGGACGATAGGCGGTTACATGCTCGAGGCGTCTGGATAGAAAGGAGGCCTCCTCATCGGGGTGCACCATGACATAGAGGTCGATATCGGAATGTTCATCGGCTTCTCCCCGACCGAATGAGCCCTTCATAAAAATCGCTTGAACCGCTTCGTCGTGCTTTAATCGCTCGGTGATGATTCGGATTGCGTCTTGTTGGTTCATAATAGATGCCTCTCTCCTATGTAAATATATTTCTTTATTGTACGAAAACGATGAGTCGAATGGCAATGACTTGATCGATGGGCCAACTCTTTCGTTCAAGTCGAATATCGTGTATAGTAGGTTCGTTATGCATATGATAGAAGAAGATGTTTAGGTTTGGAGGGAGAAAGATGCTAGAGTTTGACACGATTACAGCGATTTCGACGCCGATGGGTGAAGGTGCCATCGGGATCGTCCGATTATCGGGCGATTTGGCGGTCGAAACGGTGAACAATGTGTTTTCTGGGAAAGACTTAACAACAGTCGATTCACATACGATTCATTATGGAACGTTAAAATATCCTAATACGGGCGAAATCGTCGATGAAGTCATGGTCAGTATTATGCGCGCACCGAAGACGTTTACGCGAGAAGATGTCGTCGAAATCAATTGTCACGGAGGCGTCGTGGCGGTCAATCGTGTCCTTGAGCTCATTCTCGATCAACCCGACATCCGTTTGGCAGAACCGGGCGAGTTCACGAAGCGCGCCTTTTTAAATGGCCGAATCGATTTATCTCAGGCGGAAGCCGTCATGGATCTCATTCGAGCGAAGACGGACCGGGCCATGAACGTTGCGATGGCGCAAATGGAAGGACGTTTGTCACGCCTCGTTCGCGAGTTACGTCAACAGTTGCTCGAGACGATTGCGGCGGTCGAGGTCAACATCGACTATCCAGAGTATGACGCAGAAGAGATGACCCAGGCCATCGTCGAAGAGAAAGCGGGCGAGGTCAAGCGTGTCCTCGAGCAGTTACTCGAGACAGCGCGACAAGGGAAAATCTTACGTGAAGGCTTGGCTACAGCAATCATCGGTCGACCGAACGTCGGTAAATCTTCTCTGATGAATACGCTCGTTCAAGAGACGAAAGCGATCGTCACCGAAATTGCCGGAACGACACGTGACACGATTGAGGAATACGTCAATGTGAAAGGTGTTCCGCTCAAATTGATCGACACGGCAGGGATTCGCGAAACGGAAGATATCGTGGAACGAATCGGTGTGGAAAAGTCGAGAAAAGCGTTAGAGGCGGCAGATTTGGTCCTTCTCGTCTTGAACGGACACGAGGGATTGACTGTCGAGGATGAGGCGTTATTTGAGGCAGTTAAAGGAATGAATGCCATCATCATCATCAACAAGACGGACTTGCCACAAAACATGGATTCTTCTAAGCTAGAGAAACTAGCGGCAGGACGTCCTATTGTGGCGACATCGCTCTTACTAGATGAAGGAATCGATGCCCTTGAAGCGGCCATCGCAAATCTCTTCTTCGCAAAAGGGGTCGAGTCACAAGATATGACGTATATCTCAAACGCTCGACACATTCAATTAATCAAACGAACGATTGGTCAAATTGATGAGGCGCTCGGGAGTGCCGTCATGAATATGCCAATCGACATGGTTCAAATCGATTTACGTCGTGCGTGGGATACGCTCGGTGAAATCAATGGAGATACCGTACAGGAGAGCTTGATTGATCAGCTCTTTTCACAGTTTTGTCTTGGGAAATAATAAGGAGGAACGAATATGGCTTATACGGCAGGCGAATTTGACGTCATCGTCATCGGGGCCGGACACGCAGGGATTGAAGCAGCACTCGCATCGGCTCGAATGGGCGCGAAAACAGCGATGCTCACCATGAACCCTGATATGGTCGGATTCATGTATTGCAATCCATCAATCGGTGGGCCGGCGAAAGGGATCGTCGTACGTGAAATCGATGCGCTCGGCGGCGAGATGGGGCGTGCGATTGACGCGACATACATCCAAATGAAGATGCTCAACACATCGAAAGGGCCGGCGGTACGTGCGCTACGTGCACAGGCGGACAAATTCCAATACCAAAATCACATGAAGAAAGTGCTAGAAGACGAGCCGAATTTACTGCTTCGTCAGGCGCTAGTCGAACGTTTGTTAATTGAGGACGGAGAAGTACGTGGCGTGGTAACGAACACAGGTTCAGAATATCGCGCGAAAGCGGTCATCGTCACAACGGGAACGTTCATGCGCGGTCAAATCATCATCGGGGAATTGGCATATGAAAGTGGCCCGAACAACCAAATGCCTTCGGTCGAGCTATCGAAGCATCTAGAAGAGCTCGGTCTCGACTTAGTTCGATTCAAAACGGGAACACCGCCACGAATCGACGGCAAGACGATCGATTACTCGAAGACGGAGATTCAACCAGGAGACGAGAATCCATCATTCTTCTCGTACACCTCGACGGATTTGAATCCAATCGAACAAATCCCATGCTGGCTCACGTACACGAGTGAGCGCACGCACCAATTGATTGATGAGAACTTGCATCGCTCACCGATGTACTCGGGTGCGATTAAAGGAACGGGACCACGTTATTGCCCATCGATTGAAGATAAGGTCGTTCGCTTTAATGATAAACCGCGTCACCAAATCTTCTTAGAGCCAGAAGGTCGCGATACGGAAGAAATCTATGTCCAAGGCTTTTCGACGAGTATGCCAGAAGACGTGCAACATCAGATGCTTCGCACGATCCCGGGTCTTGAAAATTCAGAGATGATGCGTCCCGGTTATGCGATTGAATACGATGCGGTCGTACCGACACAGCTTTGGCCAACTCTCGAAACAAAAGCTGTCCCAGGTCTTTTCACAGCGGGACAAATCAACGGGACGAGCGGGTACGAAGAAGCGGCTGGACAGGGCATCATGGCGGGAATCAACGCCGCATGCAAAGTGCTCGGAAAAGATCCGGTCATCTTGGACCGTTCGCAAGCGTACATCGGCGTCTTAATCGATGACCTCGTGACGAAAGGGACGAACGAACCGTATCGCCTTCTCACATCACGTGCCGAATACCGTCTTTTGTTGCGTCATGACAATGCGGACTTGCGACTCAGCGACATCGGGTATGAGATTGGCTTACTTTCAGAAGATCGTCACACTCACCTCAACGAGAAACGTGTAGCGATTGAAAAAGAAGTGAAGCGACTTGCGTCACTTGTCGTCAAACCGACACCTGAAGTCAATGCGATGCTCGAATCGGTCGGTGCGCACCCGCTTAAAGAAGCGACGCATGCCAACATCTTGTTGAAACGTCCGGAAGTATCTTATGAAGCACTCATGACGGTCGTTCCGTCAACGGAAGAATTGTCGTATGAAGTGAAAGAGCAAGTCGAGATTCAAGTGAAATATGAAGGCTATATTTCCAAACAGCTTGAACAAGTCGAGAAGATGCGTCGCATGGAAGAAAAACGAATCCCAGAAAACTTGGATTATGATGCGATCGGTGGTCTCGCGACAGAAGCGAAACAAAAACTAAAACAAGTTCGTCCTCTTTCGATCGGACAAGCGTCTCGTATCTCAGGCGTAAACCCAGCAGACGTGTCAATCTTGCTCGTCTATATCGAACAGGGACAATACGCAACGGTGGAGTGAAACGATGAACGAATCTCAATTTATTGAAGCGTTACGAGCTGAAGGGTTTGAACTGAGTGAGACACAACTCAGTCAGTTCAAACGTTACTTCGAAATGCTCGTCGAATGGAACGAAAAAATGAACTTAACGGCCATCACGGACCGGGAAGAAGTATATTTGAAGCACTTCTATGATTCGCTCAGCGCAGCGTTTCATTTCGATTTCACGAAAGTCGAAACCGTATGTGATGTCGGGGCAGGAGCGGGATTCCCGAGTCTTCCGCTTAAAATTTTATTCCCACACTTACACGTCACGATCATCGATTCGTTAAACAAACGCATCACCTTCTTGAACGAATTGGCCCTCGCCCTCGGGCTCGAAGGTGTCGCGTTCCATCATGGTCGCGCTGAAGAGTTCGGAAAAAATAAAAAGTTCCGCGAACAGTTTGACGTCGTCACAGCGCGTGCGGTTGCCCGCATGACCGTGTTGGCGGAATACTGTTTGCCACTCGCGAAAGTAGGCGGAAGCTTCGTCGCGCTTAAAGCGGCCAAGGTTTCTGACGAGATGGCAGACGCCAAAAACGCTTTAGCCGTTCTAGGTGGGAAAGAAAAAGCGACACACCAGTTCCTATTGCCAGGAGAGATGAGTGAGCGTAATATCGTAGTTGTAGATAAACTACGAAAAACGCCCGGGAAATATCCGCGTAAAGCGGGGACACCGGCGAAAGAGCCACTTATCTGATGATGTCGTTTCACGTGAAACAAAAGCAGATTCCAGTGGTGGAGTCTGCTTATTTTTTTACATAAAGGGGTGCCCGACGTTGAAGAATAGATTTGCGAAATTGTTCGGTGTGAATCGAAAAGACGAAGTTGCCGTGACGCAGATTGCGGAAGTTCGAGCGGATGACACGGTACAAGAACTCTCGTTATCACGGTTGCGTCCAAACCGTTATCAACCGCGTAAAGTGTTCGAACCGGCAAAAATTGAAGAGTTGGCAACGACGATTTCGGAACATGGACTCCTTCAACCAATCGTGGTTCGAAAGGCAGATGGGGACTGTTATGAAATCATTGCCGGGGAGCGTCGTTTCCGTGCGGTGAAATCGCTTGGTTGGTCAGCGATTCCGGCAATCGTTCGCGATATGGACGATGATACGACGGCTGCACTCGCCTTGATTGAAAACTTGCAGCGTGAGCAGTTAAGCCCGATTGAAGAGGCGGAAGCATATGATCGTTTACTCGCCTTGAACGGTTTGACGCAAGATGCGCTCGCGAAGAGTCTAGGCAAGAGTCAATCCACGATCGCCAATAAGTTGCGCTTGTTAAAATTGCCGGAGGATGTGAAGCAGTCGCTTCGCGATCGTCGGATCAACGAGCGACATGCGCGTGCGTTGTTGCCGTTGAAGGAAGAAGGATTGCAACTTCAAGTGCTCGCAGAAGTGTTAGAACAGGATTTTAACGTCAAGGAGACAGAAGAACGCGTCGCCTTTTTAACAACACCGATCGAAGAAGAGAAGCGAAAGCCGAAAAAACAACGTCGTCGGACGAAAAGTTTTGCGCGTGACACGCGAATC
The DNA here is from genome assembly GCF_018617345.1 of Exiguobacterium sp. s131. Taxonomy (GTDB): domain Bacteria; phylum Bacillota; class Bacilli; order Exiguobacteriales; family Exiguobacteriaceae; genus Exiguobacterium; species Exiguobacterium profundum. Next base: position 306,450 of record NZ_JACSJX010000002.1, on the reverse strand, counting down.
GCCATCAACACGATTCGTGACTCAATCGATTTGATTGGGAAAACAGGGATTGACGTCCAAACTGAAGAAGTAGACGAAGAGGAATTTGTTGAAATTCGAATTCGCATCCCGAAAGCGCGGCCTCAAAAATGAGTCCGTGCTTTTTTATACAATGAAGGAGGTTTGTAGATGGAACGATTAGCATTAAAATTCATTCGCCCAAACCCGAATCAGCCCCGGAAACAATTTGAGGTGGAAAAATTAGAAGAGTTGCGTCAATCCATTGAGCGATATGGCGTCCTACAACCAATCGTCGTTCGAAAAGCGACAGGATACTATGAAATCATTGCCGGGGAACGACGGTTTCAGGCGGCGAAGCTCGCTGGGAAAGAAGACATTCCTGCCCTCGTCGTCACGGCGGACTCCGATCGCGTCATGGAGTTGGCGCTGATTGAAAACATTCAGCGGGCAGACTTGAATGCCATCGAAGAGGCTGTCGCCTATGAACAGTTGATGCAGACGCTAGGTCTGACGCAACAACAGTTGGCCGATCGCGTCGGGAAGAGCCGCAGTCATGTGACGAACAGTCTTCGCCTCCTTCGATTGCCGAGTGCCGTCCAGCATGCGGTCATGGTCGGAGATTTGACGATGGGACATGCACGTGCCATCACGGGTATGAAATCGGAACAAGCGATGGAACAGATTGCGAAACGGGTCATTGCCGAGCATTGGACGGTCCGTCGCCTCGAGCGTTACTTACAAAAAGAGCGCACAGAAAAAAAGACGCTGAAGCGATCGAACGCCGATATCGAAGCGGTCGAAGCGGTGCTTGCGGAGCGTCTTCAGATGGATGTGTCGATTCGTCCGCGCCGAAAAGGCGGCGTCCTCGAGTTGAAGTATTTTTCACAAGACGACTTGGAACAATTGTTGACGTTATTATCGCCTCAAGACTTTGATTCATCTCGTGACTGACGAAGACGCGTGATGGCCGCCTCTTCGTGATGCAGGCGCCCGATCCGTGTATCAAAATCGGCGAATCCGTCTGTGATGAAACGTGCGAGTTCATATACAAGATGGAGACGGGTATTCTGTAGAATCATCATCTCCATGAATCCACTTACGTTCACGACGGCTTTAATATTGTAAGCGCCGACTGCCGGAAGTTCTTTTTGGACACCGGCCCCTGGAGCGAGCGGACCTTCCGAAAAGAAGACATAACCGACACTTGATAAACGTCCGAGACAGGCGTCGATAGCGATAATGAGCGGTTGATGGAAGCGCGTTTGAATCTCATGTAACGTTTCCACCAAATTGAGTGCGTGTACAGGCTTCGTTAATGTGCCGTATACATGTAAATTTCGGATATGACGTTCTTCTAAAAACGTTCCGACGAGCGGACCGAGTGAATCACCGGTCGAACGGTCCGAACCGATGCAAACAAGGACGATGGGGCGATGGATTTCATTGACCAACTGTTCATGAAGCTGGTCCGCAAGCAATCTGGATCCACTCCGCTCAGTGTGTTCAATGAAAAAAGAGTATGGTTTATGAGGTTTTAAGCGAAACGGCATGAATCTCATCCTCTCTTCTAAGCTGCCTATTCCTAGTTGCAGTTGGGGGATTGATCTCGTATTAATCCATTCCCAAAAGTGGAAAACTTCTAACTTCCGAATGCAGTGTTTGAGAAAAGTCGTGAAATATGTTTTGATAATTTAGAATCTACGACTTTGAGGTGAAAAGATGGCTTCGCAAAATACAGAAAAAGATTTAAATACGGTTGCCGATGAGACAATCGACAGCGTGAACCGATTCGTCGAGTACTTTAAAGATACAGACATGTGGATTGGTTTAGGGATCAAGCTCGCCGGTGTGGCGCTCATCATCCTTGGTTTATATATCGCAACACGCATTTTGACAACGATGGTCGAGCGTGTGTTTACGCTCCGCAAAATAAAAGAACATGATATCGTCGCCCAGCGACAGAATGAAACGTTATTAAAATTAGCCCAAAACACAATCCGCTATGTGATCGGGTTGATTATGGTCTTGACGGTGCTCGGACAATTCGGTGTGAATATCGCCGGTTTGATTGCATCAGCCGGGGTCGCGGGTCTTGCAATCTCATTCGGGGCACAAAGTTTGGTGAAAGACGTCATCACAGGGGCGTTCATCATCTTTGAAAACCAATACAAGAACGGGGATTACGTCAATTTGAACCAACAAGTCGACGGGACGGTCATCGAGGTCGGAATCCGGACGACGAAGTTAAAAGGATTAAACGGACAAGTGACGATTATTCCGAACGGACAAATCTTACAAGTGACGAACTACTCGCTTGAAAACAGCGTCGCTGTTGTCGATATTGGGGTTGCGTACGAAGAAGATATGTCAAAAGTAGAACAAGCGCTCAAGGAAATTGCGAAAACGGTCGAAGCACGCTATCACGACTTGTTCATCAAGCCAATCGACTTGGCTGGAGTGCAGTCGCTCGGACCATCGGAAGTGGTGTACCGATTAATGGCGGAAGTCCCGCCGACCCAGCACTTCGCAGCTGGTCGAATTTTGCATAAAGAGTTAAAGGCTGGACTTGACGAGCGCGGGATTGAAATTCCATACCCACGTACGGTCATGATGCCACCGAACTCGGCTCCTAAAGGAGGAGAAGCAGAAAATGCAAAGTAAAACCTATGCATTGAACGATATTGTGGAAATGAAAAAACCACATGCCTGTAAGACGAACCGCTGGCAAATCACGCGTGTCGGGATGGACATTCGGATCAAGTGCCAAGGCTGCGGAGCTAGTGTGCTCATGCAACGCCGTGATTTTGATAAGCGATTCAAGAAAGTGCTTGAACAAGGGAACGCCGCCGAATAAGCGGCGTTTTTCTTTAGGTTATGAACGTGAGTTGCGGTTTAATCGTGGACTATCTATAATTGTGAAGGATGTGACGGTGTGGTGTACTGAATGTACCCACTCCACAGACGGCTTAACATTTCCCGGGAAACACCGGATGAGGAGGAAATACTAGTGGGATTAACAGCAGGAATTGTCGGATTGCCAAACGTCGGGAAATCGACATTGTTTAATGCGATTACACAAGCAGGAGTCGAGGCGGCCAACTATCCGTTCGCGACGATCGACCCGAACGTCGGCGTCGTAGAAGTACCGGATGCGCGCCTTGATCGATTGACAGAACTCGTCAAACCGAAAAAAACGGTACCAACAGCATTTGAGTTTACAGATATCGCTGGAATCGTGAAAGGTGCGTCAAAAGGTGAAGGTCTCGGAAACAAATTCTTGGCGAACATTCGCGAAGTAGATGCGATTTGCCAAGTCGTCCGTTGTTTTGAAGACGAGAACATCACGCACGTCGCAGGTCGTGTCTCACCAATCGATGACATTACGACTATCAATCTTGAATTGATCTTAGCTGATCTTGAGCAAGTCGATAAACGAATCGCACGTGTTCAAAAAATGGTGAAGGCAAAAGATAAAGGTGCGGTACAAGAACTTGAAGCACTCGAAATCGTGCGAGATGTTCTTGAATCAGAGCGCCCGGCACGTGTCGCTGAATTATCAGAAGATCAACTCGCGATCGTCAAACACTTCCAATTGCTTACGATGAAGCCGATGCTTTACGTGGCGAACGTGAGTGAGGATGAAGTGGCAGATGCCGATTCGAACGAGTTTGTACAAGCAGTCCGTGATCACGCGGCAACAGAAGGATCGAAAGTCATCGTCATCTGTGCACGAATCGAAGAAGAAATTTCAGAACTCGAACCGGAAGAACGCCTCGAGTTCTTACAAGATCTCGGAATCGAAGAGTCAGGACTTGATCAATTGATCCGTGCGGCTTACTCGACACTTGGTCTTGCGACATACTTCACGGCAGGTGAGAAGGAAGTTCGTGCATGGACGTTCAAACAAGGGATGAAAGCCCCACAATGTGCCGGTGTCATCCACTCTGACTTCGAACGTGGATTCATCCGTGCCGAAGTCGTGTCGTATGACGACCTTTCAGCAGCAGGAAACATGACGACGGTGAAAGAACAAGGAAAACTTCGTTCAGAAGGAAAAGAATACGTCTTCCAAGATGGCGACGTTGTCACGTTCCGCTTCAACGTATAAGTTGATTTACGGAAACGTATTGTAAAAGTCAAGGAAGTTTGATAGTATATTATGACGTGAGTAAAACAATTGTTTGCTCCTTGCTCCTACAACCGGTAGGGGCCGTTAGTCCAAGAGGAGGTGAAAGATAATGCGTAAATACGAACTTCTTTACATTATCCGTCCATCAGTTGATGAGGAAGCGAAGAAAGCTTTAATCGAGCGCTTCAACAACGTCATCACTGAAAACGGTGGTACTGTTGAAAAAACAACAGACATGGGTAAACGTCGTTTCGCTTATGAAATCAACAAGATGCGCGAAGGACACTACGTTCTTCTTAACATCGTTGCTGAACCTAAAGCGATCTTAGAAACAGAGCGTCTCATGAAGATCTCTGACGACGTTGTCCGTCAAATGACAACAAAAGACGAGCGTTAATCCTTAACGTTTCGTATCGTGAAAGGGGAGCTTGGAGATGATTAACCGAGTTGTGTTAGTTGGTCGATTGACTCGCGATCCCGAAATGCGTTATACGCAGAGCGGAATCGCCGTAACACGCCTTACTCTCGCTTGCGATCGTCCATTCGCTGGACAAGATGGGAAGCGCGAGACGGACTTTATTGATTGTGTCGTTTGGCGCAAACAAGCAGAGAACGTAGCACAATACTTGAAAAAGGGCAGCATGGCCGGCGTTGACGGTCGCCTTCAAATCAGTAGTTACGAAGGACAAGATGGCCAACGTCGTTACCGGGCAGAAGTAGTCGCAGACAGCGTACGCTTCCTTGAACCACGCGGAGCCTCAGGGCAACGTGAGCAAGCACCATCTGGAGATGTCTTCGGTGGTGGTGAATCAAGTGGATCAGGATGGGGCGCAGGAGCCGCTTCGACTTCATCTCAGTCCTCGAATTCGAATAAAGGTTTTGACGCAGATCCGTTCTCGGGTGGCGGCAAAATCGACTTGTCAGATGATGATTTGCCATTCTAATCATCATGGACAATAAAAACTAACCTATAAAGGAGGTCTTCACATGGCACGTCGTCCAGGAGGTCGTCGTCGTCGTAAAGTATGTTTCTTTACGTCGAACAACATCACTCATATCGATTATAAAGACGTAGAATTGCTCAAACGCTTCGTTTCGGAGCGTGGTAAAATTCTTCCACGTCGTGTGACTGGTACTTCAGCGAAATACCAACGTCCACTTACTGTCGCTATCAAGCGCTCACGTCAAATGGCTTTGCTTCCATACGTTGCAGAGTAATTGTTTGACGAACGGCTTATCCTCTTGGATAAGTCGTTTTTTTGTATTTCATCTCGTCTGTAAGTGTGTAAGTGAAACCGACGAATATGGTATGATAGAGCAGAAACCTTTACGATTCCATGGGTGAACATTACTCATTTTAGGAGGCATACATGCACAGTGGTGAAGCATTAACATCCGTGAAGAACCAATACGCGCGGCACATGATTCCATACGTGATTGGATTCCTTGTCTCGTTAGGATTGGCGTTCTACAACATTGTGGCGGCAATCACCCTGTTTATGGGCACGCTGATTTTTTTCATCTATCAGCAAGTGACGATGCGACGGGAGCGTAAAAATTGGGAACAGTATGTCCTCTCTCTCTCTCATCAAATCGAAGAGGTCGGAAAAGAAGCATTGACGACGATGCCGATTGGGATTTTAGTCTTTGACCAGGACCGACGGATCAGTTGGTATAACGAACAATCACGATTGATTTTCGAACTCGATATGGCGATTGGAATACCGCTTGATGCGCTCCATTCCGCCTTCGATGAATTGATTGAAGAAGAAGAGGATGAAGCCACGATTGAAGTGGGTGACCGTGTCTATCGTGTTTATTACAATCAAATCCATCAAACCCTCTATTTATTTGATATGACCGAAGAAGCGGAGATGGAACAAAAGTATGTTCAAACGCAGACGGTTATCGGTATTTTGTATTTAGATAACTATGACGAGATGTCGACTGCGGTGGATGAACAGGTCCGTAGTGAAGTCAATCGTCGGGTGACGGTGCTCCTCAATCAATGGGCGCAGCGGCATCATATCTACATGCGTCGTACAGCTGCGGACCGCTTTTTCCTCGTCATGAATGAACGGACGCTATCTGAACTTGAAAACAACCGCTTTTCAATCTTGGATGAAGTGCGTGATGCGACGAAGGAACAAAGAATCCCGTTGACGTTATCAATCGGGATTGGGTGCGGTGAAACGACATTGACGGAGCTCGGTAATCTCTCTCAGTCGAGTCTAGATTTAGGACTTGGCCGTGGTGGTGACCAGGCAGTCGTTAAGCGTCATAATGGGAAAGTTCGTTTCTTCGGCGGGAAGACAAATCCGACCGAGAAGCGAACGCGTGTCCGGGCACGTGTCATCTCGAACTCGATGCGTGACCTCATTCGGGAATCGAGCCGTGTCCTTGTGATGGGACATAAGAATCCAGATATGGACTCGCTCGGGGCTTCCATCGGTGTCATGAAATTGGCTGAGTTTGTCGGGCGCGAGGCGTATGTCGTCATTCCATCCGGTGAGACGAGTGTCGGGATTCAGCGGCTCGTCCATGAAGTAGAGAACGATGACTCGTTATACAGCCAATTCCTGACCGAGTATGAGGCACAGCCACTCATCGATGAACAGACATTACTCGTCGTCGTCGATACACACCGTCCGTCCCTCGTCATTTCAAAAGACATTTTGGATCGGTCGGAGCAGGTCGTCGTCATCGACCACCATCGTCGCGGGGAAGAGTTTATCGAAGATCCGGTTCTCGTGTATATGGAGCCTTACGCATCATCAACGAGTGAGCTCGTCACAGAATTGATTGAGTATCAGGCGGGAAGCCGAAAGCTCTCGATTTTAGAGGCGACGTCACTTCTCGCGGGGATCATGGTCGATACGAAAGGATTTACGCTCCGTACGGGATCCCGTACGTTTGATGCGGCATCCTTCTTGCGAGTTCAAGGTGCTGACACGGTTCTCGTACAGCACTTCATGAGACAAGACCTCGATGCTTATATCGAGCAGTCTCAGATTTTGAGAAACACCGAAATTTATGCAGGTGGGATGGCGATCGCGGTCGCTTCTGACGACGAGGCACACCATCAAGTGTTGATCGCTCAGTCTGCAGACCAGTTGCTGAATATGGAAGGCGTCAAAGCCTCGTTCGTCATCGCCGTCTTACCGGACGGACGTACGGGAATCAGCGCGCGGTCGCTCGGCGACGTCAACGTCCAGGTCATCATGGAAATGCTTGATGGCGGTGGCCATTTGACGAATGCGGCGACGCAACTTGAGGTGAGTCGCGAACAAGCGAACGTCATGTTGAAAGAGGCAATCGATCATTATTTAACAGATGAAACTGAAGGAGAGGAATTAGAATGAAAGTCATTTTGAAAGTAGATGTAAAAGGACAAGGGAAAGCTGGAGAAGTGAAAAACGTGGCAGACGCTTACGCTAAAAACGTCTTGTTCAAGAAGAACTTGGCAGTGGAAGCGACACCAGGAAACCTGAAAGCATTTGCGGCTAAAGAACGTCGTGCCGAAGAAGCAGCAGAAGAAGAGTTGAACGAAGCGAAACAACTAAAAGAAAAGCTTGAAAAAGAGACGATTTCCGTCACGACGAAAGCCGGTGAAGGCGGTCGCGTGTTCGGTTCGGTCACGAGCAAGCAAATCGCGGATGCCCTTAAATCGATGGGCTACAAAATCGATAAGCGTAAAATTGAACTCGAGCATCCGATCAAGGCGCTCGGTTTCACGAAAGTGCCAGTGAAGTTGCACCATGACGTCGTCGCGACGTTGAATGTACATGTACAAGAAGCTTGAAGGTGAGGTAGAGACGGATGAGTGATGCGATTCAAGTCAATACACCACCGCATAGCGTGGAAGCGGAGCAAGCCGTCTTAGGGGCAATCATCCTCGATTCGGATCGGTTGATTACGGCCTCAGAGCGGGTCGACCCGGACGACTTTTATCGTGTCAGCCACCAGCGCATCTTTGAAGCGATGCTAAAAATCAATGACCGAGGCGAGCTCGTCGACTTGGTCACGCTCAGTTCCGAGTTACAGGCGCAAGGGATTTTGGACGAAATCGGGGGCCTCAACTATTTGGCGGAGGTCGCGGAATCCGTTCCCGCCATCGGGAACATCGGCTATTACTTGAACGTCGTCGACCAAAAGGCGGCACTCCGTCGCCTGATTCGAACTGCGACCAACATTGTCTCGGATGGTTATGAGCGTCAAGATGAGGTGGATTCTGTTTTATCTGATGCCGAGCGAAATATTCTAAAAGTATCGCAGCGAAAAGGACAATCGAGCTTCCACCCGATTGGTTCTGTCTTATCCGATGCGTACTCGACGATTGAAAAGCTGCATCAGTCGAGCGGTGAAATCACCGGGATTGCGACCGGGTTCACGGATTTGGATAAGATGACGGCCGGTTTCCAACGAAACGATTTGATTATCGTGGCCGCCCGTCCATCTGTCGGGAAGACCGCGTTCGCCTTGAACATCTCGCAAAACGTCGCGGTCCGTACGGGTGAAAACGTCGCCATCTTCAGTTTGGAGATGGGTGCCGAGCAACTCGTCATGCGTATGTTATGTGCGGAAGGGAACATCGATGCCCAGCGCCTCCGGACCGGTCGTCTTGAAGCGGAAGATTGGGGTCGTCTCTCCCTTGCGATGTCGTCGCTCTCCCAAGCAGGCATCTACATCGACGATACACCGGGTCTTCGGGTCAACGAAATCCGAGCCAAATGTCGTCGATTGAAGCAGGAACATGGTCTCGGGATGATCATGATTGACTACTTGCAGCTCATCGTCGGGAACGGGAAACCGGGCGAGAACCGCCAACAAGAAGTATCGGAAATCTCACGTACGCTCAAAGCAATCGCACGGGAACTACAAGTACCGGTCATCGCCTTGTCTCAGCTCTCACGTGGCGTAGAGAGTCGTCAAGACAAGCGACCGATGATGTCCGATATCCGTGAATCGGGAGCAATCGAGCAGGATGCCGATATCGTCGCCTTCCTCTATCGTGATGACTATTACGATAAAGAGAGTGAAGACGCCAATACGATTGAAATCATCATTGCGAAACAACGTAACGGTCCGACCGGTACGGTCAAGCTCTCCTTCAGGAAAGAGTACAACAAGTTCGTCAATATGGAGACGCAAGCCTTCGCACCACCGATGTAACGTCGGTGGTGTCTTTTTTTGTATAGGATTAGATCAAAATGACGAACGAATAGTTACATCTTATATAAAACGTTCGGTATTCAATTGACTTTCTTGCTTTTCAAGTGTACACTTACGGATGGTTTGAACAGAACGTTGATTAATAAGGAGGATTCATTATGTCATCAGTAGTCGTAGTGGGAACGCAGTGGGGCGATGAAGGGAAAGGGAAGATCACCGATTTCTTATCGAAACAAGCCGAAGTCGTCGCGCGTTATCAAGGGGGAGACAACGCTGGTCACACGATCGTCTTCAATGATACGAAATATAAACTTCACCTCATTCCGTCTGGGATTTTCTATTCGGATAAGACGTGTGTCATCGGGAACGGGATGGTCGTCAACCCGAAATCACTCGTGACAGAACTCGCTTACTTACATGAACGGGGTGTGAGCACGGATAACCTCCGGATCTCGAACCGGGCGCATATCATCTTGCCATACCACCAGCTTCAAGATCGTCTCGAAGAAGAGGCGAAAGGTGACGCGAAAGTCGGTACGACACTGAAAGGAATCGGTCCAGCGTATATGGACAAGGCGGCACGTATCGGGATTCGCATCGCCGACCTTCTCGACAAAGAAGTGTTTGCGGAAAAGCTAAAGACTGTACTTGAACTAAAAAATCGCATGTTCGTGAAAATGTATGAAGTCGATCCAATCGAGTTCGATGACATCTTTGAAGAATACTACGCGTATGGTCAACAGTTCGCGAAATACGTGTGTGATACATCGGTCGTGTTGAACGATGCGCTCGACGAAGAGAAAAAAGTTCTCTTTGAAGGGGCTCAAGGGGTCCTTCTTGATATCGACCATGGAACGTATCCGTTTGTCACATCGTCGAATGCTGCATCAGGCGGCGTATCGAGTGGTGCCGGAATCGGGCCATCGAAGATTCATCACGTGGTTGGTGTCTGTAAAGCATATACGTCACGCGTTGGAGACGGTCCGTTCCCGACAGAGCTCGACGATGAGATCGGTCATACAATCCGTGAAGTCGGGAAAGAATATGGAACGACAACAGGTCGTCCACGCCGTGTCGGCTGGTTCGACTCGGTCGTCGTGCGTCACTCACGCCGCGTCAGTGGGATCACAGATCTTTGCCTCAACTCAATCGATGTGCTGACAGGTCTTGAGACGCTCAAGATTTGTACATCGTATGAGTATGAAGGAAAGCATCTTGACGAGTATCCACCGAACTTCCGCGTCCTTGAGAAGTGTGTACCGGTATACGAAGAGCTTCCTGGCTGGACAGAGGATATCACAGGGGTTCGTCGCTTTGAAGACCTTCCGGAGAACGCACAGCGTTACGTGCGTCGCATCGAGGAATTGACAGGAATCGAATTGTTGACGTTCTCGGTCGGACCGGCTCGTGAACAGACAGTCATCTTGCGTGATATTTACGAAGCATAAGAAAGGGAGCCACCGGGCTCTCTTTTTCTATTTCCACGGAAATGGACCACGCTTTCTAAGCTGTTTAAAAAGAGTTACAATGTAGGCATGTACGTTTAATGATAAGAGGAGGACTCACTGAATGGATCGTACGATTTTAGTGGTAGATGACGAACAACCAATCGCAGATATATTGAAGTTTAAACTTGAAAAAGAAGGTTACCAGGTGCACGTTGCCTATGACGGTGAAGAAGCACTCGTCAAAGTAGAAGAGATTCAACCGGATCTCATCTTGCTCGACATCATGCTTCCGCTCAAGGACGGCATGGAAGTATGCCGTGAGGTGCGGAAGAAATACGATATGCCGATCATCATGTTGACGGCAAAAGATTCCGAGATCGACAAAGTACTCGGACTAGAGCTCGGCGCAGACGATTACGTCACAAAGCCGTTCAGCTCACGTGAATTGTTAGCCCGTGTCAAAGCGAACATGCGACGTCATGCGACAGCACCGGCGCCAGAAGCAAAAGGAGCCAACGCGAACGATATCGTGATCGGCGACTTGACGATTCATCCGGATTCGTACATGGTGACGAAACGGGATGAGAAGATCGAATTGACACATCGCGAGTTCGAATTGATTCATTACCTCGCCCAAAACATCGGGCAAGTGATGACGCGGGAGCACTTGCTCCAAACGGTATGGGGCTATGATTACTTCGGTGATGTGCGTACCGTGGATGTCACAGTACGTCGTCTTCGTGAAAAAGTTGAGGACAATCCATCGACTCCGACGTATATCATTACGCGTCGTGGCGTCGGGTATTATTTGAAGGCAGGAGAAGAAGATTAAACGATGAAACGGACGAACTTCTTTAAATCAATCCAGTGGAAGCTCGTCGTCATCTATGCGCTGCTCATTCTCGTTGCGATGCAAGTCATCGGCGTGTACTTTGTGCGTTCTTTGGAACGGCAATACATCAACAACTTCTCGCAGTCACTTGTCGACCGGGCGAACCTACTGAGCTATAACATCAGTGAGGGGACTGCCGCGAACGAGAGTGACTTGACCACGGACCAGCAGTTGAACCAGTTACTGGATCAGCTGCTGTCTGAATTTACAGAGAGCACGACGCTAGCTGACGACATTCGAGAAGTCCAAATCATCGACACGAACAGTGTCGTCCGGGCAACCTCGAACCAAAATAATCAAAGTCTCGTCGGACAACGGACCGCGAGCACGTTCATTCAAAAGTCATTCGCGACAGGCGGGGCGCAAGAGACGCTCGTCTATGAAGATTCAAATGACCGAATGCGCGTCGTCGCCGTTCCAATCAAGTCGGAAGTGGACGGTACGACGACCGGGATGATCTATATCGAGGCATCGATGAAGTCCATCTACAACCAGATGGAACAAGTGACACGCATTCTCGCAACGGGGACGTTGATTGCCCTGATCATCACCTCGTTCCTCGGAATTCTCTTATCGCGCACCATCACGCGACCGATTGCCGATATGCGGAGGCAGGCCGTCGAGATGCGGAAAGGGAACTTCTCACGAAAAGTTAAAGTGTATTCGGATGACGAGGTCGGTCAACTCGCTTACGCATTCAATGAATTGACGGATGAGTTGATGGAGGCGAACGCGACGACGGAAGCCGAACGACGCCGCTTGACGAGTGTCCTTGAGAACATGTCCGACGGTGTGGTCGCGACCGACCGCTCGCTACGGGTCATCTTGATGAACGACCAGGCGCGCGACATGATTGGGGTCGATGAAGAAGAGGCGATGGGGACGAATCTACAAAATCTCCTCGCATTCGAAGAGGAAATCATCATTCCGGAAGACGGCACGATGCCGACAAAACTGATTGACCTCAGTACGGACGAAGAATTGTTCCTCGTTCGTGCCTATTTCTCACCGATTCAAAAACATAGTGGACCAATCACAGGTCTCATCGTCGTCTTGCATGACGTCACGGAACAAGAACAGGTCGAACAGGACCGCCGTGAATTCGTTGCGAACGTCAGTCATGAATTGCGGACACCGCTCACGACGATGCGTAGTTACTTGGAGGTTCTTGCAGAAGGTGCTTATCAGGATGAGGAATTGGCGCCACGTTTCTTAGAGACGACGCAAAACGAGACGGAACGGATGATTCGCCTCGTCAATGACTTGTTGCAGCTCTCGAAGATGGACAGTAAAGAATATAAGATGCAGAAGGTGAAGTTCGACTTCGTGCAGTTCTTTAACGATATCATCGACCGTCATGAGATGACGAAAGGGGATGCGATTCAATTCCGTCGCAAACTGATGAAGCGTCGCGTCTACGTGCATGCCGATCAAGATAAGATGACTCAAGTCATCGACAACATCATCACGAACGCCATCAAGTTCTCACCAGAAGGTGGGACGATTACGTTCCGGACGATGCTTCGGGCGAAACGCCTCGTCATCGGCATCAAAGACGAAGGGGTCGGGATTCCGAAGTCGAACTTAAAGAAAATTTTCGAACGTTTCTATCGTGTCGATAAGGCGCGGGCGCGAAACATCGGTGGTACCGGACTTGGTCTATCGATTGCCAAGGAAGTTGTATCTGCTCACGGTGGCGACATCTGGGCAGAGAGTGAATTTGGAAGAGGTACAACGATTTACTTCACGATTCCGTTCGATACGATTGTGGAGGTGAATGATTGATGAAACGGTTTACGATTGCAAAGCCGGAACTGTGGAAGTCGTTCATTTTGCTCACGTTAATCGTCACGTCGATTGTTCAAACCATCATCTTGTGGGACTACCATCCCACGTATCAGGCCGTCCAATCTGAAACGCAACTCACGACGGTGGACGAGTCATTGCAGCGTCGAGCGGACCAGGTCATCATTCCCGTTCAAGCGGTCGTGCATGACAACAATGCTGTGTTCGCTTCAAAGAATACACCGAAGCAACTGATGCGTGTCATTCGGGATTCGTTTGAAGCGAGTGAGTTCAAGCCGCTCGCTGTGAAAAACGTCCCGAGTTTCTATACGGATATCAACGAGGGACTGGAGTTGATCTTACCGGAGGCCTACTATGCGGACACGCTCAGCTATATGCTTCCGGGAACGTATAGTCTGTCTGGGAAGATTCCACAGCGAATCCTCATCTATATGGATGACAGTGCGTTCAACATTCGTGCCATCATGAGCGACCAGTCCATTTGGGAAGGGAAGTTGACGAAAGTCGGAAACGGCGATGTGAACAGTCTTTTCTTAAAAAACTCGAGTCGAACGATGAAGCGCGTGACGTATACGGATGAACGCGTGAATTATATCCCGGTCGTCGGACCTGAGATGAATGAGTTGTTCGCGTATGACGTGTCGTCGATTCAAATCGACACTCGTCTCGACTGGATGCGAGATACGTTCTTCCCAGGTGACCCGAACGTTCAAGAAGTCGACCCGGCAAGCTCGGTCGGGGCGTTGACGAATGGTGTCAGTGTGGCGGAATATGATGCGAAACTGAACGCCAGTCGCTATCGAAACCTGTCTCGGAATAGCACCGAGCGTGATACAGCAATCGGGTTAGATTCCATTGTGGAATTCGTGAACTTCCACGGGGGATGGGTCGATGAAGCGTCGGAGAATCAAGGGCTGTCCCTTCGATTCGATGCCATCACACCGGCCAATAAAGGATTTGAAACGACCGTGTTCCGTTTTCACGTGAAAGGGTATCCCGTCTTCAGTCAGCGTGAGGCGTTTATCAACAACGATGCCATCGACTTATCCACATTACGTGTGGAAAACGACGGGGCACAGGTCCGGTCAATCACACGTAACCACTTGGAAATCGATCGCCTAATCACAGTCGGCACGACACAGTTGGCTGATGCGGATGAGGTACTCGGTACGCTCATCAACTCCGGACGATTTGAGAACGTGACCGAGATTCGAATCGGTTATGAGATCGAATATAACGAGGACACGAGCCGCTATGTGACGTTTTCACCGAACTGGTTCGTGCGTGAGGCGGGCCGTTGGGTCCCATACAATCAAGGAGACGATTGGACAGAAAGGATGATGTATCGTGGATTGGAGTAAAGCGAAATCGATTTTAATCTTCGCCTTCCTCGCCTTGAACATCTATCTGTTGTTTCAATTGCTGACGGAAACATGGGCGACCGAAGTCGTGACGAATGACAACACCTCGATCACGCAGATTTTAGACCAGCGGAACGTCGATCCGGCAAAATTGCCACGGATGGGTCGAGATATCGGCTATTTAACGGGTTCGTCTGAAGAGATGTCAGCTGCGATGATCACGAAAAATCGGGAGGCACAGCTCGCGACGACGCTCGACAACATGCAACTCGAGGTCGAGTTGAAACAACCCGTGCCGCTCGATGCGAAGGATTTGCGGACGACCGCTTCGACGTTTGTGGCGGAATATGTTCCGTTTGGAAACGAGTACGCCTACTGGCGCTACGATGAAAAAACGAGACAGGTTGCTTTCGTACAAACATTCGAGGACAACAAAATTTTTTCAGCACCTGAAGTCGAGGGTGGCACGGAAATGTACATCGGTCCGTCCCTCATCCTCATTCAGTTGAACGAGTCGTTCGAAGTGACGGATTATAAACAGCGTCATTTAAAAGACCTCTCCTCAAAAACGCAAGATGACCTCGTGTTGACGGCCAGTGAAGCCATCTCACAACTCGCGTCTCGGAAGTACTTCCAACCGAACCAGGAGATGCGGGCCATCAATACCGGATTTTACAGTTTACCGCTCGACAGCTCTGGCAGTTTGATCATCATGCCACCGCTTTGGTCGATTGGAATTGATGATCAGGTCTACTTCGTCAATGCAATCGATGGAACAGTCGAGCACGTGGAGTTTGAAACGAAAGAATGAAAGGAGTGATTGCGTGACTTTACAGTATAGTGTGTTAGCGAGCGGGTCGACCGGAAACGCCCTCTATATCGAGACGGAACGGACGAAGCTGCTCGTCGATGCCGGATTGACTGGAAAAGCGATGCAACAGCGCATCGAAGCCATCGATCGGTCATTTGACGGAATCGACGCACTGCTCGTCACCCATGAGCACTCCGACCATATTAAAGGTGTCGGGATATTAGCACGTAAGTATAATTTACCGATTTATGCGAATGCGAAGACATGGGTGGCGATGGAATCACTGATTGGAAAGATTGATCCTGCCTTGAAGTTTCAAATCGAAGTCGGAGATGTGAAACAGTTCGGGGATATTGAAATCGAGACATTCAACGTAAGCCATGATGCGGCAGACCCGATGTTTTATCAGTTTGCCCATGACGGGAAACGATTAGCCCATATCACCGACACGGGTTATGTCTCGGACCGGATGAAAGGAATCATCCGTGGAGCGGACGACTTCATCTTTGAGTCGAACCATGACGTCTCGATGTTGCAGATGGGGCGTTATCCATGGAGTGTCAAACGACGAATCCTCGGCGACTATGGCCACGTCTCGAACGAGGATGCAGCCATCGCGATGAGTGAGGTCATCGGTGACCGCACGAAACGGATCTATTTAGCCCATTTAAGTAAAGACAACAACATGAAAGAGCTCGCACAGATGAGCGTCTCACAAACACTCGGCATGCGAGACGTCGACTTAGGTCGAATCAAATTGTGCGACACGGACCCGACAATCCCCACTTCACTCGTTTCTTTATAAGGAAACTTGGGAAAAGACAGTTATCACACTGTCTTGAAGGGGGGACGCGTCGTGAACGAAGAGAGACACCATGAGTATGAACCTCAAGACGTCGAACCTGAAGTACACGAAGCAACAGAAGAGAAATCGACGTATCCGTCTCGGAGCGAATGGCGACCGAAGCAAGAGGAGCACGTACGCCATAAGCCGAGACCAAATATAAAACCGTTGTTACTCGGAGGGGTTGGCGGATTCTTAGGAGCGGCTTTGTTTTTTGTCATCGTGATGCTCTGGGATTCGCCGACCTCTCGTTTTGTGACGAATGAACTGACGCGGACCGAACAGGCCGTCACCGTCACCGAATCGGACGTCACGACCGCTGTCCTTGGGGCGAAGACGTCCGTCGTCAGCATCACCAATATTCAGCGTGCGTTCACCTCGGACTCGCAATGGGAGGCGGGTGCCGGATCCGGCGTCATCTATAAAGTAGAAGGAAACACGGCCTATATCGTCACGAACTTCCACGTCATCGAAGAAGCGGACGAGGTCAACATCGCCTTCTCCGATGGTCAAATCGCATCGGCAACCATTTTAGGCGAAGACCCGCTCAACGACTTGGCTGTCGCCGAGGTCGAGTTACCGAAAAACATCGATGTGGAGCCGATTGTTCTCGGTGATTCCACCGTTCTCCAAGCCGGCGAGACCGTCATGGCCATCGGAAATCCGCTTGGTGTCTTCTCAAACTCGGTCACCCGTGGTATCGTCAGTGGTGTCGAGCGGACGGTGCCGGTCGATACGAACAGCGACGGCTTGATGGATTATAACGCGGAAGTCATTCAAACGGATGCGGCCATCAACCCGGGGAATTCGGGTGGTGCCCTCATCAACATTCGTGGAGAACTCGTCGGAATCAATTCGATGAAAATCGCCGAGGCGAGCGTAGAAGGGGTCGGATTCTCCATTCCCGTCAACGTGGCGCTACCGGTCATTGACATGTTAGAACGCGACGGCAAAGTGACACGGGCGCAGCTCGGTGTCACGATTCAGGAAGTCATCGCTGTACCTGGTAACATCCGAGAAGAGTACGGGATTTCATTCGACCAAGAAGACGGTGTCTTCGTGGAAGAAGTGACACCAGGTAGTCCGGCTGAGGAAGCGGGACTACGTGTTGGAGATGTCATCACGAAAATAGGAGACCGGGAGATCAAACGATACGTCGATTTACGCGATGCACTCTACCGGGATGCGACGGTCGGTGATACGATTACCATTGAGTATTTACGTCGCGGAGAAGCAAGCGAAACCGAGGCGACATTAACTGAAGCAACATAAAGAAGCGGCGACGCTTCTTTTTTAAGGAGGAAAAACTGTGGAAAAAAAAGTATGCAAGGAACATGTTGAAATCGCTTTAGACATCATTGTGGATGAAACAGGGGAGTACCCACTGTTGGAGGAATTATCCACAAGTGAACACGTGACATGTGAGTTCTGTGAAGCCAACGCAACATATATTGTGTCAAGCAAAAACTAATTATCAACATGTGGATTTGTGGATAACTCTGTGGATAACCCTATGGATAACTCCAAAAAAACTGTGGAAAAAGGAAGAATTGGATGAATATTTCAATTATCACGGTCGGCAAACTGAAAGAAAAATATTTAAAGCAAGGAATTGCCGAGTACACAAAGCGGCTTTCTGCCTACGCAAAAGTGCAGGAAATCGAGGTCTCAGACGAAAAAGCACCCGAGCATTTGAGTGAGGCAGATATGTTACTAGTAAAACAAAAGGAAGGCGAACGTATTTTGGCGAAGATATCCCCAGATACGCACGTCATCGCCTTGGCGATTCAAGGAAAGCAGCGGACGAGCGAAGAGTTCGCCCGTGAACTCGATCAACTCGCGACGTATGGAAAGAGTAAAATCGCCTTCGTTATCGGAGGATCGCTCGGTTTGTCGGACGATGTGATGAAGCGAGCCGATGATACGATTTCGTTCTCGAAGATGACATTCCCCCATCAACTCATGAAGCTCGTGTTGTGTGAGCAGATTTATCGGGCGTATCGGATTAATCGGAATGAGCCTTATCATAAGTAAATGAGGTTCAGATTTTATTATGAAAATTGCTGAGAAAAGACAATTAGAATATACATCTTAAAATATACTAAGTTCGGAGGTTTATATGGTTAAGAAAAATGATACTTTTAATATGATTGAGAAAGATTTCCTTAAAAATAATATTAAAATCGATAGGGTTGGTTTTTATGATGATCCAAATTTTATTAGAGTTGAACAAAAAAATTCAACATATCTTAATGAATATGCAAAATATGTTCAATTGAAGATGTATGATGTTGAATATTTAAAGAATGTCAGAGTGAAATTACCAATAATAGCAGAATTATTAAACAAAGAGTTAATAAGAGATGGCCGTCTTGGGGCTTGTATTGATATTTCATCGACGCTTTCTCGTATTTTAGAGGAAGAAGGAATATGGAACCATATGATGTTCGGTTCCCTTAGTATTGAATTTCCGAAAAAATCAGGAATTCCTCAAAAGCATTTTTGGTCTATCGATATTAAAGATAATGTTCGTGCTGCCCATGCTTGGATATTTGTTCCACCATATCATGTAGTTGATTTAACTATAAAGCAGCAAGAGTATAAACAAGGTGAGGAACAATATCTACCTTCTATGATTTTAAGCGAAAGCTATAGAGAGTATACGCCAACTTACAAAGACCTCATTAGTCCAGAAGCAATGAGAATTTTGGCATATCGAGGAATAAAATCAGTAGATGTTTTAAGCAGAACTATACCTCAATTTAAAGTATTCAATAATGATTTTAAATCCATTAGTACATCTTATAATGAAACAAAATTGCACTACATCCCAACCTCAGTAAGCGCACCTGATTTAAGCTTTATAGAGGCTCGCAATTTAAAATTATCGGGAAAATATGGTTATGAGATATATCGAGATATTATTAAACCTGTTTTAAATTTAAAAGATATGTAATTGAGAGTCCATTAACAAAAATCATCAATATATTGACCTAGTGTTATGAGACACATATAAAATATCTTGATTAGGTTGCCAATACACTGTGTTTTAAAGGTATCAGGTGACCTAATTTTTTTTGATCTTTTCTTCGTTACAGTAGTTTAAACAGTGTGTGATTCACTCATCGACCTCATGCTCTTCCAATGAATTGAGTTTGACGTACTGAAATTTCTCAAACTTCAAATCGAATCGAACTATTTAATCATCGCATTATCCTAAAGTTATCTCTTTAAGACATACTGCTCACTAGATGATATCGCTTGACGAAATCTTGAAAAGCATAGGAAGTATAGACGGTCCCTTGATACAAATAGATGATGGTCCTTTTTGGATAGTTTCAATTCTCTAAAACTATTTGTACCGCATCGATTACAAAGGGGCATCTGTTTATGCACGCACAATTTATAGATAGCGATCTCAGTGTTGAATAGATTTATGATGGTGATGACCGTTTATTTCTTTCGAAGGAGCTTAACAATCTGTAGGACTACCTCTTTTTCAACTTGCTTTCGATTTCCGTGTACTTTTTAAAAATTTTGCTTTCCATCTTCAGGTGAGACATTTGTCGTTCTTTCGTGTCATTCTCGCTCGTAGAATCAGGACCGTGCTCGTAGGTGTATTGTTTTCCGATAGGATGATTAAATCGATACCATCACATCTACGTCTCGATTTGATAGATTTGTTTTTAATTCCATTTCTCCATGAATTCTTTTATCGCCAACTCGGCATTCAGTTTCTCTTTCACAACTGCCTATTTATCTTCGCTTGAATATATATTTTTGCCAACTCAAAAATATCTTCGATACTAGTATTTTTTAAAAGTGTATACCTACGAAGGTGTTACATATTGTCTCATAAATTTAGTTTAGTCCATTGCTTCTCTTAGTAATAGTGCTGTTTTAATTAATAAATTGTATAATTAAGGAATAAACAAAGTGCTAGGAGGGATTACTTGAAAGTTTTAAAGAATTGGAAAGAAACGTGGGGAAGTTTAGTAGTTATCTTAATCCCTTTTCTTACTTCTATCGAGTATATAAAAAATATAATCGATAGTTACAAGATTATATGGATTGTAATTTTAGGATTTTTTGTTTGGGCTTGGATTCAAACTAATAAGAATTTTAAATCGAAGAACAATCTTGAAGAACAGATACAATCTTTGTCCGAAAAAAGCAATGTCTTAAAATCAAATTTTGATGCAATTCCAGAAAATATGATTAAGAATCTCTTTAAGTATTTTCAATTAGGAAATAGTGATCGAATTACTGTATATAGGGTAAAGGACAGTGAGTGGTTTATTCCTGTAGGAAGATTTTCAGATAATCCTAATTTTAAGAAAAATGGAAGAACAAAGTATCCTATCAACGAAGGATATATAGGTAAATGTTGGTCTAATGAAGAAGTTATAGAGCGTGGATTACCAAATTTCAACAAAGGGCATACAAGATATTTAGAACAAGTATCAAAAAAAAGTAATATCAGTGAAGAAACGTTAAAGACCCTTGAAATGAAGAGTAGAAGTTTTTATTGTAAAAGACTTGCGTTTAATGGAGACGAAGCTTTAGCAGTTATCGTTATAGAGTCATTAAATCCTAATTTTTCATTTAATACTGATGAATTAAAAGGATATTTAGATGGTCCCTTTGGCATAGCTTTAGTCGACGCTATAAAAAACAACTTACCAATTGGAAAGGAGGAATAAATTATGTTAAAGATTAAGCAAATTTTGAGATATTTTGTTGAAAATTATCCTTATAAAAATGAGCTTTCAAAAACGCGAATTACTAAAATGGTTTTTTTAGCAGATTGGTATTCGTGTTTGTCTACAGGTAAACAACTAACTTCAATTAATTGGTATTTTGATCATTACGGTCCTTACGTAAGTGATGTATTTGAAGCAGCAAAAAAAGATAGAAGATTGCAAGTTAAACAGGAAATTAACTCCTTTGGAACCTTAAAAGAAGTAGTTAGTTTAAAGGATGACATTTTCTTTTATTATGATCATCGAAAAATTGAAGGAATAACTAAATCAATTCTTGATCAAGTCATTGATGATACAAAGAACATGAATTGGACAGAATTTATTAACTACATTTATTCCTCCTATCCAATAAAAAGTTCAAAAAAGTACTTATATTTAGATTTAGAAGCTTTAAGTGTCGAATGTTCAAAAAAAGGTATTAAGTACTAAATAAAAAATTTCAATGCTTTAAAATTACTATAGAGTTTTAACTTAAGTCACTTAGTCAGAAAACACTCACATTAATAAAGAATAACCTGTCGATATTAATGACTTCTTAATATCGACAGGTTATTCTTTTATATCCATTCTTAATTAATTTTTATCCAACCATCTCTAATGAAGGGAGAGTACTAATTAAATCTATGGTTTAAACAGAAACATTAATAATTTGAATCGGATAAGAAAAGGGAAAATTTCTTTTTCTTTATTTTATAAATTATTTAAAAAAGTTTGATAAAGCAATGTTAATTAGAATGATTTTTTATAAAAAAATACAATCCTATATTACTTCGCTTCTGTAACTTTAAAACACGCTCTTTATGAATAAAATTTAAAGTGTTTTCTAAGAAAATAATATGACTAGTATTTAAGTGTGGACTGAACAACAACTTTCCATCTTCGGTAATCGACTCATATGAGCCAATTAAGAAGGAGATGATACTGTCTATGTCTGAATCCCCATTAAATATACGAAAAGGGGCGATAGAGTTAATATTATTTAGAATATCATCATTAATTACAAAACCTACTTTAGAATCTTGAATTATATTAATGGAACTCAAATTTCCACTTTGAAGTATTTCACTTAAAAGTCCTTCAAGTAACTCATTAGAATTGTAATCGTTTACTGGAATTTCTCTAATTATCTTACCAAAGTTATGATTGACTTTACTTAGGGAAGCTTGGTCTAGAATATTATTATTAAGATTAACAACCTCATTATACATGTTAATAACTGAAGAAATTGATTCGGTAATAAACGATTGATAATCCCAATCAGTATTTCTGAAGACTTGAGACTCAGATCTATTTATATTTAAAATAAGTTTATTTATAATTTGTTTTTCATTATTGAAGTATTTATTCCATATGTAAAATAGAGAAGGAAATTTATCTTTTAGATCATCCAAAAAACTCAATTGTATAGTATTTTGATTACTCATTAAATTTTTCAAATCACTAATATATTTACTTTTTAGAGTTTGCTGATTGTCTTTATAATACCAATTTTTTATATTTAATTTTTCTAAACAGTCTATTTTATCTAAAATAGACGAGTTCAATAATGTTAACCAGCCTTTAAGGTTGTAGTCTTCTTGCTTAGCAGTAGTATTAAAAGATTTTAATTCTACAGTTGCTTCAGGCGGTGTAATTCCCACAAGTTCTCTTCTCTGTTCTTTAGAAAATTTATTTTTGAATATCCTCTCAATTCCATCTGTATCTAAAATATTAAATACTATATGCTTAAAACTATTTTCTAAATGGTTTATTTCATCCCAAACTGAGGGAGGAGTACCTTTATATTTATCGTTTAGCACATAAAAGAATGTTTTAATTGGCCATTTTGTATCCCATGATTCGAATAAACCCTCGAAATCTTTATTCAATTTGTTTAATGCATATGCCTCAGTTCTTTTTAGTGAAATATCCTCTGGAGCATAACATTGATAATATTCGCCACGCGAGGGCAAGAATCCGTCGTTTTTTCTATCTCCTTGTCCACCAAAAGCTCTAACTCTACGGAAATCTTCTTTATATATTGCCATGAAATTACAGAAGAAATTTTCGAAAGCTTGTCCGTCGCTCATTAAAAGGTTTATTTTAAATTCTTTGAGTTGATATTCAAAAACTAAGTCCATAGCTCTCTCCTTAAAAAATAAAATGATATTATACAACTAGTATTATCATATACAAAAGAGATTATGAATTCCCAATTATTCTATAACAAATTTAATTTAGTATGATTTTAGATTTTTTACTATAAGTATCTTATAAGGAAATACTTAAAAATCATAAAAATCTTATTTAGCCATATTATTGTGAACCATACCATAGATGATGAATGTAAAATGAGTGCTTGAATCAAACCTCAAGCACTCATTGTTTTTATACTGTGACGAAGGGAGTAAAGAAAATGGTGTCATCGTATTCGAAAATTTATAACCTGTTACGTCAATCCGACTCTAATCCATACGAAGATTACTTAACTGAAATCATCGCTCCAATTTTCGAACAACCGGATCTATTGACGGATTTTTTTAAACGTTTTGCAGATGTGAACCTTTCTGAAATAAGTCGTGTGAAGGCATATACACAAAAAACGTACAGTAAACTACATACACATGATACCGACAGTCGACCTGATCTCGTCATCACGTTTAGCGAAGGGGACACGAAACATCTCGTCTTCATTGAGAACAAGTTAGGTAGCGGTGAAGGACATCATCAATTGAAACGTTATCGAGAACATCTTGAGCAAAGTGAAGTAGAAGGATTTTCGACATACCTGTTTTATATCACCCGATACTTTGACCCAAAACATGTCGCTTCCACCTCAACCAAGTTCTTTCAATTGCAGTGGTTTCAACTCTACATATGGCTTCAAGAATATAACAAACAAGATTTGTATTACAAACAAGTACTCAAGTATATGGAGGACATTGAATTGAATAAATCAAGAACATTTCTACCTCAAGATGTATATGCGATTCAAAACTTAGGGAGAACCATTTCGATGTTGGATCAGTGTTTGAATGAACGAACGACGCATACATTTACGAATTTGTTTGGAAAGCTGAAACCATGGGGGAATCGTGCGATTGAACTCCGTGAGTACAATCGATATGTCATTCAAAATGATCAAAGTGATTGGAAATACATCGGCTGTGGATTCAGTTTTGAACAAGCTGATTACCCAGAAGTATCAGTTTACATAGAGGTTCACCCAAATAGTAAACATAAATCGATTCTGATGGACGCTTTCAAACAATTCGCAGCGACAAATGAAGAATGGATCTATGAAGCTCCGGAAGATCGAAATGACGAATTTATGTTATACGTTTGTCAATCGTTGACGCATTTCTTAAGTGCTCCAGACCACATCGATGCGATTGAGACATTTTTCATTCAAAGGTTAGAAGAATTGAATGAACTGAAGCAAAGTTTGTCGCAACTGAATTGGATTGTAGTCGAGTAAAACTTGATGATGCTGAGTGAGTAGATGGGTCTCAAACCATCTACTCTTTTATTTGAAAAAAACTAATTTAATTGAATAAAAATTAAATTTATGGAATTAAAGTAGGTATAATATGTATATGAAGGAGTCGTTACATAATTTTAGAAGGTACTTGAATATATTAAAAGGAGATCGAATATGAAAAGAATGATTGGAAGAGTTTCATTTGTTTTACTCACGCTCATCTTGATTGGTATCATTGCGATTGTAGTGATTAAGCCGAGTGTATTTTCAACTAATCAACAGGCTGATGTATCGCTCGTCAAAGATCGACTCGTCGAATTGACGGAGTTGACAACGTTAAAGTATGAATACAGCAATGTTATTGTCAGTCGAAACAGCACGAAAGTTCCTTTGGTTGAAATCAAAATAGCCGAAGCAATCAAGCTGATTGAATACTCAGGATACCTCAAAGCAGGTACGGATCTCTCTAACATGGAGGTCTCATACAATGACACGACTGAACAATTGAACGTCACTGTACCGCACTCAACCATTTTAGACAATGTAGCGAACACAGATGATGCGAAAGTGACAGATGTAAAAGGAACACTTTTTTCTGACTATCCCTCGCAATTGATTTTTGATGAAATCAATAAAGAGAAGGCAAAAATGGAAAAGACTAAGATTGAGCAAGGGTTGTTGACAGAGGCAGACGAGCGCATTGAAGCGTTCTTGACAGAGTTTTTAAAGAATAGCGGTTATGAAACGGTGGCAATCGAGTTCAAATAATCGTTGTGTCATTATGACCTGATAGGTTGAGGAAATCGTGCCAGAAGTCTACGAGGCAGAACCACTCGACTTACAACTCGGATATGTTTTATCATCTCCAGAGACTGCATCATAACGATGTGGTCTTTTTCATGCATAAAATCGCTCAACTCCAAGCTTTTCCTCCTATGAAGAATTGAGGATTTCGAAAAATTGTGATAGAATCACAAGGCAAATGATTATCATTATCAGTCGATAATGTTAGATAGAATCGAATAAGGTTGAGTGAATGTGAAAGGATGAATACAATGAGCACGCTTGAAGCATATAATATGGCATTTCGAAATGGATTGGAACTAGAGGACGATGTGGTCCTTGAAGAGATGAAGCTCGGGGAATCAACGGAGTGGGATTCGATTGGACATATGACCCTCATCGCCGAAATCGAGGATGCGTTTGACGTCTATATCGACTCGGATGAAATGACAGAGTTCCATTCGTATCAGTCTGGTATCGCGTTGTTGCAACGTCTCGGTGTGGACATCCAGTCATGACGCTTTTTCAAACACTCGAGCAGTACATGAATCGTGAGGCGGTCTATGCGGACCGCTCTTATTCATATAGAGAGATGTTGGAAGTCGGAGACTCGATTTGTCAGGAGGTCGGCGAACGGTCGCTCGTCTTCTGCTTATGTGCAAACCGAGTCGAGTCGCTCTTCGGATATATCGGCTTTCTCCGTGGACGGGTCGTCCCGGTCTTGCTCGATGCAGATATTCCAGTAGACCAATTACAGAAGTTGATGGAACGGTATCAACCGACTCACGTCTGGGCTCCTGAGACGAGGGAGGATTTGGCGAACTCGTTGGATGCCTTCTATGGCTATGGCGGCTACGCCTTATTTGAAACCGAAACATCGGTTCGCCATCAACTTCATGAGGAGCTAGCTCTTCTGTTGACGACATCAGGTAGTACCGGAAGTCCGAAACTTGTTCGCCTCACGTATAACAATCTATCAGCTAATGCCACATCAATCATCGACTATCTCGACATCGATCAGACGGATAAACCAATCACGACTCTGCCGATGAACTATTCGTATGGACTCTCCATCATCAACAGTCATCTGTTGAAAGGGGCGACCCTCATCCTGACAGACCGCTCGATCGTTCAAAAGGAGTTTTGGGAGCTATGTCGTGCCGAGAAGGCAACCACGTTTGGTGGGGTCCCGTTTCATTATGAGATGTTGAAACGATTGAAGTTTGAGACGTACGACCTCCCAAGCCTGAAGAAGTTGACGCAAGCCGGTGGCAAGTTAGATCCGAAGCTTGCGCAGCACTTCTCAACGGTATGTGAAGAAAAAGGAATTCAATTTTTCATCATGTACGGTCAGACGGAGGCGACGGCCCGGATGTCGTATTTACCGGATCGGATGCATGCGAAAAAAGCCGGTAGCATCGGAATTGCCATCCCTGGTGGAACGCTCTCGTTACGAGATGAAGCCGGGAACGACATCAAAGATGCGAATGTGACGGGCGAACTGGTGTATCAAGGCGACAACGTGTCGTTTGGGTATGCGACCTCGTTAGCGGACCTTTCAAAAGGTGATGACAATCACGGTGTTTTACGAACAGGTGACATGGCGTATCGTGACGAGGATGGATACTTCTTTATCGTCGGCCGAATCAAGCGCATGATCAAACTGTATGGCAGTCGAATCAGCCTAGACGAAGTCGAGGCGCTCCTTCGAGAGCATGGACATGACTGCGTCTGTGCCGGGGAAGACGACCAGTTATACGTGTATACGTTACAAGATGACGTTGCACGCATTCAAAAAATCATCAAAGAACAAATCAAGGTGAAAGGTGTTCGAGTGATGCAAATTGACGAGATTCCGCGGAATGCGTTCGGGAAGATTCGTTATGCCGCATTGCCGAAGCGAGAACTTGTGACCACCTGATTGTCAGGAATCGGTACATCGTCAAGTTTCATAACATCAGGTGGTAAATATGACTTTTATTTCGATTGAATTTCTCTTATTTTTAACCCTCATCGTTGGAACGTACTATATGGTTCCACATCGATACCGTTGGGTGCTCCTTTTGTTGGCGAGTTATGTCTTTTACGCCACGTTGAGCATTCAATTCATCCCGCTGTTGCTGATCAGTACGGCCTTCACGTACGTCATCGGGATTTTGATTGAGAAGCAAGAGAGGAAAGAACAGAAGAAACGGTTAATGTGGGTCGGTGTCTCGGTGCTCGTCTTCTTCCTCGGCTGGTTCAAATATTTTAATTTCGTCAATGATTCGCTCCGTTCATTTGCTACATGGAGCGGATTTGATTATGACGTCCCGTATAGAGAAATCGTCTTACCGTTGGCGATTTCCTTTTATACGTTCCAGGCCATCAGTTACGTCGTGGACGTCTCGCGCGGGAAGCAGAAGGCGGAGCGTCATTATGGCTATTTCTCGGTTTATTTCGCCTTCTTCCCACAACTTGTGGCAGGTCCGATTGAGCGGGCGAAAAAACTGTTGCCGCAGTTGAAGACGGAGCAACATCTTGACTATGACAACATCAGCTACGGCATCCAGCGCATCATTTGGGGATTCTTCAAGAAGACATTGATTGCTGATCGGTTGGCCCCGATTGTCGCGAGTGTGTTCAATAGCCCGGACCCGACCAGTTCGGAGATTGTGCTCGCGACGATGTTGTTCTCGATTCAACTGTTCGCGGACTTCTCGGCATGCAGTGACATCGCGATCGGCTGTGCACGCTTACTCGGGATTCGCTTATCGGAAAACTTCAAGCAACCGCACTTCGCCGTATCGATTGCCGACTTCTGGAACCGCTGGCATATCACGCTTTCGATGTGGCTACGGGATTATATCTTCATGCCACTCGCGAAAGGAAAGAAGAAACGCGAACAAATTTATGGTGCCATCCTTGCGACATTTTTAGTAAGTGGAATTTGGCACGGAGCCGCATGGAACTTCGTCTTATGGGGACTCATTCATGGAATCTATCGCGTCTTCGGAGATCATACGAAACAACAACGTGAAAAAATGGCGTCATGGGTCGGATTTGACCGTGTGCCGACACTGCATCGGTGGTGGAAAATCGCCATCACGTTCCAGCTCGTCTGTTTCTCACGTGTCTTCTTCCAGTCGCACTCCATGGCGGAGGCGTTCTCGCATGCCAAACTGTACGTGATGCCTTCTTCATGGGCACCGTCAGGCATGTTGCAGGCGATTCAAATCTTCTCATTGCTCGATTTGATCATCTTCCTCGTCGTCTTTGTCGTCGTTCATCTGTTCCAACATATCGAGCGGACGAGAGGTTCGGCTTGGGATTGGATGGCACGTCAGTCTGCCGTGACGAGTGTGGCCATCAACTTGTTCTTGATTATCTCAGCGTTCTTATTTGGCGTGTCGAGCCAAGGATTTATATACGGTGGGTTCTAAGATGGATGGAAAGGAATTAGCATGAAGCGTTTAGGAATCAAAATAGGTGTCGTATTACTCGTCATCATCGCAATCTTCATTCCCGTCAACGAGTTCGTGAAAGAGTCGTGGGAATATAATAATAACCGAGCTGTCCTTGCCTTCAAGGAAGACCCTCACCCGGTCGACATCATCAATTTGGGGACGTCCCATGCGATGTACGGGTATTCATTCAAGTCGCTTGGATTATCGCATCTGGATTTGGCGTTACCGAGTCAGCCAATCGAATATGACTTGAAGATGTTAAAAGAATACGATGAACATCTGAAGCCAGGTGGGGTCGTGATTGTGTCGTTATCACAAATCACCTTCAGCAATTCGAACGTCGGTCGGAAAGAAAACTACTATCGCGTGTTGGAACGGGAAGACTTGGAGTCGGTCAGTTGGTTCAACTACTATACGCACGAACGCTTCCCTGCATTGAACAGTGGGAGTGCCTACGCCGCCATTTCCCGGGAAATCCGAGATTTTCGCTTTGATGTGCATAAGCCATGGGAGAATGGGGGGCTGAACTATTCCGAGCGTAAGTATGAGGAAGTCGCCGCTCAATACGAGAATGCCGTGAACAATCACAAGATTGAAGAGAATATGGCATATTTACAAGACATCATCGATTATTGTAAGAAGCAAGGCTATCGCATCGTCTTAGCGATGGAGCCTGTCCATTCATCGTATCATGCGTATTTCGACGAAGCGGTCATGGAACGCCTCGTATTTCAGCATTTAGAAAAATTGGATATCGATGTCCCATTCCTCAACTACATGGGGGACGAACGGTTCATTCACAAACAATCTTTCTTCCATAACCCGGACCATTTGAATGGGGACGGGCGAAAGTTATTGTCTACGCTTGTTTATGAAGATTTGAAGCGGTTGGGGTATGTACAAGGAAAATAATCTGATCTTCCTTCAAAAAAAGATGCTCGCAAAAGTCCAAAATACCGCTAGCATAGATGCATATGTAATAAGTACAGTCTTGCCTGACACTTGTTGCTTAGAGAAACGTTGGAATAATCGATTGGCAATCGTCTGACCGATGACGACAGATAGAAAGATAATCACCATTTCAGTGAATAGTGAAAAGTCGTTACGGAAAATAAACATCATTGCGACAAAGAGAATCATGGAACTGGCCAGCGTGATGAAGAAACGTTGTTTATTCAAGTGAATCTCTCCTTTCTCTCATTGATACGTGTATGCTGAAGAAAAGATTCAACGAAATGGGGGATGGTTCCAATCGAAACAATCTATTTAGCCGGAGGATGTCTATGGGGCGTTCAAGAATTTGTAAAGACGTTACCTGGCGTCCTCTCGACCGAAGCAGGTCGGGCAAATGGGACGACGGACACGTTGGATGGGGAATATGACGGATATGTGGAATGTGTCAAAACGACGTTCGATCCGGATGTGGTGACGGTCGAAAAATTGATGCACTATTTATTTGAAATCATCGACCCATACAGCATCAATCAACAAGGAATCGATGTCGGCGAGAAGTATCGGACGGGCGTCTACAGTGAGGAGTCACGACACTTGGTGGAGGCGCAAGCGTTTATTGATCGACGATCGGATGCGGAACGAATTGCTGTTGAAGTGAAGCCGCTCACGAACTATGTGCGAAGTGCGGACGAGCATCAGGACCGCCTGACGCGTTGTCCGGACGATTATTGTCATATCCCGAAAGACTTATTAACAAAATATCAGAACGGTTAATTATCAAAGGCGTCTCTTCTGAGATGCCTTTTTCATTTTTTTCCAAATGAGTAAAGCCAAATGCATGTGTTTCCTGTCTAATAAGTGTAAGGGAAAAAACGAAAAGGGGGGACGTTCGATGAAACGTCTCATTCAAAAAGCGCAACGAGGCAATGATCAAGCATTCTTAAAGATCTTTCAGCATTACGAGGCC
Source organism: Exiguobacterium sp. s131 (assembly GCF_018617345.1). Taxonomy (GTDB): domain Bacteria; phylum Bacillota; class Bacilli; order Exiguobacteriales; family Exiguobacteriaceae; genus Exiguobacterium; species Exiguobacterium profundum. The sequence goes on along the minus strand of NZ_JACSJX010000002.1, from coordinate 275,614 downwards.
GACCTATATCGGATGGCCTACGTATATGTCAAAAATCCGGACGATGCGCTCGATGTCGTTCAAGAAGTCGCTTATCAAGCATTTAAAAAGATCGGGACGTTACGGGAACCACAATTTTTGAAGACGTGGTTGATGAAGATCACCATCAACTGTGCGCTCGATGTCATGAAGAAGAGACAAAATGTGATTCACTTGAAGCCGGAGTTTGAAGAGTCAATCGGAATTGCGGAAACGGATTACGCGATAACGATGACCCTCGCTGATATGATGGATTCTCTTCATGAGGATGAACGCAGTGTGGTCGTGCTGAAATATTATCAGGACTACACGTTTCAACAAATCTCCGATTTATTGGAATGGCCGATTGGTACGGTGAAGACAACCTTGTATCGGGCCGTCGATAAATTGAGACGAGAATGGAAGGAGGCTGATTGCTATGGATCGTGAGATGAAACGGATGTTGGCGGACATTGAAATCCCAAGTGAACTGCGTGAGCGGAGTCGCCAAGGTGTGAAGCGAGCGAAACAAGAAATGCGCCGGGAACCAGGATTTATCCGTCGGCGGTTGATGACGGTCGGAATCGCAGCGGCACTACTCATCCCGACTGGTGCATTCGCTTATCAATCCCTCTTGGCGGATGAGTTATACGGTTCGTTTGACGAGATGAAAGTACATATCGTCAGCGCTACTTTAGAGAAATATTTGTTATTGGATGCCAAATTGAATCAAGCGAAAGGAGTATTGGGTGAGGCAGAATATGAAGAGTTCAAGCAAGGTCTGAGCGTCTTTACGGATACGCGAATCGCCTATGGAAATGCGAACGGAAATGTCGATTATGAAGCGATTCCGAAGGCGGAACGATTGGAAGTGAAGCAAGCACTCTCTGATCTTCAACCATACTTCGATCAATTGAACGATCAGCCTGCTGCACGTGACGTGTTGACAGCTGACGAATATGACGCGTACATCGAAGCGCTCATGCGAGAAGAGTCGATTCGAGTACGTGCTGGTGAGTACGTCGAAGACATGCCGGATGAGTTGCGACAGTCTTATGAAGAGGCAATCGCGATTATTCGAGAGGTCGATCGGAAGCAACAACAAAACTAGTCATGGTTCATAGGGATGGGAAAATATGTTATCTTCATCATGTTCTAATTCAGAAAATGAAAAAGAGGTACAAACATGTTCACATTCGGAATCATTGGTGGTGCAAGTCTTCTTTTAGTGGCGTTCGTCTTCGGCGTGACATATCTTGTCATCCGATCCATTGTAAAAATGATGAAAAAGTAAAAGAAGGAGTCCATCACTCAAATCGAGTGATCAACTCCTTCTTTTTACGTCCGTTCGAGAACATTCACGAGCATCTGATGGATGACAGTATGATCGTTCGGGTCATGCAGCTGATAGGGGCTCCCCGGGAGCGTGTATACATCTTTTGCCCCGACGTACGTGATGTGGAGTGTCAAGGAACCATCTTCCTGACACGCCGTCGTCAGTTCCAACTCGCCACTGATGACACCGACTTCCTCCGTCATGACACCGTGGGTTGCCTTAAAGATTGAAGTGATTTCGTTCATTCGAAGACTCCTTTTCTCACTCAATAACTGCAAGCATTGATGGCTGTCGTGAGTGCTGACTTCTCTGCTGATTGAAGGCTCAAGCCCCAACGACTCTTCGTCTCGACCCACATCTTCGCATACGCACAGCGAGCGCCGGTGCGAGGGGGTTGCCATGTCGACGGATCCTGGTCTCCTTTTGAACGGTTCGATGAAGCAGAAACCGCGATCAACTGAGGACCGTTCAAGTCGTTTGCAAAGCTTTGACGTTTGGTCGTTGTCCAGCTGCTTGCACCTGAGCGCCATGCTTCGGCGAGCGGGACGACGTGATCGATATCGATGTCAGAGGCTGATGTGAACGTCAATCCGTCATAGTAACTGTACCATGAGCCGGTCGTTACTGGACATTGGTCGACGACCGAGTCAGCGTCTCGTTTCAAGACGATGTGACGTGTGTTACAACCACTTCCTTGACTCGACCAGTGCGGGAAGAGGTCCCGACTGTATCCTGTCATCGATCCTTCATTTTTGACGGTGAGTGCATTCAGTTTCGTGAGCGCGTCCGCTTTCGATGGGATGTTCGGTGGGAATGCTGAGACCGGTGTAGCATCAAACGATGCGGAGATCCAGACGAGCAAGGCGACAAGTGCGACAGACATGAGTTTCTTTAACATAAAAAGCCTCCTACTATGTATTTGGAATGAACACTTGTCGAGCAAGTGGGCAACCTTTCATCAAACAACTAGTGAGACAAACATCACGCAATAAATCCAACTTGATCATACACAGGACGATTTTGAAAAAGTGTGAAAATCTTCAAAATGATTAGAAAGACTATCGCAAATCCTTCTCTAGCATTAGCGAACGACCTCGTGTTATTTCTTTGGAACTAGTAACCGATCAGGACTGGTATAATGGGTGACATGGATGGAGAGAAAAGAAGAGGTGGATGGAATGAACAAGAAAGAGATTGCGGCGATTCGCCGACAGTTTAAAGTGAATGCGACAAAGCTGAAGATTGCTGACTTATATACGATTTACATCCGGCAGGAAACGAATGAGATTTATTACGAAGAGTTGCGCCCATTCCCGTTCCTCGAAGAAGAACAACAAGAACTGTTTTTGACGAACTTCAAAAAAGTGCTCGGTGGAAAACTCGATGAAAAGTTGTTCGAAGTGAAGTTCCAATATCCCGAGGAAGGTCAGGTCGACCACACGCAAGGGTTGCTGTATGAAGGACTTCGTACGGAAGAAACCGACGTCTGGACGGACTATATGCAACGCATCGCGTTGAAGATGGTAAAGGATACACCGTTTGAGAAAGATATGGTGGTGACGTTCATCCGGGGGAATTACAATAAGCCGACGAACCGGTACTCGGAAGAGTCTGAAATTCACGCGAACGATGAGGTGTATACGACGAAGTTCATCCTCGGCAGCATCAGCCCGACAGAGCTTCCGAAAAAGTCACTCGTCTTTGACTTCGTCGAGCGGGAGTTCAAAGCCAGCTTGATTGTGAATCCGATCATCAAACTCGAGGCGCCGATCGGTGGATTCTTATTCCCGTGCTTCACGGATAACGCAGCCGATGTGAACCATGTCCTCTATTCGGCGCACAAAGCGCATCAACCGGATATGACGTTCATTGAGAACGTGTTGAACGGTTCGGAAATCGTCACGGCAGTAGAAGAGAAGGCAGTCTTCGAAGAAGTGGTCAAAGCGGTCATCGGAGAAGAAGTCAATTCTCGGACACTCGCGACCGTTTATGATGAGATCAATCAAATCATTGTCGCCGAAGAAGAGAACGAACAGGAAGAAGAGAGAGTAGCGATGCTCGACTCCCGTGCCGTCGAGGTCGTCTTACGGGCGAGTGGTGTGGAAGATGTGACGACGGAGAAGGTCGAGCAGGCATTTAAGCAAGTCGTCGACGACACGAAATATGAGATGAAAGCGACGAGTGTCGTTCCGAAGTATACGTCAAAATCAATCAAGATTAATACAAAGGTCGCAAATATCTCGGTCAGTCCGCAAGACTTGAAATACGTGAAGCAGGTGAACTATAAAGGGAAACCGTGCTTGTTGATTGAAGTGGAAGAGGAGACGGAGATTGAAGGGTTCAAGCTCATCTCGGAAGAGTCGTTAGACTAATCGAGCATGTTGCAGTGTTCATAAGTGAACGTTCAAGCTAAGAGTCCAAGATGTAAACCTTGGGCTCTTTTTTGACAATCAAGTGAGGAAGGTTGAATTCAAACTTTGATACAGGTATGATGCAGGTGAAAACGTTTTCTAAAAGCCATATTTTTTTAGTGTTTATCGAAAGCGCTTTCGGGATTTGTGAAATAACAAAAAACCTCAAAGACGAATATCATCTTTGAGGCTAGAGTTGTATTATTTACGCGCTTTGCTTACTTTTAATTTCTTCCCTTTGACCGGCGTCGTCTCCATCGCTTGAAGGACAATTGAACCTTTTCCGTTCAAAATATCGACGTATGTCATCTGATCATTGATTGTGATGATTCCGATGTCGTCAGCGGATACGCCAGGGATTTTGGCGATTGTTCCGACGAAGTCGACGGCGCGAAGTTTTTTCTTCTTCCCGCCACTGAAGTGAAGCTTCATGATGTCCTGGTTAATACGAGCCGTCTTGTTGTTTCGAACGACACGTCGGCCACTTAACTTCTGCTCAAAGGCATCTTGGTTAGCCGCGACTTCCGCTTCTGTCGGCGCATCGATCATCGGAATCTCGAATTGAACGTATGATTCGATCGCTCCGATGAGACGTTCTTCCTGACGGGTCATGAGCGTGATCGCTGTTCCTTGTTTGCCGGCACGTCCGGTACGACCTGTCCGGTGCACGTAACTTTCCTTTTCGACAGGAACATCATAGTTGATGACGAGCTCGACGTTATCGACATCGATTCCACGTGCTGCGACGTCTGTCGCCACGAGGTAGCGGAAGTTACCCATCTTGAATCCGTTCATGACGGCGAAACGGTCCTCTTGTTCGAGTCCGCCGTGAAGGCGTTCAGCCGAGTAACCGGCTTTGTCGAGCTCGGCGTACACCGTATCGACGTTCTCTTTCGTACGACAGAAAATCATACAGCTATCCGGGTTCTCGACGACCGTGATGTCTTGAAGGACAGCCAGTTTCTCATTCCGGTGAACCGGGAGGAGACGGTGCTCGATTGTCGAAGCGGTCATGCCGGTCGATTCGATTGCGACACGTGCCGGAGCATTCATATGCTTCTGGCAGAGACGTTCGATATCTTGTGGGAATGTCGCTGAGAAGACCATTGTGACGCGGTCTTTCGGCAACTGTTGAAGAATCTTCTCGACGTCAGCGAGGAAGCCGCGATTGAGCATCTCGTCCGCTTCATCGATGATCAAGTATTCGACGCGGTCGAGTGAGAGGGTCTCACGCTCGATATGGTCCATGACGCGACCTGGCGTACCGACGACGATATGTGTCTTTTGTTTCAACTCTTCACGTTGTTTCGAAAACGGTTCTTTCCCGTAGACGGCAGTCGCTTTGATTCGCTTGAAACGTCCGATGTTCGTCATGTCTTCCCGTACTTGGACAGCGAGTTCGCGTGTCGGTGTCAAGACGAGCACTTGGGGTTTATTTTCGGCCCAGTCGATGAGCTCGATGACCGGAATCCCGAAAGCAGCTGTCTTTCCGCTTCCCGTCTGTGCTTTGACGATTAAGTCTTCGCGCTCGAGCGCACGCGGGATGACCTGCTGTTGTACCTCAGTCGGTGATTCGTATTTCATAATGCCTAGCGCGCGCGTGATCTCGTCGCTCAGGCGATAATCAGTAAATTGCTGTTTGTTCATGGGTAACCTCATTCTTTCGTGAAAACTTCTGCTTCAGAAAATTTCAATGTCTATTTGCAATACCCCTCATTATACATGAAAGCGAGTCAGAAGTCGTTCGAAGGTCAATATTCATTTTTACAAGGTGAATGAATAGAGTAGTGTGTCATCTTTTAAGAATTGTGGGTGATCTTGCATAGACTGAAGAAACAGTATCTGAATTTTTTCGCGTGATGCTCGGATGCTCGTGATATCGATTGTATGAGGGAACGTATCTAGATAACTCTGAACAAATAAAGATTGCAACGTATGGTATGCCTTAAATTGATGAGCTTTCTTTTCTTCTTTCAATGTCTGCACGAGGAGTGTCAGGGACCTTAACTCTTCAAGCATATTGAGCGCATAAATGAAGTTGTTTCGTTTTAGTTCTTTTTCTAGTGCGTGACTCAGATAGAAAAATTCAAATGAGGGATCTATATGGAATCGGTAAGGCGTTTCTTGATTTTGAAAAAGCTCATCCTCTTTTGTCATTTTTGCTAAAACTCTATCATCTTTGTCTAATATGACTCGCCATAAAGGAGAGCGAACCGTTAACTTTTCCAAAGGGACAATCGAAACATTGAACTCAAGCCCGTTTTTAAGAATAACGATGAGCAGAAAAATATCAGACGAGAATTTTTTCTCTTTTACTATGATGTGATCAAGTGTTGAAAAATATGTAGCCAGTTCTTCTTTTACATCAGTTGAGCTAACGTGTAGGGAACTAGCAACCATCAAATCGATATCCGAGTAAATATCTTGGTATCCATTCACACCAGAACCTAGCTGAACCACGCCCTCTACATTAACGTTGTTTTGTAACTCTTGAATAAATTGAGTCAAATGTCTATCCCGAGTTTCTGCGCTATACATATAGATTCTCCTTTTTTAAAGATTAGTACCGTATTCTACCAGGTGAAGCAAATTCCTTTTTTGATTGATTGTTTTTACGAAGGAGTGAAGTGAAATGAGTCTCTACGCACAATGGATGGAATCACTAAAGTCTACAAATCATGTTGTCGTTTCGAACCACCTCGAAACCGTCATCAAACCCATACCGGATGCAGACCGTACCGGCGATCTTGACCCACGTGTCTTTGCGACGTTGACCGCAAATCATTCTTCGCACGATGAACCGGATACAACATTTGACCTCGAGGTGGCACGTGCCAGCATGGGGTGGCCGAACCGGGATCAGACGACGACTGATATCAAAACCGAGTATCTCATGATTCCTAGTGAGGACGGTGACATCCCGGTTCGTCTGTATCGTCCGCATCATACTGAAGCCATCCCAGCCATTCTCTTCTTCCATGGTGGCGGCTTCTTCGGAGGCACGCTCGAGACGGTTGAGAATCCTTGTAAGTTGCTCGCGGAACGAGCGAACGCGGTTGTCCTCTCCGTCGATTATCGTCTCGCCCCGGAGCATCCGTTCCCGGCCGGATTGAATGACTGTTACCGCGCTTTTGAATGGGTATATGCCAACGCGACGGAGTTGAACGTCCTTCGTGATCAAATTGCTGTCGCAGGGGATAGTGCCGGAGGCAACTTGGCGACCGCTTGCTGTCTGATGGAGCAAGAACGAGGGGAAGGACGCATTTGTTATCAAGCGCTCGTCTATCCCGTCGTCAATCTGGGTTCGATTCCGACAGATGATTTTAAATGGGCGCTCGATGCTTACGATATCTCACACCATCACGACCTAATTCGAGGTGTCGTGCTCGCCCTCGCCGACCCGGATTCGCTATTAAATGACCTCTATCTTCAAGGGGAGGTGGATGTCACGCATCCTCTCGTCTCACCATTATTCGCAGACGATGTCTCAGGCCTACCACCGACTTTGATTGTGACGGCGGAGTACGATTACTTACGACTCGAAGGGGAGGCGTATGCGCGGAAACTGGCACGAACGGGTGTCCCGACACGCCTCATTCAATATCGGGGGATGGACCATGCCTTCATGGACAAGTTGGGAGACTATCCACAGGCAGACGATTGTATGAATGTAATCGCAAAAGGACTTAAGGAGCTGACGAAATGAAACAGTATACATTGGATTGGACTCGTTATGAGGAATTGGCACGTCAAGCGGTCGCGGAAGGTGTCGTGTTAGTCAAAAACGAACAGAAGACCCTCCCATTACAGTCAGGGACGAAGCTCGCCGTATTTGGTCGTAGCCAGTTCCATTACTATAAGAGCGGTACCGGTTCAGGCGGGATGGTGAACGTCGGACATGTCACGACGCCGCTCGAGGCACTGCGCGAGCGTCCAGACATTCACATCAATGAATCGCTCTATGCGACATATGAGGAATGGGTGAAGGAGAATCCGTTCGACCAAGGTGTCGGTTGGGCCGGTGAACCGTGGTCACAACAGGAGATGGACGTAACGGACGAACTCGTCGAACAGGCGGCACAAGAATCAGATGTCGCCCTCATCATGATTGGACGTACGGCAGGAGAAGACCGTGACAACACGGCCGATCGGGGTAGTTTCTTATTGACGGATATCGAACATACGATGATCGAGCGCGTCACGAAACGCTTCGACAAGACGGTCGTCGTGTTGAACGTTGGGAACATCATCGACATGAAGTGGGCGAAGGAGCCGAGTGCCATCCTCTATGCATGGCAAGGTGGGATGGAAGGTGGAAAAGGACTCGTCGACGTGCTCGTCGGAGACGTGAGTCCTTCCGGGAAACTGACGGATACGATTGCCCGATCCATCGAGGATTATCCGTCGACGAAGAACTTCGGTCACGCGGATAAAGGAATTTATCAGGAAGATATCTATGTCGGTTATCGCTACTTCGAGACGTTCGCGAAAGATGACGTTTTATACCCGTTCGGATTCGGACTGTCTTACACGACGTTCAAAACGGAGGTCAAACAGACTAAGGAAGTCTATGGCGCCCTAACGGTTGATGTGGAAGTGACGAACACGGGTGACTGTGACGGGAAAGAAGTCGTCCAACTCTACGTCGAGAAGCCACAAGGGAAGCTCGGGAATCCGCTTCGGTCATTGGTAGCGTTCGAGAAAACCTTGCTTCTTGAACCGGGTGAACAACAAACGCTTTCGTTCAACGTCCACATGACTGACTTTGCGAGCTACGACGACTCTGGCTTGACGGGTCATGAATCGAGCTTCGTTCTAGAAACAGGGACATATCGCTTATATGCCGGAACGGATGTGCGTTCGGCTACACTCGCTCTCGAAGTCGAGCAGCAGGAGCAACGTGTCCTCGAGACGTTAAGCGAAAATATGGCGCCTGTCCTCCCGTTCGAACGGATGAAACCAATTCAAGGTGAACAGGGATTTGAAGTGGGCTACGAGTCGACGCCGCTTCGCGCCGTTGACGTCGAGACACGTTATTTGGAAGAACGCCCTGAGACTAGAGTGTTCACGGGTGACCAAGGTATCAAATTGAGCGATGTGTATCATGGAAAGGCGTCACTTGACACATTCTTAGATCAATTGACAGATGAGGATTTGGCGACAATCGTTCGCGGACAAGGGATGAACTCACCGCGTGTCACGCCGGGGACGGCAGCGGCGTTCGGTGGTGTGTCCGACCGATTGAACGAGCTTGAGATTCCAGCAGCGTGTTGTGCCGACGGTCCGTCAGGCATTCGCATGGATATCGGGACGAAGGCGTTCGCACTTCCGAACGGGACGCTTTTGGCTTCCACGTTCAACGTCGATCTCGTCGAAGACTTGTTTGAGATGACTGGGCTTGAGATGCGAAAAAACCGCGTCGACACGTTGCTCGGACCAGGAATGAACATTCACCGTAACCCGTTGAATGGTCGAAACTTCGAGTATTTCTCGGAAGATCCGCATTTGACTGGGAAGATGGCGGTCGCTCAATTGAACGGCATGCATCGTGTCGGGGTGACGGGAACGCTCAAACACTTCAGCGCCAATAACCAAGAAGCGCATCGTCACGATATCGACTCGGTCGTCTCGGAGCGGGCGTTACGCGAGATTTATTTGAAAGGGTTCGAGATGGCCGTGAAAGAAGGACGCGCATCGTCCATCATGACGACATACGGCGCGGTCAACGGGATCTGGACGGCTGGTCTATACGATCAAAATACGCGTATCTTACGTGATGAGTGGGGCTTTGAAGGCATCGTCATGACAGACTGGTGGGCAAAAGTGAACTTCCGTGAGGATGAGTCGGCCAATCGTCAAAACACAGCGGCGATGGTTCGTTCGCAAAACGACTTGTATATGGTCGTCGACCGCCCGGACCTCAACTCGTTCGAGGACAATACAATGGCATCGCTCGAAGAAGGGATTGTCACACGGGGCGAGTTGTTGCGGAGCGCGCGGAACATCTGTGCGTTCATCTTGAAATCACCGGCGATGGAGCGTCTTCTCGGGATTCATGATGGTTCCGTCGAGGTGCTCGGCTTCGAAGATGAGACGAATCAACAGGATGCATTTGAGTTAGACTATCAGCATCTCAAAAACGGGGAACATGTGGATTTGTCAGGAATCGATACCTCGACTGGAAACACACACGTCTTCGCTATCTCGGTCGACCAAACGGGGACGTATGATATCACGTTGACTGCCCGTTCGAACGCGGGAGAGTTGGCACAGATGCCGGTGACATTATTTGCGAACAATATCCCGGGTGCGACGTTCACGTTTAATGGGACGGACGGAGAATGGGTGACGCAGACGAAGCAGGTCTTCTTCTTGAACCAGCATAATTATCTCCAACTCTATTTCGCGTTAAGCGGATTAGAAGTAAAGGACGTGTCCTTCAAGCTCGCAGATGAATTTAGTATGAAGAACGGCTGAGCCGCCCTTTTGCAGATTCATTGAATCCTGTATAATCGAAAGAACGACACATCGTAAAGGAGGCGCATACCCGTGGAAAATCGGCTTCGATTTTCTAGGTCTTCACGCACTCATGCAAAGCCATTTGGACGAAAGGCGATCACTTGCATGGGGCGAAACGAATACCTTGATCGCTTGATTTTAACGTAAACCACTTGGCTTTGCTCCCTTATCGGATTGGATTCATTCAATAAGGAGCGAGGTATGATGAAGTACGTCAATGCGCAACATATCCTGCCAGAACGATTGTTGCAAGAGGTGCAACAATACGTACAAGGTGAAACGTTATATGTGCCGACCCCGACTGACACGAAACGGAAATGGGGGACGGTCAACGGTGGAAAACAATTACTTGAGGAACGAAACGAAGCCATACGCGCAGCGTTTCGGAACGGAGAGCGAATCGAAAATCTGGCCATGTCCTATCATTTGGCGACGCACACGATTCGAAAGATTGTATACCGCTCGAGATGAAGGAGGTACGACTAGTTCGCTAGTTGTACCTTTTTAGGTCGACTATGTTTCTTAATCAAAGTGTACACAGTAAGGAAGCATCGTTTCCTGTAAACTGAAGATGGAGGAAGGGGGCGACATAATGTCAGATCCATTTATTCAAAACGAACAGTATAATCTCATCAAAGAACAAGTCATGCTCGTCAAAGAGAGTCGAACGCAAAGCCTGCCGCCTTCTGTCTTGCGAGCAGTCATCGACTTGGCACAATCGAAAGTGATGTATGCATTTCCTGAAGCGACGACTGAACAACTGAAGCTGTTACAGTTCGCGGCGCTACAGACGAACGAAGCGTTCGACGAATATATGCAACGATTACGAGAATGGGTTCAACCATTTCCCGTTATTTCTGCCGAGCAACTGAAGAGTTTGTTCCCGAAACAAAAGAAGCTTCGTTTACCGGAGTTATCTGATGTTGATTTTGGACGACTCACGTATCTAGGTTGGAACGATGGACGTTCCAATCAAAAGTTGATGATTTGCCAATACGAAGGTCAATTGATTGGCATTGCATGTAAACCGAGTACGAATACGAAGAAAAATATATGTGCCTTTTGTAATCAGTTCACGGATGTGACGTACTGCGTTACGATCACGAAAGCGAAACAAGCGAAAAATCCGGACTATTACAAAGCCATCGGCACATATGTATGTGTAGACAGTAAGACGTGCAACGAACACATCACGAGCCAAGAGGCTTTGCATACTTTTGTTCATACAGCGTTACAGGCCTGACGAGAGAGTCAGGCTTTTTATGTTGTTGAAATGGCGGCATTTACAAAAACCATACAGGGCTGTATTCATTCTGAAAATGTATCTTTACAAAAGTTCGTTAGGCTACAGAAGTAGCACATATTCGGGAGGGTTTACAGATGAAAAAGACAATGAAGAAGTTCGTTCCACTCGCAGTCGTGTCGACGCTTGCGCTCGGGGGAATCGTTGGTGTTCAACAACAAAACGAAGCAGAAGCAGCAAAGGATTCAAAGAATCATAAGGCGAAAAACGTCATCTTTATGATCGGGGACGGGATGGGCGTGCCGTATACGACAGCACTTCGTTACATGAACGATGATGCAGAGACGGTGGAGATGGAGCCGACTGCCTTCGATCCACATTTGGTGGGCATGCAGTCGACGTATCCTGAAGACGATGCGGAGAACGTGACCGACTCGGCGGCGGCCGCAACGGCGATGAGTTCGGGTGTGAAGACATATAACAACGCGATTGCCGTTGATAATGACAAGACAGACGTGAAAACGGTACTCGAACAAGCGAAAGAGAACGGTATGTCGACAGGACTTGTCGCGACGTCAGAAATCACGCATGCGACACCGGCATCTTACGGCGCGCACGAGGAGCAACGTAAGAGTGAGAATGCGATCGCCAATGATTACTATGATGATTTGATTGATGGGGAACACAAAGTCGACGTCATGCTCGGGGGCGGAACGAAGTTCTTCGAACGCCCAGACCGGAATATCGTCAAGCAGTTCCAAAAAGACGGCTACAGTTACGTCACGTCAGCAGAAGAGATGAAGCAGGACGATAACAAACAGGTACTCGGTCTATTCGCGGAAGTCGGATTGGACAAGATGATCGACCGTGACAAGAAACAACCGAGCCTCGCGGACATGACGACGTCCGCTCTCGATCGACTGAAAGGGGACAAGGATGGATTCTTCCTCATGGTAGAAGGAAGTCAAATCGACTGGGCCGGACATGACAACGATGTCGTCGGCGCAATGAGCGAGATGAAGGATTTTGAGCAAGCGTTTGAGGTCGTTCGTGACTTCGCCAAAGAAAACGGTGAAACGTTAGTCGTTGTGACGGCGGATCACTCGACTGGCGGCATTTCAATCGGGGCGGACGGGAACTATAACTGGGATCCGACACCGATTCAAGCAGCGAAACGCACACCGGACTTCATGGCGAAAGAAATCGAAGCTGGAGCGGACGTAGAAGCTGTCTTACGTGAGAACATTGATTTGGAATTGACGTCTGAAGAAATTACTTCTGTGAAGAAAGCGGCTGAAACGAATGACATCACGAAAATCGACAATGCCATCGAGAAAATCTTCGATCAACGTTCGGGAACGGGCTGGACGACGGACGGTCATACGGGTGACGACGTGCCGGTATATGCGTTCGGACCACAACAAGAGAAGTTCGTCGGCATGAGTGATAACACCGATCAGGCGAAACGAATCTTCAACTTGTTGAAGAATAAAGGGAAAATCAAATAAGTAAGTGGATATGCTAAGACTACGCGGAATTCCTGCGTAGTCTTTTAATTGTTAATACATTTCTAGTGATTTGATTGTATGTTTTAGTACATCTACGTCTTCATTTTCCCAGCCCAATCGATTTACTGCATTGATAAACTGTCGTGTTGCTTTAATAAGAGCAACTTTCAGTTCTTCAATTGAAACGATACCGATTTCCGTCTTCATTTGACCATCTTTCATAAATGATAATTCGAGTTCAGACAAAGATATTTTTTTTGCTGATATAGAAAGGGGACCATCCATAAATGGAAACGAATGAAAAGATTTAAGTGGAGCGTGTAAAATCGCGCGACAGTTATCAATCCACCATTTTAATATAACAGCAACGAAATCAGACCAACCGACTCCCGGGAAATAATCGTATGAATCAATGACAAAGTTGATTTCACCAATAGTTTGACCGGAGTACGTTAATGAATCAAGATCAATCTCGATGGAAATTTGATGACACATCAATGTTTCACCTCGTTTGTTTATATGTTTTGACGTTCTAATATCATTAAGAGCATCTTACTCGAGCGATAAGAAGTATGAAACGATGAGTTGAATTGACAGAAGTTGTCGTATGATAGACAGACAAGCCATGAAGGGGGAAGCGGATGGAACACGCAGTGATTTTTGATATGGATGGAACATTATTTCGGACAGATTTGATTTTAGAGTTAGCACTCGATGAAACGTTCGACTATTTACGAAGTGAAGAAAAATGGATAGGCCCGACACCGATTGATCAATATCGGAACATCATGGGGGTACCGTTGCCTGTTGTTTGGAACACATTGCTCCCGCAATGCGATGAGCAAACTAGAGAAGAGGTCGATGCCTATTTCTTAACACGACTCATCAAAAACATTCAAAACGGGAATGGTGCATTATATGCAGGGGTGTTCGAACTATTTGAACGATTGAATCACCCAATCTTCATTGCGAGCAATGGCTTGGTGGACTATTTACAGGCCATCGTCACGCACTATGAATTGGACCGTTGGATCACAGCAACATACAGTATTCAGCAAATCGATACGTTGGATAAAGCTGATTTAGTGGCTGAAATCGTGAATAAGTATGAACTACAGGATGGCTTCGTAGTCGGAGACAGATTATCGGATATCTCGGCTGCACGAGCGAACGGACTCATTTCGATTGGCTGTCGTTTTGATTTTGCGCAAGAAGCAGAATTGAAAGAAGCGGATTACATCGTGAATCACTTGTCGGAAGTGCTCGACATCGTTTCAAAAGAGACTGCGTTGCGATAAGTGAATCGATTTCTGGATTGGACTCGTAAGTAAAGGACTACAACAAATCGGAGGGATCATCATGCACACGCTCTACATGAAACAAAAAGTGTTCAGTCTACGCGGGCGCTTCACTATCAAAGATGCGGACGGACATGACAAATATTTCATCGAAGGTAGCTTTATGAAGTTTCCGAAGTCGTTTGAAATTAAAGACATGAACGGTCAGACGGTCACAACGATTACGAAAAAGACGTTCAGTTTTTTGCCGAAATTTTTTGTGGAAGTGGACGGCACAGATATGATGACCATCTCGAAAGAGTTTTCATTTTTCAAACCGAAATATTCCATCGATGCAGCCGGGATTGATGTCCAAGGGGACTGGTGGGACATGGATTTTGATGTGACGAAGAACGGACATTCGATTGGAAGTGTACAAAAGAAATGGTTCTCATGGGGCGATAGTTACGAGATTCGTGTCGAAGAACCGGAAATGGAGCATTTGCTCATCTCCATCGTCGTAGCCATCGATTGCGTGAAAGCAGATCAAGCAGCGGCATCTAGCGCAGCAACCTAAAGGGGAGTATCGAATGGAATTTTGGGACGTTTATACGGTCGACCGAGAAAAGACCGGTCGCACGTGGCAACGGGGAAGTCGTTTGCCAGAAGGAGAGTATCACCTTGTCATCCACGTATGTATCTTTAACGAGAAGGGCGAGATGTTGATTCAACAGCGCCAACCGTTCAAGGATGGTTGGGCAAACATGTGGGATATTACAGTCGGTGGAAGTGCCACGGTAGGAGATACAAGCCAGCAAGCGGCGATGCGGGAGCTCGAAGAGGAGATAGGGCTCAAGCTTGATCTATCTCAGACACGACCGCATCTGACAGTCAATTTTGACGAAGGATTTGACGATATCTATTTGGTCGAAATGGAAGTGGATTTGAACGAGCTGACGCTTCAAGAATCTGAAGTGCAAGCCGTGAAGTGGGCGGATGAGGCGACGATTCTGCAGATGATTCAACAGCATGAATTCATACCGTATCACACACCGATGATACCGTTACTGTTTGCCATGCGAGGACAATGGGGAGGGATTGATCGTCATGCATACGTACAAGTGGATAAATGAACCAAAAAGCGTGAACGGATTTGAACCGCTCACTTTCCGCACTTTGCCAGATACGGACTTTTGGCGAAATACACATTACGGATTCAACCGCATGACGGCGCATGCACGACTAACAGACGTCAAAGCCAAACGATTTACATGTCGGGCGACAATCCAAATGGAACCGAGCCATACATATGATCAGGCCGGAATCGTCTTATATGTGAATGATGACCATTGGATCAAGACGTCTGTCGAGTACATTCCGGACGGACCGTCCCATCTTGGCGCAGTCGTCACCTCGTTTGGCTATTCGGATTGGTCGACACGTGATTTTTCAAATGACATGGTTCGCAATCCGTTGACGTTTGAAATCGTGTATACAGATGGAGATGTGGAGATTTTCTTTGAATATGGTGAAGATATGCGTGAACAGCTTCGCATCGCCCATCTTCATGACGTATCGACATTACGTATCGGTCCATATGCCTGTAGCCCGGATGTGAATGCGACAGGTTTTGACGTGACATTTTCGAATTGGGAACTACGGGAAGCATCGACGTGAGTCTAAAAAAAGGAATTTCTCATCGTGAGAAATTCCTTTTTTTAGCGTTTTCGACTGATCAATCGTGCTGTCCGTAAAATTGATGGCAACAATTTACGACGCTGGCGGAACGCAAGATAGCGTCCTTCCCAAGACGGTTTGAATTTCTGCTTGAACTGTCGCAAGCCACTAAACGGATAGATGTAACTGATATTTTCAAAAATGTCGGCGGCGACGCGCTCCGGCCAATGGGAGAATGTCTGCTCTCCGACGGCGGCAAGTGGTGCCACGCCGAGTCCGACATGGTCATAGCCTTCTGCGCGAGCCCATTCGATGATGTGAAGGATTAACACTTCAATCGATCCGGTCGGCGCATCATTTTTCGAACGCATCAAATCGATGGAGATGGCCCCTTCTCCCCGGAGTAGCGAAATGAAAGCCACGACGACACCGTCCGCATCTCGCAACAAGGCAATCGGATAACGTGTCAACGTTTCATAGTCGAAGAATCCGAGAGAGAAGCCTTTCTCATTTCGATTCCCGATCCATTCGTCTGAAATGTCTTTTAACTCTTGTAACAGCAAGAGGCTCGGTTCACAGACGATGTCGAACGTGATTTCCTTCTTCTCAAATTGATTGTAGAGAGAGCGCATATTTGCACGCTTCTTCCCGGATAAGGAGAAGGCCGAGACGTCAATCGTCGCCTCTTCCCCTAATTTGAAGAACGTGAATCCGGCATCATGAAGGCGAGGCATCCAATTCGGTGTAATTTGATAAAATAAAGGAATATACCCGATTCGATCCGCATCTTCAATGAATCGCGTCAAAAGAGAAGTCGCAGCCTGCTTCTCGCCTTGGATATCACCAAGGACGATGGCATGGTTCCGAGACGTCGCAAACAACAGACACGCATCTCCGGCCTCATTCATGTAAAAACGCTTATCTGCCATATGGGCCAAGTCAAAACTGCTCGATGTGGGCTGTGTTGCTTGGAACTGTCGGATGCGATGTTCATCATAGGCTTCTCCAAGCGCCGGACGTTTCCAACGATCGAACAAGAGCAGAAGTACACTTGCTACAATTGAAGTTAACAATAAGACGAACGTCGTCAACCAACCGGCTTGATGCGATGTGAAGAATAAGTCGTCTGTACCTGCGAATGACTGCAACAAGAGGGCGTGGGTGCCGACATAGAGCAGGACGTAAATCAAGCTTCGGATGAGACGTCCTGTCGTTAAAATCGAACGGTATCGGACGTGTCGTTTACGTGTCAACCAGACGAACATCGCAAACCCGATGACGACGAAGGTCTCAAACAGGTTTAAACCACGAGCGATGACTCCGATGGTCGCCAAGATGAAGGCAGTGTTGAGTAACCAGAGCGTTCGTTTTGTCCGAACATACATGCCATAGACGGATAAAAACATGAGAAGTCCGGCACTCAATAAGAAAAGGGTCCCAATCCATTCAAACCAGCGATTCACTTCATAGAGCGGCGTCACGCTCGGGAGAAGCGTCTGGAACCAAATCAACAGACTGCTCATGAGTGCGATGAGACTTCCAGTCAGGCGTCCAATCCTCGCAAGCGTCCGCGAAACGACGCGCCAGACGACGGTCCCGATCTCATAAGAAGACCCGATGATTGGCCGATACTCGATTTGTTTGACGACCTGGTCCCCGAATGCGAGGGCTGCGAGAAAGAGTCCAATTAAAAAAGGGACGACAAAATAAACGAAGCGATAGATGATTAGTGAAGACAAAACGATGTCTTGATGAATCCCAAGTTGAGTCATCCCGACGAGATACAGTAAGTCAAACGTTCCGGCACCTCCAGGGACGAGGGAGACGACACCGACGACCGTCGCGACGATGAATACTCCGAAGAGTTGCACGAACGAGGCCGAACCGTCTAGTAACGTCAAAGCATAAATGGCGACGAACCCTGCGGTGACCCATTCTGCGAGCGAGGTCATCGTATACCCGAGCAGAGTGGACCACCCGATGTTTGATCGGCGCGATGTGACGAACAAATAAAATGGGAGCATCGCACTCACGGCGAGTAACACCGGCCAAATCCATGGTTTCGTACCGATAAGCCCGCCAGCCGGAAAGATTCCGAGGAGCACACCGATGGAAAGAATGGACAGACCACTGATCAGTGTCGGGGTCATCCATCCGATGGCACGGAGCAATCGTTTCGTATCCGTATAGGGACGATAAAGGGAGGTGCGAAGGGCGATCCCGATTACGCCGCCGAAACCGAGCATCCCGTTCATCGAATTCGTGATCCATGCCGTTTGAACGATTTTTCGTTTCGGTAGCTCGATATGTAAAGAGCGTAGCAGGAAATAGTCATAGCCCGTCATCGTCAAGACAGCGAATCCACCGAGCAGGATGAGTGTGAACTGTTCCCAACCGGTCAATTGTTTCAATGTCGTGAAGGCGGTCGCGAGCGAGAGATCTTTCAACTCTTGTCCGCTCTGAATCAAAATCAAACCGATTAACGCTATAGGAATGAGCCATTTTAATTGTTTCCATGAAAAACGAGTACGCATTGCGATCTTCTCCTTATCTGCCATAGGACTGACAGCAGCTTCTGTCTAAATCGTACTATAGGATACGAATGAAATCTGTAAAACGTTTCAAAAAGAGGGGATTGTAAGCGCAAGAAAGAGGACGAAATGTTGATTTTAGATTTGCTACAGTGAGAGAAGAAAGGGGTGTGGAGATATTGACGTTTGACGAAAAGTGGGCGAAAGTGCTCGCCTGCGATGCAACTTATGACGGATTGTTCTATACAGCCGTAAAAACGACAGGGATCTATTGTCGACCATCGTGCCGATCCCGTAAACCGAAGAAAGAGAACGTTGATTTTTATTTAACGAGAGAAGAAGCGGAGACGAATGGATTTCGACCGTGCAAGCGATGTCAGCCAGAAGTCGAACACGCCCCACACCGTGCGCTCGTTCAACAAGTGACGGCGTATCTCGTGAACCATTATAAACAACCCATTCGCCTTGAACAGATTGCCGAACACGCCCAACTGAGTCCCTTTCATTTGGAGCGGACATTCACCCAGGCGACAGGAGAGACTCCGAGACAACTACTTGAACGGATTCGAATCGACAAGGCGGCTTATTTATTGCGAACGACCCACATGAGTAATCTGACGGTCTGCTATGAGGTCGGGTTTCAAACACCATCGAACTTTTACCGTGTGTTCCGACAAGTAAAAGGCTGTACACCGAACATGTATCGAAAAGGAGAGGACCTATGACAGAGATGCTACTTGCTGTTCAGCAGCCGTTTGATTTTCAAGAGTGTCTCGTCTTTTTAAGTCGGTCAGAACAAGAAGTGCTCCATGTGACCACACCTGACACGGTTCGAAAGTTGATGCGAATCGGGGAACGGCTCATCCTGATCGAGCTTCGAGAAGAGGGGAATCACATTCATGTACGGTTCCCTTTCGATGAAGTATCAGAGACAGAAAAAGAACGTGTCGCACGTGAGGTACGAGACTGGTTAGACCTTGATCGTGATTTAGCGCCGTTTGAAGCGATGGGTGAAGAGGATGAATTGCTGGCTCCTTTGATTGAAGCACATCGCGGATTACGGATGATTGGCTTTCCAGATTTGTTCGAAGCACTCGTTTGGGCCATCATCGGGCAACAGATCACCTTGTCGTTTGCGTATACGATCAAACGACGCTTTGTTGAACGATATGGAGACCATCGAGTCGTCGAAGGAAGAGCGTACTGGACGTTCCCGTGGGCGGAACGAATCGCCTTGCTCGATCCGGAAGAATTACGTGAGCTTCAATTCAGTCGCAGGAAAGCAGAGTATGTCATTGATATTGCACGGGAAATAACGAATGGAGACCTGTCAAAAACGGCTTTACAATCACACTCTTCAGCTGATATCCGTCAACGGTTACTCGCGATAAGAGGTGTCGGAGCATGGACGGCAGACTATGTGTTGATGAAGTGTTTTCAGGACGCATCAGCCTTTCCGATTGCGGATGTCGGATTGCATCAAGCGATTCAGCATCAGTTAGGGACAGCGAAGAAACCAACGATTGAAGAAGTGAAGCGTTACGGTGAATCGTGGCAAGGTTGGGAAGGATACGCGACATTCTATCTGTGGAGGTCATTATATGGGAACGTATAAATTAGACGTGGAGACACCGATTGGCGTCCTAGAAATCATCGGGACGGAGCAGGTCGTTCAATCGATCTTATTCGTCGAACGTGAAGGGACGCAATCACCTGAATCAGATATTCCAAATGTATTGCGACAGTGCCGGGAGGAACTAGACTCCTATTTTCGCGGTGAGCGTATGACGTTTACGTTTCCGACTGAGCAAATCGGGACAACGTTTCAGCATGACGTGTGGGATGCGTTACAAACCATCCCGTATGCGAAGACGGCTTCTTACCGCGAACTTGCCGAACGCGTGAAGCGACCTACGGCTGTTCGCGCAGTCGGAGCAACGAACGGACGCAACAAACTGAGCATCGTCGTGCCTTGTCATCGCGTCATCGGATCGACTGGGAAATTGACGGGCTATGCCGGTGGACTTTGGCGAAAAGAATGGCTCCTGCAACATGAAAAACAAGTCGCACATCAACCCCAGTAAAAAAACATTTCCCCCTCCAAATCTGCTACACTAGAAGAGGTCCTATCGTGACGTCGGAATCGACGAAGTTATAGGATGATTCCCGTCACTTATGGAGAAAGTTTTGGAGGAATGCATGATTAAATTATTAGCAGATTCGACGTGTGACTTATCAGATGCAGTGCTTGAACAGTACAATATCGGGGTCGCGCCGTTGATCATCACCATGAATAATATGTCTTACCAGGACCGGGTGGATATCCAGCCGGATGATTTTTACGGAATGTTGGAAGCGCTCCCGGAATTCCCAACGACGGCGATGCCGAGCCCAGCGACGTTCTTACGATTGATGGAAGATGCGGTCGCTGCCGGCCATGAGGAGATTTTATGTATCTGCATGTCGAGTGGGACGAGCGGATCGTATCAATCGGCGGTCATCGGAAAAGAGTACTTTGAAGAAGCGCATCCTGACTCGACTGTGAAGATTCACGTCGTCGACTCTCGTTCGATGAGTCATGGTAGCGGCTGGCTGTTGTTGAAGAGCGCACAGATGCGTGAAGCCAGTGCGACGTTCGAAGAGCTCGTTGACTTCAATGAGACGTACAAGACGAAAGTGAAGCACTTCTTATCCGTAGATGACCTCGACCACTTGATCAAGAGCGGACGAATCTCAAACGCGAGTGCTATCATCGGGAAACTACTGATGGTAAAACCCATCATGAGTATGAAAAACGGGAAAGGTGCCATTGTTGCCAAGGAACGAGGCACCCGTAAAGTGCTGAAGCATTATACGGACGAGTTCGTGAAACGCGTCAACCCGGACATCACGAATTTCGTGATCATCGGGTACACATCGGACCAACGGATTGCGGAGAACTTAAAAGTGAAACTCGAAACCGAAACCGATTTTGCCGGCGAGATTTACCTTATGCAGATGGGTGTCTCGGTCGGGACACATGTCGGGCTTGGTGCCATCTCGATGTTTTTCGTAGAGAAGTGACAAAAGCCGTCTCATCGCGAGACGGCTTATTTGTTTGGCCAAATATGCTCGATGACCGGTGTGCTGTCGTGATAATCGAGACGATAGACATCTGGGTTACGCATCTTACGCCATGTCTCAAAGTCATATTGCGGGTCGAGATGTTGCAATAAGAGTGCGAGCAGATTGCCGTGTGTCACTAATAGGGTCGAAGCATGCGGAGCTTTGGCGTGCTCGACGACTTGTAGGATGCGCTGCGTCGCCTCCTCAGCCGATTCGGCACCAGGCAACTTGAACGTTGGGTCGCTGAACGACTGACGTAATGGGGTCAGCCAGTCTTCGAGCGGTTCGTGAGATAGGATGCGTTCTCTCAGTAACGGTTCACGTTCAATCGAGAGGTGATGAGCATCGGCGAGTGGCGTGACCGAAGCGACTGCACGGGTATAATCGCTTGAGATGATCCGGTCGATTGTGAGTTCAGAAAAGAAATCGCGAAGCCATAAAGACTGGGCGTGACCGTCTTCTGTGAGCGGTGCGTCAGGTTCTTGGCCCGCGGCTGAGCAGTGGCGAATCAAATAGAGTGTGGGCATATGGATTCTCCTTTTTAAACCGTCTAGTTACCAGCAAGATAAGCGTGTCCTCGAGTCATTATGACGTGTGATGTATGTGACATCTTCAAATCCATACCAAGAAGCATTTTGATAGAGTGAATTGAGCATCTCTTGGTCTTTACAGTAGATTGTGACGTCTTGACTGTCCGTCACCAATAGAGCGAATTCACACGTACTATGTAAAAAGTCTTCATACGTTGCGATTTCCGAGGACATATTCGGTTGGAACGCCTTGATATCAACGAAAATCAAATAGTGTTCATGATACGTGAGCAGTTCAGCGAATTGACGACCATCGATTACGATCGAATCCGAAAATAACAGGCGATCCAGTTGCCCATCTTTCACAATATATGATTCCTCATCAACCACGTTCCATCGGTATTGATCAAGAGGGATTGGACTTAAGATTGCTTTTAGAAATTGCCCATATTGATTGGGAATTGTAAAACGTAAACCACGCCTCAAAAGAACACCTCCTTCATTTGATGGGGTCATCCCATTTTCATAAAAAGTTTCAACACGAAAAATCATACATAACCCTTATCATTCATCACAAAAGAGTTATAATCGGTATAACGATTATAAAATATATGATTGAGGAATGGGGATTCTTCAATCATATGACAAAAAATTCAGGGGATAAGGATGGGGTTTTCATGAGCAGTACGCAAACGAGAACAGACGTCATTTTGATTGGGGCAGGGATTATGAGCGCAACGCTCGGTTCACTCTTTAAAGAGCTCGTACCGGAGTGGAACATCAAAGTGTTCGAAAAGCTCGATGCAGCAGGGGAAGAAAGTTCAAACGAATGGAATAACGCGGGTACGGGACATGCCGCACTTTGCGAATTAAACTATACAACAGAGAACGCAGACGGGACGATTGACATCTCCAAAGCGGTCAACGTCAACGAGCAGTTCCAAATCTCGCGCCAGTTTTGGGCGCACCTCGTCAAGCAGGGACTGATTGAGAATCCAGGAGCCTTTATTCGTTCAATCCCACATATGAGCATGGTCCAAGGGGAGAAGAACGTCAACTTTTTGAAACGTCGTTTGGAAGCGCTCACAACGAATCCTTTATTTGAAGGGATGGTCTTATCAGACGACCCGAATGAATTACAGGAATGGATCCCGCTCATCATGGACGGACGGACACCGGATGAACCGATTGCTGCGACGAAAATCGACTCAGGGACAGACGTGAACTTTGGCGCATTGACACGTATGTTGTTCGACCATCTCACATCGAACGGGGTCGAGGTCAACTACGGTCATAGCGTCGAGGACGTGAAGCGCCTCGAGAACGGTCATTGGGAAGTGAAAGTGAAAGACATGTCTCGAAATACGATTGAGACGCATACGGCACCATTTCTCTTTATCGGAGGCGGTGGTGGCAGTTTGCCGCTCTTACAAAAGACAGGGATCCCGGAATCGAAACAAATCGGTGGGTTCCCGGTCAGCGGTCTGTTCCTCGTTTGTAAAAATCGTGAGGTCATCGAGCAACATCATGCCAAAGTGTATGGGAAGGCGAAGGTTGGGGCACCACCGATGTCGGTCCCGCATCTCGACACTCGTTTTATCGATGGACGCAAAGAGTTGCTGTTTGGACCGTTCGCCGGCTTCACACCGAAATTCTTAAAAACAGGATCGAACTTGGATTTGATTCGTTCGGTCAAGCCGAACAACGTCATCACGATGCTTGCCGCAGGGGCGAAAGAGATGCCACTTACGAAATACTTGATCGAGCAGGTACTCTTATCTCACGACAAACGGATGGATGAACTCCGTGAATTCATCCCGAATGCCAAGAATGAAGATTGGGAGATCGTCGTGGCAGGGCAACGTGTTCAGGTCATCAAAGATACACCGCAAGGAAAAGGAACGCTTCAATTCGGAACGGAAGTCGTCAGTGCCGAAGATGGGTCGGTCGCGGCGCTTCTCGGTGCTTCTCCAGGCGCATCGACGGCCGTGCACGTCATGTTGAAAGTGCTCGAGCAGTGCTTCCCGCAACACTTACCGGAGTGGGAAGCGAAAATCAAAGAAATGGTACCGTCGTATGGATTGAAGCTGTCGGAACACCCGGATTTATTCAAGACGATTCACGAATCGACGGCGGTCACGCTCGGTTTAGAGGAAAAGGACATGGTCCACAATTAATTGATTCAAGACGAGCATACAATCGTATGCTCGTCTTTTGTATAGAAAAAAGCGACCTCCTATCGGGCCGCTCATACCATTTTGAGAAACGTCTTTGCCTGCTGTTCGAGTGTAGCGGCTGAATCTGCTAATTTTTCGAACTCTCGGACCGTATGCTCGAGTTGTCCCGAGCTATCTTTGACTTTATGAGAAATTCGTCCGATGCTCATCGACACGTCATCGATGCGTTTCACAATGCCTTCAATGTTGTTGTTCACTTCTGTAATGGAGAGTGAGACTTTGTTTGAGAGATTGCGCACCTCTGTCGCGACGACATTGAAGCCGCGTCCATGTTCACCTGCGCGTGCCGCCTCGATTGCGGCATTGAGTGCGAGAAGGTTGGTTTGGGCAGCGATTTCACGAATCGTTCGGACAATATCCGTGATCGTCTTCGCCTCTTGTTGGAGAGCATGTAAATGCTCTAGGTTTTGAGTCGATTCTTGTTCAATCAGTTTGACGTTTTCGAGTACGTGTTCTCCGTCTTGTTTCCCGATTTGGGACTGGGCAGATAAGTATTCAGACGTCTCTTGAAGATTATTCGCCATGTGGAGTACGTCTTGTTGCCGTGACGTGATATCGGCTGCAATCTTTGAGACGCCGATGACGTTCTGGTGGGCATCATCGAAGATCGGCATGTAGGTCGCCTCTAGCCAGACACTATGACCATCTGCGGCACGTCGTTCAATCTTGTCGTGATAACTCAACCCTTGCATGAGCTTACGCCAAAACAGGTCGTATTGGGGACTGTTCGCGAACTCGGGCAAGCAAAGATCACGATGGGGGCGTCCCATCAGTTCCTTGACTTCGTAGCCCATCGTTTTGGCAAAAATCTCATTGACGTAGGCGACACGACGATTTTCATCAAAGCGAATGATGGCCAGATTGTTTTCGATTGCCCGAACGACGTGCGTGTCGGTGACATGGGTCGTACTAGAGTGCAGTTGCATCCTAACATCCTCCCTATATCGGTTGATTTGTTTGTATTAGGATACCCGATAACTGTCAAAATAAGTATATGATTGTAGCAAAATAAAAAGACCACTTCCAAATGGAAGGGTCAAGGTGTGAGTGTCGCCATGCTTTCATGTAAGTACTCGCCAATCGTGCGCTCGATGTCGCTCTCTGAACGCTCGAGAGCAAGGGAGAGTTCTTTCACCAAAATCGTTTTGGCATTCTCTAAAATTTTACGATCTTGTTCGTATAGCTTTTTGTTCGCTTGAAGTGCCTCGATGTGTCGACGGCTCAATGTATTCACGACTTGGGCAATCTCGTGACGGTTTCCTGAATGCACGACATTCAAAAATTCACGATTGCGATTGTTGGAATGAGGATTCCATTCCATGCCAGGCGAGCGGAACGACTCTAAAATCTCTGATGCCTCGTCTGCTTCCAGTAACGTCAACATCATCACGTTGTCATTATCGACGGGAATGCTGATTTGCAACTTTTGTGAGTTGTTGATGGGGTGAAGCGTATAGTACGATTTCGTCTCTCCTGCGACCGTTTTGTCCGAAATGTCGTCGATGCGACATACGCCATGGGTCGAGTAGATGATTAAGTCTCCAGTTTTAAACAAGTCGATCACCTCTTCCTTACCTATAAGCATAGTCATTCAGAAGATGAAATGTCAACTCGGTTGACGTTTCGAGTCATGTATGCATATGAAAAACCGTGTCGCCTTCAAGCTGACACGGTCATAGTTTCCAATCCAAGCGTAGAATGGTTTTCAGTTGTTCAAACGCCTCTTGACCGATGCTTTCTTGGATCCGTTGCTCAAGCTGCGCTTTGAGCGTCTCGTTTTGCTCATAACAAGTGTGACCGAGCGAGGTCAACTCGATACATTTGTCTTTTCGATTTTGTGGATGGTCTGTTACGAGAACGAGCGCTTTACTTTCGAGGTTCTTGATCAGTTTATGAATCGCTTGTCGAGAAATATGGACACTGCGCGTAACCTCGGCAATCGTTCTTTTCGACTGATAAAGTGTCGCGAGAATATACCATTCCGAGTTCGAGAGTTGGATATCACTTTGTTCATTCCAAGATTGTTCACTCATACGTCGAACTTGATCATTGCGCTCTGACAATAAATCAAGTAGACGGGTTGACGTTGATGGAGTCAAATCAAGTCACTCCTCTTTCATTTCCGGCTTTTAGACGTTCCTAACTATACAAAAGCAACTATACCCCGTCAACGTCAATCTAGAACAAAACGGGGCACATGGCCCCGTTTTGATTAGCAGTGTTTATTTTTGAAGTCGATGACCATAGCGATACTGACGCGATCTCCAACTTTCAAACTCGTAACATCGTCTGCGATTTGAGATATGATCTCAATCCCTTCATGACCGAGCACACGTCCTTGGACATCACCGAAGTCACCCGCGGCGACGTGAAGGTCTGTGTGACACACGCCACAATACTCGACATCGACGAGCGCTTCGCCTGTTTATAATGGAAAGAACGGAATAGAAGTGTTTTATTTTTGAATAGCATTTGTCTGAAAGATGAACTTTTCTCACACAAAGATTTAGGGAAATAGAGATAGAGAAAGTAGACGAAAGGAGTGTTATTTATATGACACGAATAGCGTTATTTCACACATATAAATCAAAGATTTTGCAGCTATCAAATTTAGAAGAAGAGACGTTGAAAAATGAAGACTTTTTGTTAGACCGTGATGAAAAGAAACAACTTGAGATCTATTACGCACCGTTTGAATACATCAATCCAAACGCGAAAGTCGTCATCGCGGGAATCACGCCAGGCTTGTATCAAATGCGTCAGTCGTTCGAGGCAATCCGTGACTTGAAGGATGCAACAGACGAAGAGGCGCTTCGAGCCGTCAAACAACGTGGCAGTTTTTCCGGTCCGATTCGAAAGAACTTAGTGACGATGCTGGATGATTTGGAGTTACATCATCATTTGGGAATTGAATCATCCCTCGATTTGTTTGGATCAGCGAACCATCTCGTTCAAAACACGGCGGTCCTCCCTTATCCCGTCTTCTATAAAGGCAAGAACTATAACGGATCGAGCCCGGATATGATTCGAACAGAGCTGTTTCGACCATACGTAGAAGGAATCTTCGCAGAAGAGATGGCCCATCTTCAAGATGCACTCATCCTACCGATGGGCGTGAACGTGAGGCGAGCCGTGGAGTTATTGGTTGAGCGAGGGCTCTTGGATCAAGATCGCGTAGTGAGTGGGTTTCCACATCCGTCTGGTGGGAACGGTCATCGCCATCGCATCTTCGCCGAAAATCGAGACGCCATGAAACGACACATTGCTGAACATTTCAAAAGACATCCACTCTGAACCGCAGGGGGGTTCTTTTCATGTGAGCACATGAACTGACACCGACTCTTTACTTCGATAAAATGATAAACGGTTGACTCACTCACGAGATGTAGAAAGGATGTCCGCCATGATCACATTGTCGTCCGTCCATAAGCGTTATGGACAAGAGATGGCCGTCCGCGATGTATCGCTTCATATTCGAAAAGGGGAGATTTACGGCATCATCGGCGCGAGCGGTGCCGGGAAGTCGACGCTTCTTCGATTGATGAATTTGTTGGAGAAACCGGATGCTGGGAGCGTCACGGTCGATGGCGACCAGTTGACCGAACTCTCCAACCGGGAACTACGCAAGAAGCGCCATCGAATCGGTATGATTTTTCAACAATTTAATCTTGTTGCGAATAAGAACGTCTTTGATAACGTCCTCGATTCACTGAAGCTTGCCAAACGGACGAAATCATCATGGGAGACACGCGTGATGGAATGTCTCCGGTTCGTTGGACTCGAAGCGTATCGCGATAAATATCCTTCCCAGTTGAGTGGGGGACAGAAGCAACGTGTCGCGATCGCAAGGGCACTCGCGAGCGAACCGAGCGTACTCCTCTGCGATGAACCGACCTCTTCTCTCGACCCGAATACGACGGCAGAAGTGCTGCGTGTCCTCGAGTCGGTCAACGAACAACTCGGTGTCACCGTCGTTCTCGTCACGCATGAGATGGATGTCATCCGTCAAATCTGTCATCGCGTCACCGTCATGGCAGACGGATCCGTTCATGAGACGATTGAGAGGGAGCCGACAGGGGTGGTCACCATTGATCAGAATCCAAGTTGGTTCGTCGAACAGTTGCGAGAGGAAGGTGAAGCGAATGCCTGAAATCTTGGTCCGCTATCAATCAGAGATTTGGCAGTCCATTGCCGAGACGTTCATTATGGTCGGGGTATCGATTCTCGCCGCTATTCTAGTCGGATTGCCATTAGGCACGTGGCTTTACCTTTCGCGTAAAGGACAATTGTTAGAGAATCAAATCGTCTTCTCCGTCCTCAATCTGGTCGTGAACATCGTCCGGTCTTTCCCGTTCTTGTTACTCGTCGTGTTTTTGATTCCATTTACACGGCTTATTATCGGGACGGCCATCGGAACAGCAGCAGCGACAGTGCCGCTCTCCATCATTGCCATTGCACATTATGCGCGCCTCGTCGAACAGTCATTGATTGATGTCCCACGCGGGGTCATCGAAGCGGCACTCTCGATGGGCGCAACGGTTAAAGACATCATCTTTAAGTTTCTATATGTGGAAGCCCGGTCCGGTCTTGTCCTTGGATTGACTACATCCATCATCAGTTTTATCTCATACTCGACGATTATGGGAGTCGTCGGGGGTGGTGGCATCGGTGACTTTGCCATCCGTTATGGATATCAACAATTTCAGACAGAACTCATGCTCTATATGATTCTCATCATGCTCGTCTTCGTACAGTTGATTCAATTCACGGGCACGACCGTGGCACGCATCATCGACAAACGCTAAATAGAAAGTAGGAAATGAATATGAAAAAATTGATGGCTCTTCTTGCCTCACTCACACTCGTCCTCGCAGCATGTGGGAACGATACAGAAACACAAACGGAACAAGCAAATGAACCACAGACATTGAAAGTCGCATCACTCATCCCACCGATGACAGATATGCTTGAAATCGCGAAAGAACAGCTCGCGGAAGACGACATCGAACTCGAAATCGTCGTTCTCGGAGACAACGTTCAACCGAACTCGGCACTTGCGGCGAAAGAAGTCGATGCGAACTTCTTCCAACACGTTCCGTACATGGAGGAGTTCAACCGCAGCAACGATGCGAATCTCGTTCCAATCGAACCGATTTATTTCGCAAACTATGGTGTATACGCAAAAAACTATGACAAGATGGAAGACATTCCGGAAGGCGCAACGATTGCGATCGCCAACGACGTATCGAACATCGACCGTTCGCTCTCCCTTCTCGCACAACATGATGTGATCGAGCTCGGAGAGAAAGAAGGCACGTACTATACACAGGCCGATATCACATCGAACCCGAAAAACTTCAAATTTGAAGAAGTCGACTTATTGATGCTCGCGCGCGCGTACGATGATGTCGATGCGGTCTTGATGACACCGGCTTACGCTGCACCGCTCGGTTTGACACCGAAGAGTGACGCACTCTTAACAGAAGGCGTCGAGAATGATTTCGCCATCACGCTTGTCGCACGTGAAGACAACCAGGATGACGAAGCGATCCAAAAACTCGGCGAAGCGCTCACAAGTGACGAAGTCCGTGCGTTCTTGCAAGAAAACTATGATGAAACGGCCATTCCGGCGTTTTAAACAAAAAGATTGAGCCATCTAGGCTCAATCTTTTTTAGTACTCTTCGTATTCTCGCGGGTCTTGGTCATCGATGCGACCATCCTGCTTCGTCAACGCATTGAGCGTCTCCATCTCTTCATCCGTCAATTCGAAGTTGAAGACGTCGAGATTCTCTTTTTGGTGCAACTCGCTAGACGAGCGGGCGAGCGGGATGACACCAAGCTGCACGTGCCAACGCAAGATGACTTGAGACACGCTCTTTCCTTTTTGTTTGGCGAGCTCGGTGATCTTTTCGTCATGGATGACCGTGCGGGCGCGACTGAGCGGGCTCCACGCTTCTGTGATGATGCCGCGTTCTTTATCGGCTTTCCGCTGTTCGACTTGAGAGAAGTACGGGTGTAACTCGATTTGGTTAATGACCGGTGTTTCTCCCGTTTCTTCAATCAAGCGGTCAAGGTGCTCCGTCATGAAGTTCGATACCCCAATAGAGCGGATCCATCCGTTTTTCTTCGCTTGAATCAAGGCACGCCATGCCTCAACGTACTTGTCTTGTTTAGGGTTTGGCCAATGCAAGAGGAACAAATCCCAATAGTCGAGGTTCGCTCGATATAGGGACTCTCGAATCATCTCGAGCGCCTGATCGTAGTCATAATATTGCGCGCGCAGTTTCGATGTTAAGAAAAGTTGTTCACGCGGGATGCCGGATTGGCGAACCGCTTCACCGACCGCGCCTTCATTATCGTAGCGAATCGCCGAATCGATGAGTCGATATCCGTTCCGGATGGCGCACGTGATGGCGTCGACCCCTGCTTCACCTTTTAAATAAACCGTCCCGAGTCCGATGGCCGGAATCTCATAACCGTCATGTAGCTTGATTGTTGGAATACCCATCAAATGCCTCCCCATTCAAAATCCGTTCTCTTCTCCGCTATTCCACTTTCCTTGGAAATGAAACGTTTGAATGTGAGGTCAACGTCGAAACGCTTTGATCAAACCTTCTGCTAAATCGAGAATACACACGATGATGATGGTGAGTAAGACACTCCAGACGCCCCAACGACTGATTGTTTCAAGGTCGGCGTTGATTCGCTCAGCAATCAACGGGAGCGCTTCGGTCGAAATTAGATCGGGTTGCAGCATAATGAGCGCTGTGACGACAATCCATACGATATTGAAGAGCGCGTTCCATAAGGCGAGCGGCTTTGTCCAATGTCGAACCATCCATTTGTAAATGGCGATGGCGATCCCAAAGGCGGCCAGGGCGATGACAAACGGGAAGAATTGATCCAAGACCGACGCATTGAGTAGCGGATAGGATTCACTATCTGTGACAACACGAATCAACTGCTCGGCGTTGACATACAATACGACCATCAGAACGGTGGCGATAAAGTCAAACAAAATCGAACCAAAATAAATCGAGGTCGAACGTGGTTTTACCTTCTTGAGTTGCTCAGGTTTCCAACTAGAGAAAGGCACTTCACCCTCAGGTACAGCACGTTCAATGATGAAGAACGTGAGGGTGATCCAGAATAGCGTCTGAACGACGACATTGAAGATAGCCGCACCAGTTTGAAGGAATGCTTGAATCAAGAATTGACTCCAAGACGTGTCGTCGATGGGATTGGTCAAATAACCGATGATCGAGAGAATGGTGACAACCGTGACGGCAATCGGTAAGACGATTTTAATGATGTTCACGTACTGTGTGAAGAGAGCAGGACCGATGAGGTAGAGTGGTCGGTTCGCGTAGCGAGCAGCGAGAATTTGAGGGTCGCCGAGTTGGCGCAATGCTTCAAATAAAGCCGCTTCAGACGAGTCATTTCCAGTCATGTCATCAATGGTCGATTCCAATTCGAGTGCGACGTCTTGCCGCATCGACTCTGGGATTCGAGAGGTGACTTCATCGATATACACATCACGAAGATTCATGATCGTTTCCTCCTTCAATTAGACGGGTCAATGTTTTCGACATGTTCATCCATTCCACGTACAACTCATTCAAAATATCCATTCCGTTTGGGCTGAGCACATAGTACTTGCGAGGTCGACTCTCCGTCGTGTCCCAAGAACTCGTGACGAGTCCTTGTTTTTCAAGTCGACGCAAGAGCGGGTAGAGCGTACTCTGGTCAATGTTGATGTCGGCATCAAGTAGCGCTTGAACGAGAGAATAGCCGTATTGGGGTGTCTTCAACTGGCTGAGCACCGCAATCGTCAACGTGCCGCGCCGCAATTCTGTCACCAACGAGGCTTTTACATCGGACATTTTTTCGCCTCCTTTATTCGTTTATCTTTATACTGTATATCATACACTATAAGTTATCATATATCAATATGAATAAAAAACGTTGAGTCATTTCCTGATTTTGGGATAATAAAGAGGAGGTGATGTTGATGAAGTGGTGGTGGATGGTTGGCGGTGTGGTGATCGCCAGTTTATTGACGATCAATGCGCAGTGGTATGGGAATGCGGCGACGTTTGGGGTACCGATTGGCTGGATCATCATGCTGCTAGTCTTGGCACAGTTTCGAAAGCCGACATCGACTCTTTGGGCGGCGTCGGTCGGAGTGATGAGTGTAGGGGCGGCGATTTTGCTTTCGATTCCGAGCTACTCGTTAGCTGAGGCAGAAGAGACGTTGAGCAAAATGTACAATGACGTGGAGTACATGGAGAGCGTTCCGACGACCGGAGAAGAATGGAATCCATTCTCTCCTCGAGTGGGCTATCGATTTGAGACGGAGAGCGGAGACTCGATTTTATTCATCCCGGACTCAGGGAAGACGTTTGAACTATAAAAAAGACTCGCTCTCATGATAGAGGGCGAGTCTTTTTGTTAGTTGCGAATCATGTAGTCGAAGGCGCCGAGTGCGGCTGTTGCACCAGAACCCATCGAGATGATGATTTGTTTGTAGGCGCTGTTCGTGCAGTCTCCTGCCGCGAACACACCTGGGACGTTCGTCGCGCCGTGACGGTCGACGACGATTTCCCCGAAGTTGTTGCGTTCGACCGAGTCGAGCCAGTCCGTGTTCGGGACGAGACCGATTTGGACGAAGACGCCTTCAAGTTCGACATGATGTGACTCGTTCGTCTCACGAGACACATACGAGATGCCGTTCACTTTGTCCGTACCCGTGATTTCTGTCGTCTGAGCGTTCGTGATGACAGTCACGTTCGGGAGGCTGTGAAGACGATCTTGTAGCACTTGGTCAGCTTTAAGTTCAGGAGCGAATTCGAGGACCGTTACGTGCTTGACGATTCCTGCGAGGTCGATGGCCGCTTCGATCCCAGAGTTACCGCCACCGATGACCGCGACACGTTTCCCTTCGAAGAGAGGACCGTCACAGTGCGGGCAGTAAGCGACCCCTTTGTTTTTGAACTCCGCCTCACCTGGGACGTTGACGTTACGCCAGCGTGCACCGGTCGAGAGGATGACACTCTTACTCTTCAAGACAGCACCGTTCTCGAGTTCGATCTCGACGAGGTCCTTTTTCTCAAGACGCTTCGCGCGTTGAAGGTTCATGACATCGATGCCGTACTCTTTGACGTGCTCTTCTAGACTTGCGACGAGCTTTGGACCTTCTGTATAAGCAGTACCGATGAAGTTCTCGATCCCCATCGTGTCCATCACTTGGCCGCCGAAGCGCTCTGCGATGATTCCGGTACGGATTCCTTTACGAGCCGCGTATACGGCTGCGCTCGCACCCGCTGGACCCCCACCGACGACGAGGACGTCATACGGGTCTTTGTCCGAAAACGCAGAAGCGTCAGGACCTGTACCGAGTTTCGCCAAAATCTCTTCGAGTGACATCCGACCGTTACCGAACGATTCGCCGTTCAAGAAGACTGTCGGGACAGCCATGATCTCTTTTGCTTCCACTTCATCCTTGAACGCGGCTCCGTCAATCATCGTGTGCGTGATGTTCGGGTTAAGGACGCTCATGACGTTTAGCGCTTGCACGACGTCAGGACAGTTGTGGCAGCTGAGACTGATGTACGACTCGAAGTGATATGTGCCTTCGATATTTTGAATTTGTTTGATTGTATCCGCATCGACTTTCGGCGCGCGCCCGCTCACTTGGAGGAGGGCGAGGACAAGTGATGTGAACTCATGTCCGAGTGGAATCCCCGCGAAGACGATTCCTGTCTCTTCGGATGGACGATTCACGCTGAAGCTCGGTGTACGCTCGAGTGTCGCGCGTTCGACCGAGATGCGTGATGACATGCTGGCGAGTTCGTTGACGAGCTCGAGCATCTCGTTTGAGACTTTGTCTTCCCCAGCGCTCACACGGAGGACGACATCGCCCTCCATGAGCTGGAGATATTGGTCGAGCTGTTGTTTAATCGCTGCTTCTAACATGCAATCGCTCCTTACAATTTACCGACGAGGTCAAGGCTTGGGCGGAGTGTTTCAGAACCCTCTTCCCATTTCGCTGGGCAGACTTCGCCTGGATTGTTGCGTACGTATTGTGCTGCTTTGACTTTGTTGACGAGCGTGCTCGCGTCACGGCCGATGCCGCCAGCGTTGATCTCGACAGTTTGGATGACACCATCTGGGTCGATGATGAACGTACCACGGTCTGCGAGGCCGTCTTCTTCGTTTAAGACATCGAAGTTGCGTGAGATGACGTGTGATGGGTCACCGATCATGATGTACTCGATTTTTCCGATTTTCTCAGATGTTTCGTGCCAAGCTTTATGTGTGAAGTGTGTGTCTGTTGAGACAGAGTATACTTCTACACCGAGGTTTTTAAGTGTAGCGTACTCGTTTTGAAGGTCTTCAAGTTCAGTTGGGCAGACGAATGTGAAGTCAGCTGGGTAGAAGCAGACAACGCTCCATTTGCCTTTGAGGTCGTTCTCTGTAACTTCGAGGAATTCACCTGTTTGGAATGCTTGTGCTTTGAATGGTAGTACTTCTTTGCCGATTAATGACATGGGTTATGTCCTCCTTGTTTTTTTACTCTAGCGTTTCTATCTCGACTAGAATAATTATAATGTAATACTAACTTCATATAACGAGCTGAAATTGTCAAGGCGTTTGCATGCTTTGAAAATATAAGGTGTATCAAAAGATTGTCTGTATTTGGCTTAATAAAAGCAAAGAAAACGATTACATAACGATCGGTATTTTTCTCGCTATTTTCTTATTTTGAAAAATAAAAATCATGAGTATAGTTGATAATATTTTGGAAAGGGTTATACATTTTCTCGTCGGAAATTGGAGGATTATCAATTACATCAATAAAACAACCTTAATCACAAGTAGCGATTAAGGTTGAAGAATTTGCTGTATGATTTTTTCTCGATACAAAGCACGGTCTTTACTTTTCCGAAGTCGAGCATGACAGTTAGGGCAAGTAGCTATTACTTGTTCAGGGAGAGCCAATCCCTCATCGGATTCTTTATATAATGAGTAAAGTTCTAAATAAGGCCCTTGTTCAGTATCAAATGGTGCGGCTTGACCGCATGCTTCGCAGTGATTATTTGCTCTCGCAAGCACATAATAATATAAAGCCGCTGTCTGTTCCCTCACTTGGCGCTTTCGAATCGACATGCTTAATCCAGTCGCACGCTTAGGGTCACGATTGGCAATTCGTTCGAGTTCCACAATTGATTTGTCCCTCATAGTTGTTGCATATTCGTGAGATTCTTCCTGTACGACGTGGAGAGGTTCGAAAGCAAAAACGATGACTTCTCGCTGATTTTGATGTTTGTCGATTCCAAATTGAATATCATAGCCAATCAAAACAAGTTGGTCTACGAAACGATAATTTCCTTTTCCGAGAGATTCAAATAGATAAACATCCTCACCATTTTCGATGTGATGGAGAAGCGCCTTGTTACCGAAGGAGAAGGTTTGATTTCCTTCTTGTCCTTCGCCACTATAGTAGAACAAACCATCTTCTTCGCTCCAGCCATTCTTATATCCAAATTCTTGATCCATTCCACTATCAAAAATAAAAATAAGTTTATGTTTGTTAGGTGTACTGATTCCTCGTTGACGGCTTCCGCCATATTGATCATGGATGAAGGAACGTCTATACACTTTGTTTTTTTCGAACAGCATAAAGCACCTCATTTCCAGGTTTTTCTTTTAAATAGAGTGTAGCATGCTTTTTTATTAAAAACGAAAAAGACAGAGGACTCCCTCTGCCTTCACCGTCACTCCGCCATCAACGCACACACCGCATTCGAATACGCTACCGGATCTTCAATCGGTAACCCTTCAATGAGGAGGGCTTGTTGATACAAGAGGTCTGTATATTGTTTCGCTTTCGCTTCATCTTCTTTATACACACGTTGGAGTGTCTGGAAGATGGCGTGGTCGGCGTTCACTTCGAGTACTTTCTCCGCTTTCATACCACCGCCGTTTGGCATCGCGT
Source organism: Exiguobacterium sp. s131 (assembly GCF_018617345.1). GTDB lineage: Bacteria > Bacillota > Bacilli > Exiguobacteriales > Exiguobacteriaceae > Exiguobacterium > Exiguobacterium profundum. Next base: position 239,244 of record NZ_JACSJX010000002.1, on the reverse strand, counting down.
TCAAAATCTTCTCCATCTCGATTGAGACGTCACCCGCGACCGTCAAGCAGACTGGATGTGATTTTAGTCGTGTTGAGGCACGCACTTCTTTGACGCGGTCTCCGAGCTCTTCTTTCATGAAGGCGAATAAGTCTTGGTTGTCTTCGTTGAGCGATTTCGCTTCCGCGTCATCGAGACCGAGGTCGCCGCTCGCAATCGATTTGAACTCTTTGTCGTCATACGACTGAAGCATCTTGATGGCGAACTCGTCAATCTCTTCTGTGAAGTAGAGGATTTCATATCCTTCCTCTTTCAAGCGCTCTGCTTGTGGCAAGAGGTCGATGCGATGAATCGATTCGCCTGTCGCATAGTAGATATACTTCTGATCTTCTTTCATCCGCTCGACGTACTCTTTGAGCGATACAAGTTTCTTCTCGTAAGAAGAATGGAAAAGAATCAAGTCTTTCAGTTCGTCTTTGGCTGCGCCGAACTGGTCATACACGCCGAACTTCAATTGGCGACCGAACGACTCATAGAACTTCTCATAGTCCTCACGCTCGTTTTGGAGCATCTTCTCAAGCATGCCTTTGATTTTCGACTTCACGTTTTTGGCGATCACGCGAAGTTGGCGGTCCTGCTGTAACATTTCACGGGAAATGTTGAGGGAGAGGTCTTCTGAGTCGACCATCCCTTTGACGAAGCCGAAGTAATCCGGCAAGAGGTCGGGTGACTTCTCCATGATCAACACGCCGTTCGAGTAGAGCTCGAGCCCTTTCTCGAATTCTTTCGTGTAATAGTCGAACGGAACCGTTGACGGGATGTAGAGGATTGATTGATAACGAATCGTCCCGTCGACGTTCAAGTGAAGGTGCTTGAGTGGCTCATCAAAGCCGTAGCGTTTCTCGTGATAGAACGCCTTGTAATCTTCGTCAGTCAACTCGCTCTTACGCTTCCGCCAAATCGGCACCATGCTGTTGACGGTCTCTTCTTCCTTGTAATCCTCATACTCTTCTGAGTCCTCTTTTTGACGATGTTTCGTCACATCGAGTTTGATCGGGTAACGGATGAAGTCCGAATGCTTCTTGATGAGTGAGCGAATCTCGTATTCTTCAAGGAATGACGAATACACATCATCTTCTGTGTCTGCCTTCAAGTGGAGCGTAATTTCTGTACCGATGTCCGCTTTGTCTGTCGGCTCGATCGAATAGCCGTCTGTGCCTTCTGACTCCCATACGTATCCTTGATCACTGTCAATCGAGCGAGTCCGCACGGTCACACGGTCAGCGACCATGAACGCGGAATAGAACCCGACCCCGAATTGACCGATGAGGTTATGGTCTTCTTCCATCTTCGTCGCCTGTTTCATGGCGAGTGAACCGCTCTTTGCGATGATTCCGAGGTTTGTTTCGAGTTCTTCTTCTGTCATCCCAATCCCTGTATCGCGAATCGTGATCGTCCGTGCTTCTTTGTCGAGTTCAATTTTGATGAAGTAATCGTCTTTGTTGAACTCGATGCTTTCGTCTGAGAGGGCACGATAATACATCTTGTCGATGGCATCACTCGCGTTCGAGATGAGCTCACGCAGGAAGATGTCCTTATGTGTATAAATTGAGTGGACCATCAACTCTAAAATTCGTTTCGATTCCGTTTGAAACTGTTTCTTTGTCATGATCGTTCTCCTTTTGATGTCTATATTTTGGCACTCTGTATATAGGAGTGCTAACACTATTGATTATCCTAATTTTTAGGAAGATGTCAACCGAGATTGAAGAAAAGATTGACGAGGACGTAGGTTTCGCATATAGTTGAGTACATGCGATGAGCTGGTCTATGTAAGACGGCGGACATTCCCTTGAGGAGCACGTTGTGGAGCGTGGTCCGTCGCGGTAGACTTTCGAGAGCACCTCTAGTGAGAGGTGCTCATTTTTTATGTATACAACTAGCCTCCCTTCAAGCGAAGGGAGGCTTTTCTTATGCTCGAATGGATGCGAGGAACATCTCTTTTAAAGCACGCAATTGTACGGCCGGTTCGATATCGTCCTCTAAATAACTGATGTGCGACTTCAACATGATGTTGTTGCCGAATGTCCCGAACGTATTGATGATTGTGACGACGGTCACCTTCACATCGATATCCGAGCGGAATGAACCGTCTCGTTTCCCATCTTCGATCAAGGGTTCGAGTGTCTGCATGATCTGTCGTTGAACGTCGATGTATGTCTCGATTCCAGGAAGAGGTGAGGCGACGAGCGATGCATAGCTCTCGAATGCCTCTCGGAAACGGGCATGGTTCGTCCGCTCCAACTGCATCTCGAAAAAGTGGTTCAAGATGATCTTGAGCCGTTCATAGGCGTTGCCTTCCTCATTTACAAACTGTTCAAATCGCTCGAGTGTCGGCTGTAGATTTTTGACGGCTGCCGCGACGATCAATTGATCTTTCTTCGGGAAGTAGCGAAACAGTGTCGCCACCCCAATTCCTGCAGCGTCCGCGATGTCCTGCATCTGAACCTTCTCAAAGCCATTCTCTATAAATAAGCGTTCTGCCTCTTGGATAATCAGTTGAACTCGTTCCTCTTTGTTTTGTTGTCGTTTACTCAATTCGATCACCTCATTGTCTGTCCTTAGTATATCGTCTTCGAGCAGTTTCGTTGAGATTAATGTCATATCCAATTATGATTATGATAGTTAGACTATCATAATTTAATGAATGGAGCTGGGACAATGCGTTTACAGGGGAAAGTAGCGGTCATCACAGGGGCAGGAAGCGGTATGGGAGAGTCAACGGCACGTCTATTCGCCAAAGAAGGGGCAACAGTCGTCGCGACAGACATCAATGAACAAGGAGTAAACAATGTAGTCGAGTCGATTCGGGCGCAAGGTGGGGAAGCCATCGCGGTGAAACATGACGTGACATCACGCTCGAGCTGGGAAGACGTGTTTGCAGAAGTCGAAGCGACGTGTGGCAAATTGGATATCCTCATCAATAATGCCGGAATCGCACTCGCGAAACCGTTCTTGGAACAGACAGAAGAGGACTGGGCGCGCACGTATCGCATCAACATCGATGGGGTCATGTTAGGGACACAGTATGCGATTCCGCTCATGACAGAGAATGGCGGAGGGTCGATCGTCAACATTTCCTCCATCTCAGCACTGACCGGTATGGCAGGTGCCGGGGCATACACGGCCTCAAAAGGTGCTGTCCGTTCTCTCACAAAAGCAGCGGCCGTCGATTACGGGAAGCAAAATATTCGGGTCAACTCGGTGCATCCTGGGTATATCGTGACACCGATGAGTGCGCCACATATGGAGCATCCAGACTATAAACAACATTTCTTGAATCAAATCGCTTTGCCGAATCTCGGACAAGCGGATGAGGTGGCAGCAGCCGTCCTATTCCTTGCATCAGACGAGGCGAATCATATTAGCGGGATCGAACTTCCGGTAGATGGTGGCGTGACGGCGAAGTAAAAGTAGGGTCTCTATGGAGGCCCTACTTTTTTAATTACTCTAAGATTCCGATTAACTCCATTTCCGATTGAAGTATGTGGAAAGATTGCACCATTCATGAGGATTCACCTCTTTTCATTTTAAAATCATCTGTATTATTTATATTCCCGTTTTGTGTAAAGAGTTTAAGTGATTCATCAAATTGACATGATATAGTCGACATGAAAGAGTGAGATGACAAGTGTAGAACAGTGCCAAATGAGCCGAAAAAGGAAATTGATTTTATTTAGTTAACTATGAAAGTTGGTATAGTGAGATGGACACTCAGTTTGAGATGGAACGGATTTGGATGGATGAAACGGAGCTGTTTTATCAAGTTCAGCTTCAACTTCGGTCTTCTGCCTGCACCAGCAATCAGTTGATTTATTTAGATGATGCGAGTCTTGAAGATCTTCATCAAAAGATCAATCAATTCAATCAAGCGTGGGGCAAAGAACCAATCACATGGAGACTAGTCGATGAAGAAGAGGGTTCGGATGATTTGCAAGTCAATCTAACTTTCACGTTGATTGACCGGATTGGGACCATCCAAATCGATATTTTCATTCATGATGAATGGCAGTTTGACTCATTTGACCATGTTCATATGAAATGTAGAATGAGGACGACGATGGGACAGCTGGACGACTTGAGCGCTCAACTCAAACGTTTCGTTCGTCGTGAGACCGACCATGTCTCATCACTTCGACCAGAATAAAGCAGCCTGAGACGACTCAGGCTGCTTTTTAGTACCATTCTTTCGGTTCGTAATTCAATTCGCGGAACAGCTGCTCACGCTCTTTTTTCGAAAGATCGCGCCATTGTCCAGGCGGCAGTTTCCCGAGCGTGATGTTCATGACACGAACACGTTGGAGGCGGAATACTTCGTATCCGAGCGCCTCACACATCCGACGGATTTGGCGGTTGAGTCCTTGCGTGAGGGTAATGTTGAAATCGAACTTTGAAAGCGGACGGACTTTACACGGAAGTGTCTTCTGGCCAAGGATTTTGACACCGGCTTCCATCTGCTCGACGAACTCTGGTGTGATTGGCTTATCAACCGAGACGATGTATTCTTTCTCGTGCTCGCCTTCGGCACGGAGAATCTCGTTGACGATATCGCCGTCATTCGTCATGAGGATGAGACCTTCCGAGTCTTTATCAAGACGACCGATGTTGAAGATGCGGAGCGGGTGGTTGACCATGTCGACCAAGTTCCCTTTTACTTTTTTCTCTGTCGTACTCGTGATCCCGACCGGCTTATGGACGGCGATGTAGACGTTGTTTCGGGCAACCCGTGCGACAGAACCGTTGACGAGGACTTCATCGCCCGGTTTGACCTGGTCGCCGATTTTTGCTTTCTTCCCATTGATGGTGACGCGTCCCTCTTCGACGAGACGGTCGGCTTGGCGACGGGACGCCTTGCCTGATTCACTGATGAATTTATTGATGCGCATGTGTACACGTCCTTTGTTTGGCTTCGTCCTCTCACTATAACGCATTTTATAAACTCTCGAAAGCGGGAAACGAACGGGAGAGGAGGGATGACATGGAGGCAGTACGACTGTTACAAGACGCAATCCGATTTCAACAAGCACTGTGCGACACAACGTTCGGGAAAGAATTGATTCAAGAGGCATCACCTGTCCTTTGGTACGGTCGACCTGGTCCGGATCAATGGCTGACCATCGGGACGAATCCGTCTCGCGGCGAGTTTTTACATCGTGACGGGACACCGAGAACGGGGCAACACCAAAAGTTCTATTGGCGGAACATACTCTCGTTTGACGATTACCTCGGAAATGAAGAGGCGCTGCAACAAACGCTCGAACGGGCATCGGTCTATTTCGAGTCGAATCGCGCGACGACGAACTGGTTCGGGAAACCGCATGGCGCCAAACTCGAGGCACTCCTCAACGGGATGGGGCGTTCGTTCTATGATCATCCGGCAGCTGTCATCCACGTTGATTTTTTCAAGTTTGCGACATATGAACAGATGGGGAAGATGAGGACGGGGCGCCACTGGATGGAACATCCGACCTCAATCGAACTGTTGGAGCGGACGATTGCGTACATCAAACCGATCCGTATCATCGTGCTCGGACGGGATAACTGTCGTGCCTTGAACGGTTTTTCAACAATCGGAAGACTGTCTGCATATCCCGCCGTCACCTATGAAATCGGACGCCATGATTCGGGTATCCCGATGATCGGCCTCCATATGAAGCCTTCAGAAGTGTTCGTTGGGCTCGGGAATGGCCGTGATTCAAACGGGCTACATTACGGGTCATATGCGAAGCGCGAGCACCTTTTAAAAATCGGAGAAGCGATTGACACGATTATGGACGAGTGGCTGGCGGATGGATGCGTGTGATGCTTCCCCAAAAGTTGAATTCGTTGAAGTCGATGTAGCGCACGTCCTTCGAACGATTATCGAGCACGGCTAACAAGATGACGTCCGGGAACCCCCGTTTTTCAAACTGCAAGTAGCCGACTCCCGTGACGGAATGATTTTTATAAAAGCCGTTCGCCATATTCAACACAAACGGGCGTCCTGCTTTCAGCTCACGCTCAAACGTCGACCATTTCCAAAGATAGCGGGAACTGCCTCGACCGTCGTACCCGTATCGCTTCCACAGTTTCGTGATGATGGTGGCGATTTGTGTCGGCGGTGTCCCTTTCTCGTCTTTGAAATGGTGCCTGAAGGCGATCTCGCGCACATCTTCTTGGATCTGTGTCACATCATCTGGGATATTCGCATACCCATGATCTCGATAGAAACGGAAGATGGCGGTGATCGACGTCAACGTACAGTTATTCTTGCCGTTCTCGAACTGACGTTGGAGCAAGACGGGCACGCCTTCAATCTGTACAGAGCGCTTTAATGTCCAGCGTCCGTGATAACGATCGTTCACATAAGCTTCCGGGTCGATGATCCCGGCATAGCCGTTGTTCGCAACCTCGAGTTGTCCTGCAAATGGGTGCTCCATCTCGGTCTTCCTCCTTTTCTTTTAGTATACAAAGGACGCCCCATCTCATAAAAGAGAAAGGGCGTCGTTTTCGTTAAAACACAAGATGTGCGATGCCGACGATGATCGGAAGGGTGATGAAGGTACGTAACAAGAAAATCAAGACGAGGTCGAGGAATGAGATCGGTAGTTTTGAACCGAGCAACAAGCCCCCGACTTCTGACATATAGATGAGCTGGGTAACCGACAACGTAGCGATGACAAACCGTGTCAACTCACTCTCGATGCCGCTTCCGAGAACGGCCGGCAAGAACATGTCGGCGAAACCGACGACCATCGTTTGAGCGGCTTCCGATGCCTCAGGCACTTGAAGGAGCATCAAAATCGGTTCGAACGGCTTTCCGAGGATAGTGAAGAACGGCGTATATTCTGCGATGATGACCGCAATCGTCCCGACTGCCATGACGACAGGGAGGACGCCGATCCACATATCGAGCACGTTCTTGAAGCCGTCTTTGAGCGTCTCTAGGAAACTTTTACTCGAACGTGACTTTTGTAACGCCTGAATTAACGCCCACTTACCGAGTGACACGTTCGCGGGTACTTCTTCTTCCGGTTTGAGCTCGGTCTTCTCATAAGCCGTGTCTGCCTTTTTAGATAATGGATAAATCCGTGGCATGATGAGAGCGGCGACTAGTCCGGATAAAACGATGGCCCCGTAGTAAGGCAAGAAGTATTGGTCGAGTTCGACATACTGTAAGACGACGATGGTGAAGGTGATGGAGACGACGGAGAATGTCGTCGCAATGATCGACGCTTCCCGTTTCGTGTAATAACCTTCCTCATACTGTTTGGTCGTCAGTAGAATTCCGATCGTCGCATCCCCGACCCATGAGGCGAGCGAGTCAAGTGAGGCGCGCCCTGGCAAGCGGAAGAGCGGACGCATGATCTTCATCAAGAACGTCCCGACGAACTCGAGAAGTCCGAAGTTCAATAGGAGCGGTAACAACATACCGGCAAAGAAGAATGTCGCAAATAAGATTGGAATCAAATCAAAGAGCAATAAGCCCCCTGTAAATTCTGACGTGATCATCTCTGGTCCGAGTGTGAGTAGCGTCATGACCCCGGCGATGAAACCGATCACGCGCATGACGAACCAAAACGGTGTCACGCTAAACAGTGCGTTGATGGATGGTCGCTCCATCATAAAAGCAGGACGTGCCGTAAAGAGTAATAATGAGCCGACAATCGAAATCCCCATCATGATGACGGCGAGTGTCGGGACGAAATCCCCAATCCAGTCAATCAGCAGATTGGATAAGAAGGCGACTGGAATCGTGAAGCCTTCCTCTGATGAGATTGGTACGATGAAAAACATGATCCCGATGAGTGATGGAATCAAGAACTTAAAGAAGTCTCGACTCGAAAAAGAAGGTTTCTTTCCGTCTGGTGTTGATGAACCATTCATGATGCATTCCCCATTTCCCCGAAGTGTTTGTGCTGTCTATGTATCCCCATTACACATCCAGCCGTTATTGAAACGTATTTCTTTCTTAGTATAGAAAATATGACCAGGTGCTATCAACAACATGCGGAAATTTTCTGAAAAATACAAGGTTAAACACTAGGCAAAACATTCGTATTCCATCAAACCATTTAGTATGATGACGGCGAGTCCAACAAATTCAAGATATTTAGAAACTTCATTATAGAGATAGGAGAATGCATGATGAGATTGAGTGTGTTAGACCAGGCGCCGGTCACGTCGGGTCATACAGGAGAACATGCGCTTAATAGCGCGGTCGAGCTCGCACAAGTCGCAGAAGAGTTAGGATATTACCGTATGTGGATGGCGGAGCATCATGGTGGCATGTCGTTCGCCAGCTCGGCTCCAGAGGTCATCACGGCTTATCTGGCAGCGAAGACGAACAAGATTCGTCTCGGGTCCGGCGGCATCATGATGATGCACTACTCGCCACTCAAGATGGCAGAGGTATTCAAGACGCTCAGCGCGCTCGCTCCAGGACGGATCGACTTTGGTGTCGGACGTGCGCCAGGCGGTGATGCGAACGCGATCTATGCGATGTCACAAGGGCAGAAGCCGATGATGGATGGACTTTACGAGAAACTCGATACGACGCTTCAATTGATTAAAGATGAGGCACCTGAAGAGAGATGGTATAAGAACACGCCAGCAGCACCTACAGGCGTTACGCTTCCAGAAGCGTGGTTACTCGGTTCGAGTGGGAACAGCGCCGTGCAGGCCGGACGGATGGGGCTCGGCTATTCGTTTGCCCAGTTCTTTAACGGACAATTGAGTGCCGATACGCTCGACACATACCGTCACCATTTCACGCCGTCTGATTTTATGGAGAAACCCGACATCAGCGTCACGTATTTGGTCACGACGGCAGAGACGGAAGAAGAGGCGGAATATTTGGCCCGACCTTCTGATCTGTCGCGTCTCTTCTTGATGCGTGGTCAATTGAGACAGCTGTTGAGTCCGGAAGCGGCCCACGACTATCCGCTCACAGAGGTCGATAAAATCCATATCGCCAACAACCGAGCCATCCACCTCGTAGGGACGCCGAAACAAATCGCGGAACAGTTACGGGATGAATCGGAACGCTATGGTTTCGATGAGGCGATGATTTGTAGCATCCAGCATAAGCAGGAAGATCGCCTGAACGTCTATCGTCTCTTGGCGAATGAATTGCTTTAACCTGAAGAGCACCTTCTCAAGTATGAGAGGGTGTTTTTTTATAAGAGAAAAACGTTTCCCCATTTTTTCAAAGGTTTTCTCCATAGTTTGAGCGAAACCAACTACACTATAAGAAAAAGGAACGGGTGGAGGGATACGATGCAACGGATGAAAGGCGACCCATATTATCTATTCGAGCTGTTCACACGCTTGTATCGAATGGTATTTCTAATGGAAGTGACAGAAGCAGGCTATCGTTACGTAAATGTGAGCGAACAGGGGAAGGTGGCCTCTTCGCTTCCAAGTGATGTAGAAGGGCGGTATTTACATGAGATGTATCGCTCGGAAGTGGTCGAGGAATTGATTGAACATTATGATGCGGTCGTTGAGACAGGGGAGCCGGTCTACTTCATGTCGCAAATGAACATCGACTCCAATACGGCCCGATTCGCTTCTTCTATGCTTGTACCGATTGAAGATGAGGATGGACTCGTTCGTTATGTACTCGGTTTGACAACTGATTTATCCGAGGAGGCGGAAATCAAGTTGTTAAAGAGTATCGAGCATATGGACTATTTGACCGGTATGCCGAATCTGATGAAAGTCAAATTGGAGCTCGACCAATTGTTCGAGCAACATGATATGGAAGAGACGAGCGTCATGCGCCTTCACATCAACCGTTTCAAGATGATGATGTCGCTTCAAGGGGTGGAGCGCTCGAATCAGTTGATTAAAGACATCACACGTCAATTGGCGAATACGCTTCCGAAAGGTTCGATTATCGGTCGAGTAGACGGTGAAGACTTTATCGCGGTGTTACCTCATACTCCAATCCGGTTGGCATACATGTATGCCGAGCATTTGCTTGACGTGATTGCAGATCATTCGTATCAAGTGGCGGAGGCCGAATTCCCGTTATCGAGTTGTATCGGGATTGGTGCCGGTACAGCGGATGCCGACCGTGTCATCATGAACGCCTCCACGGCTCTGTTGGAAGCGCGTCAGACGGGAAATCAAACGATTCGTTTATATGAACATGATGAGTACGTGCAGCGTTACATCGATGAGATGATGATCGAAACGGAACTGGTCAAAGCGTTGAAGCTAGATGAGTTATACATGGTGTATCAACCGAAAGTGTCGATGGATGGTGCGATTCATTTTGAGGCGCTCATTCGCTGGGAGAGTCCTGTTCTCGGATTCGTTTCACCTGAAACGTTCATTCGTGTGGCTGAACAGTCACTATTGATCGAAGACGTGACACGATTCGTCATGAATCGGGTATGTCAGGATGTGTCGTCACAACCTGAGCAGTTTGAAGGGCGCCGCGTGGCTGTGAATGTCTCACCGAATTTATTTCATGAACACCATATGAATGAACTGGTTGCGATCATTGCATCGTACGGTCTTGTGCCAGAACAATTTGAGTTTGAGGTGACCGAGCACACGTTGATGCATGAACCGGTAGCGGCGATCAAAACGGTCGAATCGCTCAAACAACAAGGATTTCGACTGTTGATTGATGACTTTGGGGTCAGTTATTCCTCGTTGAATTATTTGAAGTTGTTCGAGATTGATGGAATCAAGATCGACCGGTCGTTCGTCGCGCAACTCGATCAGGAGAGCGGCATGAAAGAGTATGAAATCGTCAAACTGATTGTCTCGTTGGCTAAAAAGCTAGAGTTAGAGGTGACGGCTGAAGGTGTGGAGACGGAAGAACAATATCGGATCTTACGTCAGCTCGGCTGCGATGAGATTCAAGGGTATTTCTTCAGTCGTCCGATGCCGCTCGCGGAGTTAGAAGAGGCGCTCGGAATCTTGTATTCCCATCAGATGATGTTATCGAAGATGGAGCAGCCTGCGCAGTTGTTGCATCCTTCTCTAGATGAGCGTGAATTGCAACGACTCAAAGCGATATTACGATTGGAAATTTTAAATACGCCACAAGAGGAACGATTTGACCGGATCTCCCGATTGGTCGCACAAACCTTTCAGATGCCAATCGCATTCATTTCGATCATGACGACAGACCAACAGTGGTTCAAATCGTGTGTCGGTATCGAGCTTGAATCCGCTCACCTCAAACGGGAATGGACGTTATGTAATCGGGTTGTCACATCAGAGTCTCCGCTGGTGATTGAAGATGTTGCGGCAGCAGCGATTGAAAGTGACAGTCCTTGGATTGACCGAATCGGATTTTATGCAGGTGTACCGTTACGGACGAAGCAAGGTCACGTCATCGGCACACTTTGCGTAGTGGATGGGCAGGCGAGAACGTTCTCAGAAGAAAACTTGAAGGCGCTCGAATCGTTTACGCATTGGGTCATGACAGAGATCGAGCACACGGAAGTCTCGAGAAGACAAATCACTCGACAACAATCAATCGAAGCATTGTATGAAGCGACGGCATTGCGTGTACCGTTCCAAGATCAATTGGCCCGGGTTCAAGAAATTTTATTGGAATGGGTCGGTTACTCCCACGGGGTCATCTTCTCGATTGAACCTTCGCATCGTCTTCTAGTAGAGCATGGGGTCTCTCGTTTGACTTGGGGGGAAGAAGAACTGCATTCCCTACATCAATTGACAACGGTCGGCGCGCAAACGCTTCAGGAAGGTGATCTGATTGTAGACGGTATCGAATTCACGAGGCTAGTCAGTTTTCCTTTGACGCATGCGCATCAAGTGTTTGGCTGGGTCATTCTTCTCTCGGAGCAAGGCAACTTGAATGATCATCTCGACGAGGAAACGTTGCAAGAGTTGACAGGGACGGTACGATTGCTTGCACGATGGATGGAGAACGGGATTCGAAAGGAACGGAAACAACGCGAGATGATTCGAATCGCAAAACAAGATCAGCTGACTAAACTGTATAATCGTCATACGCTCACGACCGATTTATACAAAAAGATGCACCGGACGCCATCGATTACATTGATACTCGTCAATTTAGACGATTTTACAAGAATCAACGATCAGTATGGGCACATGATAGGGGATGAAGTGTTAATTGAAATCGCACAACGATTAAATGAATTCGTCCAGCATGTTGGTGGTCAAGTGTACCGTTTTTCAGACGATGAATTCATGTTGGTGCAAACGGGTCCACTGAGTGGGATTGAACAGGTCAATGAAGTTATTTCCCAGGGAATAGATGCATCGAATGGTGAAGTCATTCATCTTACGGCAAGTGTTGGCGTCACCCTGGTCCAGTCGACCGACACCGTCGATTCGGTTCTTCAACAAGCAGATGCCGCGATGTATATTGCAAAGAACAATGGAGGAGACCAGTGGTTCCAATATGGTGGATACTCAGATGACAAGGGGATTTAAGTATGGGGAGATTATGGCTGATTGAAGGATTGCCAGGAAGCGGAAAGTCTATATTTGCCGAGAGGCTGCGAGATAAACGGAATGGCAAGTTCTATTCGGAAGTAGATGCGTCACACCCCGTGGATATGCATGATGTCTATTGGGTCGAGGACAAACCATCAACCGGTCGCATTCTCGATGAAATCGAAAAAGGGTGGCTCGTCCGTTATGATGGTGATGAAGAACGGATCGGAACGGACGTCTACGAGTTACCTTTCGCCCTTCACACACGAATCATGTGCGAACGCTGGCGGCGTTATGCTCAAAAGTTAGATAGGGGGGAAGAGGACATCATCTTTGAATGTGCGTTGCTCCAAAATCCTTTCACCATTGGAATGGTTGCCCAAGATGTTCCGTTAGCGGACATGGAAGCATACGTTCAAGAGGTCGCAGACATTCTGAAACCGATTGATCCGATGGTCGTTTATTTGGCATTGGATGACGTTGCACGCATCTTTCCGATTGTATATGATGAACGACCGATGGGATGGCAAAGCGGTTTTGTCGAGTATTATACGAGCGGCGCCTATGGTGTGAACCATGCGCATAAGGGTATGGCCGGAACGATTGAGATTTTAGTGGAACGCCAACGACGTGAGCTTGAACTGTTGAAACGATTACCTCTTCGGCACGCTCGGATTCAAAATGATAATCGGCATTCATTTGAAGAATTAACGAATTTATTAGAGGAGGAGTCGATTCGTACATGCAAACCTTAATCAAACATTCGGAACGTTTTTGGTATATGACACCCGTTGACCGTACAGACCGACCGATTCTCGGTGCCGTTATCGGCGATACGCATACGCTACTCATCGATGCGGGCAATTCCGTTTCGCACGCCTCATTCTTTTTAGAACAGCTAGAAAAACAAGGCCTCCGTGCGCCGTCGATGGTCGCATTGACGCATTGGCATTGGGATCACATCTTCGGTTTACCTGCACTTGAAGGTATGGTTTCCATTGCGAGTGAAGCGACCAAACAGGGGATGGAAAAACTTGTCCCATATGCTTGGGATGATGTCTCTCTCGATGAGCGGGTGGCTGAAGGGATTGAAATCGCATTTTGCGCGGAAGCAATCCGTGAAGAATATGGAGACGCGCGCGATATCAAAATCGTATTACCTACGCTGACGTTTCAAGAATCGCTGACACTCGACCTCGGTGGCGTTCACGTCGTGTTACGACATGTCGGAGGAGACCACGCAAAAGATGCGGTTGTCCTTTACATCGTAGAAGAACGGGTATTATTTTTAGGAGACGCGTTATACGCAGACATCTATTCTCCCACATGGCGAATGACTCCGGAAGAAACCCTGCGGTTGTTGAATGTATTGGAATCGTTTGATGCTAAACAGATTGTCTGGTCACACGGTGAGATGGTGAGTCGTGAATCCTTCGCAGAAGATTGCCTTGCATTAAGACGAATCGCCACCATTTCGAATGATTTCCCAGGAAATATTGATGAAATCACGCAGTCATATGCTTCACTCGTCAATCGGGAGATCACCGAGAAAGAGAACGAGTTGATTACGTTTTTTGTGAACGGGACGGTGGGAAGATGACTTACACTATCACGCGGATTCACGAGGAAGACGAGACGTTCCAACAGTTTTTGACCACTCAATTACGTGAGTATAACAACGTTCGTTCGATTTACCATCGTGACATTCGCGAGGCGCACGTGCCGACCATTCAGTTGAAAGTGGAGCAAGAAGGACGGGTAATCGCCGGCTTATATGGGAGTGTGTATTGGGGATGGTTCGATTTGGATCGTCTTTGGGTCGATGCAGACTTTCATGGTCAGGGCATCGGTAGCCAATTGCTTAGAGAAGGGGAGGCGTTAGCGAAGTCGCTCGGTGCGACGCGTGTGAAATTGACGACGTTCTCGTTTCAAGCGAAACCGTTTTATGAGCGATTCGGTTACACGGTAATAGGTGTGCTACCGGACTATCCGCCGGGATCGGATTACTATATGATGATGAAGCAATTATAAAAGGCGACACGAGGTCGCCTTTTTAATACACTTTATCCCCATTGAAGATTGAATTTTTCACCATGACGTAGTCTACGGTCCGCAATGCCTCGAGACTGTCACCACCCGCGTAAGAAATCGCCGATTGGAGGTCTTGCTCCATCTCGGTCAATGTATCTTGTAGTGCCCCTTTGTGTTCGACAAACATCTTTTTCCCCTCGACGTTCTTTCGCTCACCCTTTTGGAACTCAGAAGCAGAACCGAAATACTCTTTCAATTGTTTCCCGTCTTGCTCGAACGTTTCCCCCGGTGATTCATCGTGTCCGGCGAACAATGAACCAATCATGACCATCGAAGCGCCGAAGCGAATCGATTTGGCGATGTCACCGTGAGTACGGATGCCCCCATCCGCGATAATCGGTTTCGTCGCTGCTTTGGCACACCAGCGAAGTGCAGCCAATTGCCAGCCCCCGGTACCAAAACCTGTTTTGATTTTCGTGATACACACTTTACCAGGACCGATTCCAACCTTCGTCGCATCCGCTCCGGCATGCTCTAATTCGCGAACGGCCTCTGGTGTCCCGACGTTCCCCGCGATGACGAAGGATCCAGGAAGATGGTGTTTGATATGCTGAATCATTCGGATAACCGCATTCGAATGACCGTGAGCGATATCGATTGTAATAAATTCTGGCGTATGACCGGTCGATTTGAGCATTTCGATAAACCCATACTCTTCTTCCTTCACGCCGACACTGATGGATGCATACAAACCACGCTCATGCATGTCTTGGATAAACGCCAGGCGCGTCTCTGGATTGAAGCGATGCATGATGTAAAAATATCCGTTCTTAGCCAGCATCAATGCGACCTTTTCATCGATAATCGTCTGCATGTTAGCCGGAACGACTGGTAATCGGAACGTGAAGCCACCAAGCTCGACGGTCGGATCACATTCCGAACGACTGTCGACAATACATTTTGCAGGAATTAATTGAATATCTTCGTAATCAAATACTTTATCCATATATCGCACCCCTATTCACGAACATTAACGTATTGAACAATAAAAAACTTCGCCCATTCGGTAATATAACGTGAATAGAGTTTAAAGTCAAAGGATAATTCAATTAATTTATCTTAAAAATGAATAAAATTAAATCAATTGATGTTTAATGTTCGGATTTAGGATTTATTTTCGGTGTTTCACGTGAAAAAAGGACCACTTATTGGTGGTCCTTTGCGAGTGCATATTGATTTCGTCCACCTGCTTTGGCTTCATAGAGAGCGAGATCGGCACGTTTTAGTAACTGTTTGGTCGACAACCCTTTTACAAATCGAGCACCCCCGACACTTGAAGTCGTAATGAACGTATGTTGGTCGATTTCCCATGGGCGCTGTAGTGCTTGAATGATTTTCTCTGCAACCCGATGTAGGGCACAGGAATCGTTGAAGCGAATGAGAACGGCAAACTCATCACCGCCAAGTCTGGCAATCATATCTTGTTTGCGAAGCACGGATGTCAATCGACGAGCGAGTTGTCGCAAGAGTTCATCGCCCACATCATGACCGAACGTATCGTTGATTTGTTTGAATCGGTCAACATCAAGAGCGAGGACGGCCAATTCACCTTGCTCGAATTCGGTTCGATCGATCGCTTCCTCGAGGTAAGCGAGGAAGAAACGACGGTTCGGTAAGTCGGTCAGCGTGTCGTGATACGCCAAATGCTTCAGTTGCTTCTCTAGTGCTTTACGCTGCATGATTTCTCGGCTAACCGTCAAATAGTGTAGGAGAAGTCCGGATTCATCATAGATGGCCTGAATTTTCGTTTCGAGCCAAATCCAGCGCTGGTCAGCATGGAAATGACGGAACTCAAGGGTCAAGGAGATGTCTTCTTCCTTCATTTCTTTCAACTGCTCCCGGACGATCTGGATGTCGTCCGGATGGATATAGTCGAGCGTATTCTTCCCTTCGTAATATCCGGCCGCAAAACCGAGCACGGTACGGTGAGAAGGGGAAGCATAACGAACAGTACCATCCCGTTCTAGTATACAGACGAGGTCACTCATGTTTTCTGTGATCAATCGATATTGTAACTCACTCTGTCTTAACGCTTGTTCCATTTCACGTTTCTCCGTGACATCACGCAAAATCGTTAAGACGGCCGTTTCACCCTCATAATCGATGAGAAGGCTACTGATATCCATCTGGAGCTTGTCTCCACTCGGTGTCATGATGACCATTTCCGTATCTTGAACGGGGCCTCCGAGTTCGAGAGAGGCAAGTCGTTGACGGGTGGACTGATGATACTCTTCTGCGATGAATGAAAAAATCGATTCATTCTCTAGATAGGTTTCTCCGATTGTGGCGAGTGCCATCACGTTCGCATATATAATCTGTCCTTCCTGATGCACAATGATGCCTTCCGGAATGGTTTCAATCAATTGACGGTAACGACGTTCGCTTTCGACCGTGGCACGCTCGGCATTTTTCTCTGGCGTCAAATCGATGATGATCGCAAACAGGCCGGTAATGTTACCGCCGACCTCGATTGGAATGTTGAGGACGGTTAAGTCGAGTCGTTCCCCGGATTGATGTTCAGCATAAATGGAATACTTGTGTGGAATCCCAGACAGCGAGAATTGTAACCCTTTCCTGACCCGAGACCGCTCACTCTCGGGAAGCCAGTGCAGGAACGGCTGGTGAAGCATATCCTGTTCCGTATGACCCGTGATGACCGTGACGGCCGGGTTGACGGATTTGATGTTCAAATGATGGTCGAGTACAAAGATGCCATGTGGAGAATACCGTCGTAGCGACTCGTGATGATCTTTTAAGATCGACAATTCGAGTTCGCGACGCTTCCGTTCCGTCACTTCACGAACGACGGAGACGATATGGGTACAGTTCCCCTCATCATTGAAAATCGGCGTCACTTCTGACTCGAAATAATGAAGGGGGAGCGTCAATACATCATCCGCCTCGACCGTATCCGTATAAAAGGAGTCAGCAAGACGGTAGTCTTCATAGACGACACTCTTTTTTGTACGAATCGCTTCATCGTAATACTGCGTAATAAGTTTAGCGGTCTCGATCGGGACCAACTCATCGATGGTCTTCCCGACATCCGCATCTGACCAATTGATGGCCCGTTTCCCAGGCTCATTTACGAAGACGTAGCGATATGCTGAACCATCGACTTCCATAAAGAACACATAGTCTGAAATTTTATCGAACGTCCGTAGTAAAATCGATGCGTTGGATTGAAGTGTTTGGTCAGCTTTCATCTCGTCTCCCTCATTTCGTTCATTCTATTTTTTACACGTCATTTTTATCTTACCGCATCATTCGACCAAATGTGTGAACTTTCAAAAAAAGACGGGATGTACGTACATCCCGTCAAGCCGCTTCGTTCAGTTGTTTTTGTTCGTTTCGTCCGTTCATGACGTAATACAAGAAAATGGTAAAGAGAACGACGCCTGAAAGAATCAAATAAAGGGTCGAGAAGCCTGTCAACGGAATCAACAACCCGATGAAATAGGGGCCGAACCCTAGACCGGCATCAAGTGCGATGAAGAAGGTCGATGTCGCCATCCCCATTCGGTGAGGTGGAGAAGCCTTGACAGCGATTGCTTGGGTGCCGGATTGGATATTCCCGAAGCCTAATCCGATTAACGCACCGGCAAGTAGAAGCATCCAACCGCTATTCGCTTGACTGAGCACGAGTAGACCGATCGCGAAGATGGCGATTGCCGGATACATGACGACGTTCGCTCCGCGCGCGTCCATCAACTTTCCTGTGATCGGTCGTGATAATAGGACTGCGACCGAATAGACGAGGAAGAAGATGCTCGCCGCCTCGATCAAGTCGAGTTCACTCGCGTAGAAGTTGATATAGGACAAGACACTCGAGTAGCTTAGTGCGGCCATCCCGATAATCAAGGCGATCGGTAGCGCTTTTGGTTCGACGAACGATTTTAAAGAGAATCCACGTACGACTTCAGGTGCGTCGACCTCAGGCACATTCACAAAGAACGTGCTCGCCAAATTGATGACCCCGATCACAAAGCAAAGAGCGAAGATGACGGTGAAGCTCGTATGTTGGCTGAGAAGTAATCCGACGAAGGGCCCGATGGCTGTCGCCAGAGTAGAACTCATGCTGTAGTAACCGATCCCTTCACCTTTTCGAGTCGCGGGAATGACTTGCGCGACGATGGTTCCAGTTGCCGTACTCGATAATCCCATCCCGAGTCCGTGTACGAACCGTGTCAGTAATAAGAAACCGACACCCCAATGGACGAAGTACAATAAAATCGTGGCGGTGAAAAAGACGAGCCCGATATAAAGCGTCTTCTTCCGACCGATCGAATCAATCAGTCGACCGATGAACAAGCGCCCGGTCAGCGTCCCGATGATGAAGATGCCAGTGACGAGTCCTGCTTGACTCGTGGTCGCCCCGTACGACTCGACGGCATGCACCCCGATGGTGACCATCAATAAGAAAAAGATGAGCGTCAGGAAGAAGTTGATGAGCGAGATGATTAAAAAGTCTCTCGTCCAAAGTTTTTGAATAGGTTGTTGCATCATACGTGACGCCTCCTTTTCTTCAAATTCGAATAGTTAATAAACATAACTAAAAGAGTATACCAAATCAAATTAGGATTGTCCGAGATGATGCACTGCATGCAGTGAATGACAGACATGAAAAAACTCGACTCGGGAATCGAGTCGAGTCAAGTGACATCGTTAGGCACGGTCCCAGAATCGGGCAGTCGCAATCCCATCGATGAACGCATTGAATCCATCGAGGTTATGCTTGTCAAACGTGAAGACACCAGGCTGGTCTTGCTTCACGCGACATGTGGCGAGTGCCTCTTTATGGTGTACGTGTAGGGCGAGCGGCTTATAGTGCTTGTACGTGTTCTCGATAAATTCGAGCACATCATCCTCGACAGTCGTCGCGGCACTCACTAAGAAGGCGGCATCGAAAAGGCTCGAGTCGACCGTATCGTACGTCTCCTTCACCTTCAGGTCATCAAGCATATACGCCTTCTTGCCGACAAGGCTGTAGTTGACGTTGTGATCGGCGAGCGTCTGCACCCACTGTTTCACCTGATTCGCATCCACGTCACCGGCAAGGAGAAGGGCGACGCTCTTCGTATCGGGCTTTTTGATTGTGTTCGCCATCGAGAGAGCAGGGGACGTCTTATCTGACTGGACCTCATTATTCTCTTCGGGCACATGTACTCCTAAGTTGTCGGCGACGACTTCAGCGAGATGACGATCGATGCGGTTCAATAAATCGACGGCGTTCTCTTTCACCATGTCCGACTCACATTTTCCGAGCTCAAAACTGCAGGCATCTTGGATGTGTTGTTTTTCGACATCGGTCATGCTGTTGTAGAAGAGCTTCGCCTGTGAATAGAAATCAAGGAAGCTGTCACTACGTCCCCGAATCTTATGACCATCGATTTTCTCTTGATAGTGCTCAAATCCACCTTGATCGGCTGGTACAGGTTCCGGCTGATTATTGTTGAGCGCATTTTTATGGTAGCTCGTCTGACCTTTGTGAACGGCCATTTGATGCATCCCGTCCCGCTGGTTGTTGTGGAACGGACAAACGGGCTTGTTGATTGGGATCTGGTGGAAGTTTGGTCCACCGAGACGCGACAGTTGGGTGTCCGTATACGAGAACAGACGACCTTGCAAGAGCGGATCGTTCGAGAAGTCGATTCCTGGGACGAGATGACCCGGGTGGAAGGCGACTTGTTCGGTTTCCGCGAAGAAGTTGTCGACGTTTCGATTAAGTGTCATCTTTCCGACGAGTTTCACTGGAATCTCTTCTTCCGGCCACAGTTTGGTCGGGTCTAAGATGTCGAAGTCATAGTTGAACTCGTCTTCTTCCGGGATCAGCTGCAGGCCGAGCTCCCATTCAGGATAGTCGCCTTTATTGATTGCTTCATAAAGGTCGACACGGTGGAAGTCAGCATTTTTCCCGACTGCTTTTTGGGCTTCGTCCCATACTTGTGAATGAACCCCGAGCTTTGGTTTCCAATGAAACTTGACGAAATGAGCTTTTCCTTCCGCATTTACAAGACGGAATGTATGCACCCCGAACCCTTCCATCATGCGTAGACTACGTGGAATCCCCCGGTCACTCATCGCCCACATGACCATGTGAGCCGTTTCATGGTTTTGTCCGACAAAATCCCAGAACGTATCGTGCGCGCTTCCCCCTTGCGGCACTTCCGTATGTGGCTCAGGCTTCACAGCGTGGACGAGGTCCGGGAACTTGATGGCATCTTGGATAAAGAAGACTGGGATGTTGTTTCCGACTAAATCGTAGTTCCCTTCGTCTGTATAGAACTTCGTCGCAAAACCACGGACGTCACGGACCGTATCCGCGGACCCGCGTGAGCCTTGGACAGTCGAGAAACGGACGAATACGGGTGTCGTCTTCGAAGGGTCATTCAAAAAGTTCGCTTTTGTGAACTCGGCGAGCGGTTCATACACCTGGAACTCTCCATGTGCTCCTACGCCGCGCGCATGGACGATCCGCTCCGGAATCCGCTCATGGTCGAAATGGGTCATCTTCTCGCGGAAATGGAAATCCTCGATCAATGTCGGACCACGACGTCCTGCTTTCAGCGAGAATTCGTCTTCCGCCATCTTCAGACCTTGATTTGTCGTCAAGCCAGCTTGTTGTTCGTTATCAATCGTATGTTGTTTTAACTGCTCTTCTTTCTTGTTCCCCATGTGATTGCCTCCCTTAAGTATGACTGACCGTCGTAAGTCACCATTTGACCTACTGTATCGGTGTTCCCTAACGCCAATAAAAAAATCCCTCTTTTTCAAAAAAGAGAGATTTCACACAAACATTTATAATGCGGCCCATACATGCTGTTTCAATACGATTTGTTGTACCACTTTAGGGTCGAGTTCGTATTCAGTGGCAATGATGCGCGTCACTTTCGCTTTCGCATCGGGATCGTCAGGATTCTGCTTCGTATATTGATCTTGCCATGACCTCCAAATTTGAATCTCTGTATCGGTCAATTTGGTCGTCCATTCTTTTTCTCGAAGTTGCCAACCGAACATCATGTCGTCTGTTTGACCGGGTTCCACCCAGTCTGCGAGTCCATAGTCGCCTTCCGGAGCGAATACGGCTTCACCGAGTGGCGGTTCCGTCCCGATATAGGCAGCATCATCATAAAATCGTAACAAGGCGGCCTGGAACTGATCTGACTGTTTTACGTCATCGATGACGTCATGGCTGACGGATTGAAGCTCATCCGTACTCGGGTTCCCGTGTACGACGATGTCGTATTCATATCGAATGACACCGTCTTGTTCGATTGGTGTACGTTCTTCAATCGTATATATTTCCTCGGAAATGGATGCTTGTTCAGCCTTTAACTGCGTCGTGGGGACGGATTCCTGTGGCCAAAACCAGAAGGCGCAACCGAGAGGGACAAGGAATACGGCAAGACGACGTAGTCGGTACACCCTGTTTGATTTTCTTTTTTTCTTCAATCCAAAAACACTCCTTCAATGATGTAACAATCCCCAAAATGTCGGGGATTACGTTCGATCTAAACGAACGAGGTCCGCATCGGGATGCGACTGACCACGAACGAGAGCACTCAAAATACGAGAGCCAAGCATGCTATACACGGTCCCATTTCCCCCATATCCGAGCAAGTAAAACAAGTTCGGTCGATTCGGGTGCTCCCCGATGAACGGGAGTTGGTCCACCGACTCTCCAAACAAGGCGACCCAAGCATAATCGACTTCTAGGTCATACATCGGGAAGAGCTCGGCGATTTTTTCTTTCACTCGTTCCGCCCGATTGTTCATGAGCGCCTCATCGTGCGGCGTTTCGGCCTGGTCTTCGTCAAGCCCACCCGCGATAATTCGCCCGTCCGGAGTCGTGCGCAAATAGAGATATGGTCGTTTCGTCTCCCAAATGAGCGCGCGTCCTTCCCATTCGCTGAATTCGGCGATTGGATTCGTTGCGATGGCGTATGACCGATTCAAATCGATCCGATGGGAGTCGAGTAGGGGAGCTGGCCCATAACCTGTCGCAAAGATGACTTTATTCGCTTTAAATGTCCCGTTCGAGGTGAACACAATCCATCCATCACCATCAGACACGACCTCATCCACCGACGTCTTTTCAAAAATCGGGACGTGTTGTTTCGATAAATGGCGAATGATTTGACGACTGAGCGTGAGCGGATTGACCTCGGCATCGCCTTTTGTGATGAGGGCCGCCGGTTTTTCAAATGGGAAGCGTTCACGTAGTGCCTCACGATCCAACCACTCCACATCAAAACCGTGTTTGGCTAGCATCTCATACTCACGTTGCAATTTGGCAACATCGTCCTCTTCACTCGCAAAACAAAGGCTGTCCCGTCGAATATATATATCGGATGCATCGACATCTTTCGCCACCTGGTCGAGCGATTCGACCGCGTCGAGACATAATTGATAGAAGCGTACCGCAGCAGCTTCTCCAATTTTTTCTGCAAGTTCATGTAACATGATGTCATTTGAATATTGAATTAAACCGGTATTTGCTGATGTGCTTCCGGTACCGACTTTTCGCCCATCGAGCACCGCAAAATCGACGCCATCTCGTTGTAACGTATAAGCCGTCAACGTTCCGGACATACCGGCTCCGATGACGAGTACGTCGTAATGCTCTTTTTTGTCAGGTCTTTCTAACACGACGTCCTCTGATTCGGTCGTTGGCCAATATAAATCTCCGTTATACAATTCCATCGGTCTCATCCTCCATGATATTCAGTATCTTCCTCTTTATCCCCGCTTCAATAGAGGTGAAACCAAAAAACCGCAGACGATGTGTCTGCGGTTCAACATGTTATTTCTTGATGATGATGGATGAAGGAGAAGCGCCTTTCGTATATGTGATGCGTTGGACGTTTTTTGCCCCGCGAATCTCAGCAAGGTTTTTCCCGTCAACGATTACTTCTTTTACCGTCGCGCCTTTGAAGTCGATGATGGCACCGGCTTCTTTCGGTTTCACTTGAACGACGACATTTTTCAACGGTTCTCCTGTCAATTCCGTGTATACGCCACGAACGAAGATGCCGTTTTTGAAGTTCGTGCCTTTTCCGATTGTCACGCCGATGTAATCCTCTTGAAGGACGAGGCGAGCAGCTTTATGGTTTTCTACAGTGTAACGCGTCAATTCCACTTCTGGTTCCGGTGTGAAGTCGATTTGTGCAAGTACTGGATCATGGTCACTCGCACGCCCTGACATCTCAGTGAAGTCCGAGTTGACGTGAATCATGTCAATTTTCGTAGAAGCGGCCAAGCGGTTCGAGACGAGGATATGATCGAGTACTTGTGAGTTCCCTTGATACACATACGAGTAGCGGTCGACAGCAGGAACTTTCTCGACCATGTTCGTCATCAAGTCGCCTTTGAAGATTTGGAGCGCATCCGAGAATTCGAAATCATTGAAGTCTCCGAGTGCGACGACGTTCGCTTCTGGATTCTTCGTCTTCACGTCCGCCACGAAGTTGTGGACGACTTGTGCGATTTTCTTACGTTGCACTTCACTTCCGAGTACGACCGGTTGTTGTGAACCAAAGAAACCAGTGTCGCCACCTTTCGAGTTCCAATGGTTCGCGATCACGATGACGTTCTCGCCTTGGAAGTCGAATTGAGCAGCTAACGGTTTACGCGAACGATCGAACGCTTCGTTCGTCGGATCGATACGTCCCGGGTTGTGCGTCAATTTCCCATCGGCGTATCCGACGGCCGTCGTCGCGTCACCAGCAGGAATTCCCTCCGTCAATGACACGCGCTCAGGATCGTACAAGAAGCCGACACGGATGTTGGCATCTGGGGCGCCTCCGTCTTGGTTGTTCTCTGGGTCGATGTTGACGTATTTATACGTCTTCCCACCGACAGCGACAATGTTATCGATTAAGCGCTGATAGCTCTGGTCAGCGGCAGAACCTGCTCCTTTATCCTGTCCATCGTTGTCTTGTACTTCCGTCACACCGATGATGTCAGGGCTGTTCAATTCGTTGACGAACGCTTTCGCCAGTTTGAGTGCCTTTTCATCTGATGTTTCTTTGATGTTGTTCGAGAAGTTCTCTAAGTTATACGATGCAATCGTTAATTGATCTTCTTCTGCCTCGATGAATGTCTTCTCACGCTGCGCATCTCCTTTGACGAAGGCAGCTTTCATGTCTTCAAGTGAGGCTTGAATCTTATAGTTACCGAACGAATAGCCGACAACACCGACAATCGGTCCATTGAAGCGGTCGCCCGTCGCGACATCGAATTCACGCGCTTCCGCGTTCGGTTCGAGACGGAACTGAATGCGTTCCGGGTTTGCATCGTTCTTTTTCAATAAGACGCCGCCATTGTACGTCTCCGTTGGCGTATCCTCGAGAACAGTCACCAAATCACCGTATTCTTGTGGTCCGACCGACTTCAACTTGTTCGTTTGAACACGCATTCCTTCAAGGCTCTCCCAGAAGTCGATGGCATCCTTCTCCGGATTGAAGACGGCGAGGTTGTCGCTGTCGATAAACTCGGTCGGAAGGTTTGAGGCATCAATCGTAATTGGAGTCGGAAGGGTGACACCATTCGCGACGACTTCAACTTTTCCATTACGTGTATCGATTTGTGTCATCTTCATATCTGTCTGTTGACGGTCGCTGTATCCTTCGATCGCATACTCGCTCACTTTTCCGTTCACTTTGACGAGGTCACCGACTTGAATGCCGGCAATCGAACGTCCACCGTAAAGGACAATCCCTTCAGATGTCCGTGCATCGTCATCGGCTTCCGAATCAGGCGTTTGGATGAAGTAATAGGTCGTCCCACTTGAGACGAACGTAGACGTGACGATTCCTTCGACACCTTCAACCGTCTGTCCGTTCATCGGAGTCGTATGGTTCGCACCTTGGATGTCGTGAATGCGAATCTTGTCTGTGATCTTATAAGAGAATGTTGAGACGGCGCTGAATGTGTCTCCCGTTTTCACGACCGTCTTCAATGTCGTCGAGTTTTCAATGCGGATTGGGTTTTCGTAACGAAGCCCATTCTCTTTTGGATCAGAGCCGTCGAGTGTATAGAAAATCTCAGCGTCTGCTGTCGTTGTCGAGAGCGTCACGTCTTGTGGACCAACGAATGTACCGGCACCTGGTTTCGCGACAGCCGGCCGAAGAACGGACGTATCGATAACCGTGTCCGCCGGGTCACGAGGGATGATTTGGTACGTATCGTCAAACTGTTGAACGATTCCTGTGATCGATGAATAGTTCACATCCGTCTGTAAATCAAGGATGCCTCGCTCGTCGCGAACGACGAACTCCTTCGTTCCGTCCGTCGCCGTCAAGTTCTGACCGCTACCTGTGAGTGTGACATTTTTGACGGTAACGAGTTCGGATTCGACGTCCTCGTTGATTTGTTCCCCTGTCAAGACTTGGGCAGTAGGAAGTGTTGCTGCTTGTTTTGAAACAACGACAGCGCTGTTCAATTGAAGAAGCTCACGGTACGAACCGACGACCCCTGTGACAACGACCTCGTCCCCGACGTTGACGGCAAGAGATGTCGGACGGATAGACAGACCACCTGTTGCGTCTTGAATGGAGATGGTGTTCGCTAATTTAGCCGTGACGACTCCTTTTACGGTGACCGTCTCATTTTCTGCCTTTGTTCGTGCATCAGCAATTGAAATTGGTGTGATTGGTGCAGGAGGCTCCGTTGTGCCGCCATCTCCGTATTCGACGCCTTGGAACGTATGTAACCCGAGATTGTCGAACGTGTCTTGTGGTGTCGATGACCATTCGACAGCCGGGTCGAAGGCATCACTGCCATCACTGTCTCCCTTTGTGACCGTGTCTTTACGGATGAGCGATTGGTCAGCAGTCGCAACGGTCGTTCCCCATTTTGTCCCTGGGTCGAAGCCGAGTTGACCGAAGACATCAAGAACCGTGTCTCCTTTTTTCAAGACGATCGTGTCATCCCCGTTGAAGTTCGTCACGGCACTCACCGTATCCGATTTTGCTTTCAATGTGTCCGACGCACTGCCGTTCACAATGACATATGTAGCTCCTGGTGCGAGTGTGCCCGTCAAATTCAATGTATTTCCGGCAGTCGTACCTCCGTTTGAATACAGTTCAATTTTGTAAGCGGAAAGGTCGATTGTCGCGTTCGTTCCGTTGAATAACTCGATTGCTTTATTGTTGCTCGATCCTTCTACGTACTCTGAAATGAAGAGGTCTGATGCGTTCAACGTCTCGGCGTTTACGTTTGCCGCAATCGGCGTCATACTGCTGACGATGAGTCCTGCTGATAAGGCGAGGCCAGTGACTGCCTTAAATGATTGTGTTGGTTTCCCCATGTGTAAGTCTCCCTTAGATGTAATGGTCTAATCCGATTTCCCCAACTTGCGTCGTTATAAATAAGTGAATTTATATCCTCCTTTTTCAAAAAAACGACATGATAGCGCTTACATTACTTTTCTTGTGACGAATCCCTTGAAAAATTATTCGTGTATTGTCAAAAACAACACGTTCATTTCCCAAGTTTTTTTACTACATGTTAAACATAACCAAGCAGACGTCAGAACTCAATCCACTAAACACGAAGTTATGATTACATTTTGATTACAAGGTAAATGTAGTCGGAAGAACTTGACGAGTAGCTTAAGAACTCTTACACTCTTCTAATACGAATTAATTGTATCGGTTAAGTTGGAATTAAAGGAGGCGCTAATGAAAGCAGTCAATTACCCAGTCATTCCTGGAGCAGGCGCGTTTTATTATGAAGGAAACGAAATCGGTATTTTGCTTTGTCACGGCTTTAACGGGACACCTCAAAGTGTACAGGACGTCGGAATTGAGTTGATGAAGCAAGGGTTTACGGTGTATGCCCCGCGCTTGAAAGGGCATGGGACACATCCGGAAGACTTTCGATGTTCCACGCATCGATGTTGGTATAAAAGTGTGACGAAAGGAATCGAGCGATTACGCGAGTCGTGTCAGACGGTCATCGTCGTCGGTCAGTCAATGGGTGGGACGTTGGCACTCAAGACTGCCCTTGAAGGAAAGGCGGATGCGATTGTGACAATCAATGCCGCGTTATCGGTCCCAGGATATGCGTGTCATGCGTCGGACACCGAGTGTCGATTTATCGACGAAGACGCGCCCGACATCTTGGCAAAAGACGTATATGAGATTGTCTATGACCGTGTGCCTACAAGAGCGATTCGGGAATTGCTTTCGCTGATTGACGAGGTGCGACCGCACGTCGGAGCGGTTGATGTGCCGACATATGTCATCCATTCTGCTGTCGACAACGTAGTACCGCCTTCCGACTCCATCTGGTTGTTCGATCAGTTACAAGGAAAAAAAGAATACGCGGTGCTTCCTAACTCGTATCACGTCGCGACGATGGACAATGATTGGAAGCATTTGTCGAAGCTGATCACGACCTTCTGTGAACAGGTTGGGGCGCGCCATCAAAATGCAGTGTAAAAACTGCATTTTTTTGTGGACTGATTCTTTGCAAACGCTTGCACTAGTGCTATGGTAGATGTGAATCATACCTTATTGTAGGAGGCAAGGTGCCGTATGGAGACGTTGTTCAGCCAAACGAAACAAACAGAGATCAGTCGTGTATGGTGGAAAGAGGCCATCGCCTATCAAATTTATCCACGAAGTTTCAACGATTCGAACGGGGATGGAATCGGTGATCTTCGCGGAATCATTGAAAAGCTCGATTACTTAGAAGACCTTGGAATTGATGTCATTTGGATTTGTCCGATGTACAAATCGCCAAACGATGATAACGGATATGATATTAGTGACTATCAAGACATTATGGATGAGTTTGGGACGATGGAGGATTTTGATGCCTTGCTAGAGGCGGTGCACGCACGAGGGATGAAGCTGTTGCTCGACCTCGTCGTCAACCATACGTCGGACGAACATCCATGGTTCCTTGAATCGAAGAGCTCGAAAGACAATCCGAAACGAGATTGGTATATTTGGCGAGATGGGAAAGATGGGATGCCACCGAGCAACTGGGCGAGTATCTTTGGTGGGTCCGCTTGGGAATATGACGAACCGACCGATCAATATTACTTGCACGTCTTCTCGAAGAAACAACCCGATTTGAATTGGGAGAATCGTGACGTTCGAACGGCTGTCTATGACATGATCAACTGGTGGCTCGATAAAGGGGTCGACGGATTCCGTGTCGATGCGATCAGTCATATTAAAAAGATGCCGATGGAGACGATGCTACCTTCTCCGGACGGAAAGCCGATCGTGACGGCCTTTTCGATGTACTCGAACATTGACGGAATTCATGAATATCTACAAGAGATGAAGCGAGAAACGTTTTCCAAATACGACATTATGACCGTTGGGGAGACGAACGGAATCGAGCCGGAAGAAGCCGACCAATGGATGGGACCTGAGAATGGTGCGATGAACATGGCCTTTCACTTTGATCATGTCGATATCATGCGACGGTCACGTCTTGCGCCGCTCGATGTCGTCGAGCTGAAACGGATCTTCGATAAATGGCAACAAGGATTACGCGAAACCGGGTGGAACGCGTTATACATTGAAAATCATGACATGGTGCGAGCGGTCTCGCTCGTCGGGGATGAGCATCATTATTGGCGTGAAAGTGCCACGGCGCTTGGGATGATGTACTTCTTCATGCACGGGACACCATTCATTTATCAAGGACAAGAGATTGGGATGAAGAATGTGCCGCTCCCATCCATTCATGACTATGATGATGTCGCGACGAAAAACGAGTACTTCGAACGGATCGCGAACGGGATGAGTGAAATCGACTCGATGCAACAAGTATGGGGGACATCTCGTGATAACGTCCGGACACCAATCCAGTGGGATGCCTCACCTCATGCTGGTTTCTCGACGACGACCCCGTGGATGCCGATTCATGAAGAGTATGAGACGCTCAACGTCGAGGCACAGCGAAACGACCAGCATTCGATCCTGTCGTTCTATAAGGAGATGATCCGTCTTCGTCGAGCTGAGGAGACGTTTACGTATGGTCGTTATCGTGACGTCTTGCCTGAACATAAGCAAGCTTTCGTCTATGAGCGTATATTTGAAAACAACCGCTTCTTCGTTGTCGTCAACTTGACCGCCAATCCGGCAGAAGTGACCGTTCCGGAAATTGCAGGCGCCACGCTTGTCATGACGAATGAGATTGACCCGGAAACGATTGATACGGAAACGTTTATGCTTCGACCATTCGCAGCACGGTTATATCGTTTATGATAGAGAGGTACCTTCTGAGGAGGGTACCTCTTTTGAATGAGGGGTGGGACGAGGATGCATACGATTGAATTTTCCAATGACAACGAGGTCGTACGCATGGTCATTGGTGGTGCCGATCGCGAACGGTTGGAATTGATGATTGATGAGCGACGCGTTACGATTTACGTGAAAGCGTATCTCGATTTTGGAGAGGCGTTCGCCAAGGCGTTTCATTCGTTGAAAGGGACGGCCGCACTCCGTGATGTGGAAGGACGGCATGTCATGGATGTGATCTTTTCGTATCGAGGGGTCAGCGTTCGATTTTATGATCCGTTTCCTAAGAAGACGCTTCAGACCGATCAAAGTTACATGACAGAAACGATGCGACAGATCGGCATCTGGAATAGGCTGTGACAAATGAGGGAAAAGAGCATATGATAGAGATTGACTAAATGGAAAGGGGTGTCGGGTATGGATGGAACGAAACGTGCTGACATTCGCCCAGGACTCCACGTCCAAATCGTTTTAAAACAAGATCAACGAAGCGGAAAGTTGACGAAAGGCGTCGTTCAAGATATATTGACGAACTCGCCACGTCATCCGCACGGAATCAAAGTGCGTTTGAGCGATGGACAGGTCGGTCGTGTGAAAGTGATCGAAGCTGGAGGTGAGTAAGATGAGTGAGAAAAAACTATCTTTTCAAGAGGCGATGAAACAAAAGCTGGCAGAGAAGAAGCAAAATCAAACGAAGGTTCCCACGGGTTTACATGGTACAAAACAGAAACCGTTGACGAGCCAATTGACGAAAAAACCAAATAACCAGAAGAAACGTACTGGTATTTAAACTCGCAGCTACTCGAAAAGAGTGGCTGTTTTTTTGATTATTCATTTCGTTATTGTGAATTATAATCATGATTTAATATTTCTAAACATTTTTATGTAAGCGCTTTAAGTACTTATAAATAAGGACTCTGGCTCAGATGATGTGAAAAAAGAGTGAAATCACCTATAAAAAAATTATTGATAATTGTCAGAATCTTTGTATAATTCAGAACTAAGACATCATAAAAAATTCTCAACTTCAGATTCACACAACAGGGAGGAACTTATTCATGGAAGCGATTCAAGGTATGTTACAAGGAAGCGTCGACTTTTTGAACAACATCTTATGGTCGTACGTATTGATCGCCGTTCTCGTCGGAGCCGGGATCTACTTCACGGTCAGAACACGATTTATGCAGTTCCGTTACTTAAAAGAAATGTTACGTACGGTGACAGATAAATCGGACGTTACACTTACAAAAGACGGGAAGAGTATTTCTTCAATGAAATCATTCTTTATCGGTGCCGCGACTCGAATCGGTACAGGTAACCTTGCCGGGGTCACGGTAGCGGTCACACTTGGTGGACCAGGAGCGGTCTTCTGGATGTGGATCGTCGCCCTTCTCGGTGGTGCGACAGCCATGATTGAAAGCACGCTCGCTCAAGTATACAAAGTGAAAGACGATGTCGCGTACCGCGGTGGTCCGGCTTACTACATCGAAAAAGGTTTAAACAACCGTGCACTTGGAATCGTATTCGCGGTTCTCATTGCTGTCACATTCGGACTCATCTTCAACTCTGTTCAATCGAACACGATCGCTGCAGCATTCGATAACGCATTTGGAATCGATGCAGCGATCGGCGGAGCAATCTTAGTTGTTCTTACTGGCCTTGTCATCTTTGGTGGTGTACAACGTGTCGCGAACTTCTCGGCAATCGTCGTACCTGTCATGGCTGTTCTCTACCTTGCTATCGCACTCTACGTTGTCGTTGTGAACTTCGCTGAACTTCCAGGCGTCTTCGCTATGATTTTCCAAAGCGCATTTGGTTTGAACGAAGCAGTCGGTGGTTCAATCGGTGCTGCAATCTCAATGGGTGTACGCCGTGGACTCTTCTCGAACGAAGCAGGTATGGGTTCTGCACCAAACGCAGCAGCTGCTGCTGAAGTATCGCACCCTGCGAAACAAGGTTTCCTTCAAGCACTCGGTGTATTCTTGGATACGTTGATCGTATGTACAGCAACTGCAGCGATCATCCTTCTCTCAGACAGCTACGCTGCTGGAAATGGTGAAGGGATTGTCCTTCTTCAAAACGCATTGACTGAACAAATCGGAGCACTTGCCCCAGCATTCATCGCTGTCAGCGTCTTCTTGTTCGCCTTCAGCTCGATCGCAGGAAGCTACTACTACGGTGAAACGAACATCGAATTCATTAAGAAGAGCAAAGGTGCAGTTCTTGGATTCCGTCTTGCGACAATGGCATTCGTCTTCATCGGAGCGGTCGCAAGCCTTGGATTCGTATGGAGCCTCGCTGACCTCTTCATGGCAGGGATGACATTGATCAACATCGCGGCAATCACATTGCTCGGTGGCGTTGCCTTCAAAGTTCTTAAAGATTACGAAGAGCAACGAGCTCAAGGTCTCAACCCACGCTTCTCGGCTCGTAAACTCGGTATCGAGAATACAGAGTGCTGGGATGTGGAAGAAGACGAAGTGGCACAAGGTACTGTTCAAGCAGCAGCAGCCGACGCTTCAAAATCATAATTCGTGAAATGCAACAAACAGGGACCCTGCTAATCGGGGTCCTTGTCTTTTTATGCATGATGACGTATCGGCTTGACGGTTTGTTCCGTCTCCGATTTGTTCAAATACAAGTAACTTCCGGCAACGAACAACGCACCACCGACAATATTACCGAGTGTGGCGAAGAATAGATTGTAAAGGGCACCGCTAAAGGTGACGAGGTCCGACGGTACATAGTGGAGCGCGAGAGCGAAAACGCCCATGTTCGCAATCGAGTGCTCGAATCCAGCGGCGAAAAATACGACGACCGGAAGCATCGTCAGCATAATCTTCGCGACATCATTGTTCGTTTTGAGTGGCATGAAGATGGCCAAACAGACGAGCACGTTACATAAGATTCCTTTCAAGAAAATAGCAAGGGCGTCTCCACCGATTTTCTTCGCGGCGACGACAGCAAGCAAATGGTCACCCGACACGTCACCCATGCTGTGAGCTCCGATGACGAGAAGCGATAGCATGACGGCACCGATCAAGTTACCGACCCAACTGAGTCCCCATATTTTTGCGAGGTCGAACCAAGCGACACGTCCCCGTTTTGCACCAGTGTAGAGATACATCGTGTTGCTCGTAAACAATTCTCCCCCCATCCAGACGATGAAGACGAGTGCCACTGAGAAACTGGCGCCCGCAATCAGCATCGTTCCGGGGACATCGATGAACATGTTTCCGACGGTGAATGAGAAGACGACTCCAATTCCGATTAAAAAGCCAGCGATTATCGATCGCAACATGTATTGAGGAAATGAATGTTGAAGCAATGATGATTTCTTAAATGCGGCTTCTTCCATATAATCGACGACTTGCTTTTCCATGAAAAGACCTCCTTTAGACCCTTTCAGTCTAGGAGGTCAATGTGAAGTTTGCAATTGTTTTCACAAACTTTCAAGAAGTTCTCAAGAAACCGTTCACATCGTTGCCACGAGTTCAACTTTGATGCGGTCCGGGTCTTCAAAAAATAGTGCTGTATAGTTTGGGCCTCCTGCGTGGGGGAAGCGGTCTGCGTACAATTCACGAAACCCGTGTGATGCGAGCTGTTGCCGAACTTCTTCTAATTGTGCGAGGGAAGACGCATGAAATGCCAAGTGGTTGAGACCAGTCTTTTTTCGGTGATACGGTGGCGCAAGGTGAGTCTTTTCCGTTTGAACGAACACGAGATATGTTTCACGGTATCGATAGCTCCGTCCTTCTGGCCAAGATTGATAGAGCGTGTAATCAAGTTGTTCACAGAGGAGCCATTCCCAGGCACGTATACTGTCGTGTAGGTTTGAAACGTAAAGCTCAACATGGTGAAGCATGAGAATCATCCTTTCGATGGACGTTTGAAAATGGTCCGTTCGGTATAATTGAACTATACAACGAATGAGGGAGGAAACGTATGGATCGGACAGGGCTCGTCTCAAATATTTTGATTGCCGGAAAGACCGGTGTCGGAAAGAGTGCGTTTATCAACTATATATATGGACATGACGTCGCCGAATCGCGTGCTGGAAGTCCGGTCACCGCAGAAGGACTTCACGAATATGAGTATTACGATTTAGAGCGGGGTATCTTGTTTCGTTTTTTTGATACGTGGGGGCTCGAAGCAGACCGCTCTGAAGAGTGGCATCAAGCGATCTTATCCATCGTCCATCAGCGTGAAGGCGCGCTCGATATCGCGGAGTGGTTTCATACAATTTACTACTTGTTGTCGGTGCAGTCAGGACGTGTCGAGGCATATGAGCTCGAGGCGATTTTAAAACCTTTATATGAGCGGGGGAGCAACGTCGCTCTAATATTGACTAACTACAATGAAGACGACCCGATGAGTGTACAAAAGGCAGAGGCGATGGAACGGGTATTGTTACGTGCACTACCGATTGAAGAAGAGAACATCATCCGTGTCAACAGTGTCGAAAAGAAGTTACTCACAGGAAAACACGTCCCGGTAAGAGGATACGAAGAGGTATGGAATCGGAATCGGACGAACCTATGGAAAGACATCGAGCGAAAACTTCCCATTAACTTGACGAATCATCTTCTTGAAGAGTTAGAGGATTGGCGAATTCGGAGTATCGCTTCTGCAGAGACGATTCGGATGCTGACCCCGCAAGCGATGATCAGTTGGAAAGCTAGAAAAATAGAGAAAGATTTAGAAAAGACGCTTGAAGAGGCCGCTTTGACGACGGAAGAGGCGATGGCAGAAGGGGTGCGTCATTATATCCAACTCATGCAACGATACCCGCTAGTCGGAGAGCAAGCAGACCTTTTGTTTAGAACGAGACGAGTTGAGCTCGGATTTGACTACTCGTTCGGAAAAACAGTTCGAAAGATGGTTCTCGGAATGATTCCTGGAGTGCACTTCATCTACTGGGCATTCAAGCGTCGGACGGCAGAGCGAGGGATTAAAAAGGCCATCGAGCAACAATATGCATCTGTAAGACAAACGATTGAAGAAGAGATTCGACGCGGCTTTGAGCGCGAGATGGGTCAGCTTGGTCGCACGCTCAACTCATAAGGGGGAAACGTAAATGGAATCGACGAAACGATTTGATTTTAAAGATTATGATTTAAAGGCAGAGCTCGAGCGACTACGGGGCAATGTCAAAAAACCAAACATCCTCATCGCGGGAGCAACAGGAGCAGGAAAGAGTTCTGTTGTGAACTACGTGTTTGGACGTGATTTGACGAAAGTAGCAGCCGGGGAACCGGTCACAAGAGGAATTCATCAATATACGAGTGATGATATCGCAGTCACCTTGTTCGACAGCGAAGGATATGAGATCGGGAGTGCGCGGCAACAACATTACGAAGAGGAAGTCATCGGGTTTGTGGAGAACGCAAAGCGGCAAGAGGCATCCAAACGAATTCATCTCGTCTGGTATACCATCAACGCTGCGACAAAGCGTGTCACACCACTCGACAAGGCCTTGATTCGCCGTCTACGTGAATCGACCGCTGTCGCTGTCTTATTCACACAAATCGATCAGGTCGATTTAGAGGAACTGACGGCATTACGGAATGAACTGAATGGAATCCTTCCGGAAGAAGCGATCTTCCAAGTCAGCATTTCTTCGGAAATATTGAACGATGAAGCGTTGCGTCAATATGTGGATTGGGAACGACTGATTGCGTGGTCGGTTGAACAGCTAGATGCTTCCTTGCAGGAAGGGCTCTTGATGGAGATTCATGCAGAGAGTGAAGCGATGCTCAAGTTAAAGCGTAAAAAGGCGAATCGAATCATCTCTGGCTATGTCGCGAGCGCAGGAACGGCTGCTGCGGTTCCGCTCCCGTTTGCTGATGCCGTGGCATTGACGCCGATTCAGGTGACGATGAGCGTCCATCTATTTCGCTATTGGGGTGTCAAAGCGAGTGATGATTTGTTGAAGACGCTCATTGGAAGTACCATCATTCCACAAATCGGTCGCACGTTATCGAAAACGATCTTATTGAACGTCATGAAGTTTTTCCCGGGAGCGAACGCAGCGGCCGGTGTCATCAATGCGACCGTCGCATCAGGGATCACGTGGGCCATCGGACTCGCAATTAACGAAATCGCTTATCGTAATGCTATGGATTCATCGAAAACGATTGAACAGTTGTTAAATCAAGAGTTCGGATCGCTATTTGAACAGTATTTGAAGCAAAAACCGAAGGCGGATTAACCCTCTTAACGCCTCCCCTTTGTTAGACTACAAGTAAGTGTAGAGAGGGGGAGAAAAATGAAAAAACGAATCTATATTACGCGTCGCTTGCCAGAAGAGGCAGTCGAACCGCTTCGCGATCAATACGATGTGCGCATGTGGAAGCATGAAGGGGAAAGTGTGCCGCGAGAGGTGCTGTTAGAAGAAGCGTCATCTGCGCATGCGCTCTGGACCATGCTCAGCGACACGATTGACCGTGAAGTGTTTGAGCGTGCCACACAGTTAGAGGTCGTCTCCAATTTGGCGGTCGGATATAACAATATCGATTTGAACGCAGCGAAAGAGAATAGCGTCATCGTCACCAACACACCCGATGTCTTGACGGAAACGACAGCAGATTTGACGTTTGGTCTCATGATGATGACGGCACGACGTCTCGGAGAGGCGGAACGTGACTTGCGCGCCGGGGAGTGGAAGTCCTGGCTGCCGATGGGCTACGTCGGGATGGACCTTTATCAAGCGAAATTGGGTATCATCGGAATGGGGCGAATCGGTGAAGCGGTCGCACGTCGGGCAAGAGGATTTGACATGGAAGTTCTATACCACAACCGGACACGGCGACATGAGTCGGAGTCGATGTATGGCTTCACCTATGCGGAACTCGATGAACTATTGACACAATCCGATTTCGTCGTCGTTCTCGCACCGCTCACGGACGAGACACGGGGAATGCTCGGGGCTAAAGAGTTTGCCAAGATGAAGGAAACATCCATTTTCATCAATGTGGCTCGTGGAGAAATCATCGATGAAAAGGCGCTATATGAAGCACTTAAAGCGAGGAAGATTTGGGGAGCGGGATTAGACGTATTCACAAAAGAACCAATCGACCTCGGTCATC
Organism: Exiguobacterium sp. s131; assembly: GCF_018617345.1. Lineage (GTDB taxonomy): Bacteria > Bacillota > Bacilli > Exiguobacteriales > Exiguobacteriaceae > Exiguobacterium > Exiguobacterium profundum. The sequence continues at coordinate 202,328 of NZ_JACSJX010000002.1, read as the reverse complement.
CATTATTGACGCTTCCGAACGTGACGACATTACCGCATATCGGGAGTGCAACGATTCGGACACGTCTGGCGATGATGGCATTGAATCGAGATGCCATCACAAATGTGCTCGAAGGGAAAGAACCGAAGAATCGTTTGACGTAAGAAGAGCCTGACGTGGGTGCGTCAGGCTCTTTGTTACTATGTTAGAAACGTCGGATATTATCCGGATCTTCTACGTCATTTCGATAAGCACGATCATCGAGACCACGTAGTTTTTCCTCGCGATCTGGATTCTTCGTTTCTTTATCCAGTTTATCTTGCTCCGGGTCTACGGGATGGCTTGGGTCGACGGTCTGAGCCTCACGATAAGGTTTTGAGTCGATTTCCAATCCATCGTCAGTATGACTACCGAGATGAGTCGATGATGCGTCTTGATATGGTTTCGAATCGACTGTCACCCCGTCTTGATGACGACGTTCAAAGTCTTCATCCACATAAACGAGGATTTTCCCGGCTTCTACATCGTCATAGTGACGTTTTACTTCCTCTTCGCTCAGTCCCATGTTGCGTAGACCAGCGTGCACGTCTTCATGACCGCTGAGGAACGCCCGAACCTTATCGAACCAGCTCGCTTGATGGGTCGCTTCCGTATGAACATCTGTATCACGTCTCAAAATCGAAACGTTGTCTTCATGTTTTGTGACGACATAAATGTGTGAGTCTTCATAACCTTTCGCTCGCAACTCCTCGATTTTCCCAAGTGCTGCATCCTGCGTGTCGTGCATGCTGATAAATCGTTTCTCATTCATAGTCGTTCCTCCTTATAATCGGCGATGATCTTCTAATCCAGAATGACCGCGTACAATCGGATCATCCTTTGTACCACGTGGATTCTCGTCGTGATCGTTAAATGGTTTCGCGTCAAAGGCGATCCCATCCGCTTTTTCCCCTTTATCATGATCGAGCTCACTGTCTTTTTTATACATGTTCGGATAGCGGTCGTACGAGTGTCGATCGATGTAGAGTAAAATTTGTCCTTCATCGATTGCATCATAATACTGTTCCGCTTCGGCATCGTTTAGCCCCATATTCCGTAACTCATCACGAATGCGGTCACTTCCGTGTAGGAATGCTTTGACACGGTCAAGCCAATTGACGTCACGGATACCGGACTCGGCATTTACATCCGTGTGATCACGTAACGCAGAAATTTCCCCGTCCCGCTTGGCGACAACATGCATATTTTTTTCAGCTTCCCCTGCAGCTTTCAGCTCTTCCACTTTGTGCATGACTTCCTGTTCTGTCTGGAACAGGCCAATCATTTTTCGTTCTGACATCGAATACCCCCTTTAGAATTTCCAATCTAAAACAAGCGTCACAATAGGAGTAATTTCCGTTCTCGCCATAATCGAAACAAAAAACGCCATCTCCTAAGAGGAGTGGCGTGGTTAGTAATAAAGCATGAGCGTATCGTCTCCGAGAGAACAACGTGTACTCTTCCAGACGAACTCGAGTAATGTCCAGATGGCCATAAAGCCACTGATCGCCATTAAAATGAGCGCGTAGAGTGGGGTCAACTGAATGATGAATGACCAACCAATTGTCATTAAGAGCGGTTGAATCAGAAAGATAGACATGATGTAGACGACAACGATGAGCAAGGCGAATGCAATACGCCGACCGAGCGTCTGGATGTAATGTCGAAAACGGGTCAATATGCCGAAGATAGCACCGGTCACGAGGACGGGTAACAGGAAGGCCAGATAATCAATTGGATACGTCGACATGGGGGCGGTGAATAGTCGACCGCTAAAGACATCGTCAATCACGAGCAGTAAGTTGGCGTAGGCAAATGCCAAAATCATACCTAGTAGCCAGCCGAAGCGGTTCCAAATCGTACGAGACGATTTGAGTGCTTCAATCTTTGTGTAGGCGAGGAAGGCAAGGTCGCGCACTTCGATTTCTTTTAACGAAAGCTTGGCTTCGTCCAATTGATTGACGGCCCAATCGAATTCCCGGTTTGCTTGCGCTTTTTCATGAGGTTTTAATTCATCCGAGGCATCAATCAACACGTGATAGCGTCGACGATATTCTTCATTTGTTTCGGGTTGTTCAATGAGGAAACGAGCGTATTCCTGAGGATCTTGGTTTAAAAGACTTTCGAGCGACTGACCACTTTTCTCTGCATGCCGGATATATCCAGCAAGTGCGAGTAGATGGCGATCCGCTTCTGCCTCATTTCCAAGTAGTTCGATGAGGCGCTGGCGCACGTCGTTAAAGAACTGTTGGACGTTCGGGTCGTGAATCATATTCGGTTCCAGGGAGATTCCTCTCCTTTCTCGGTTTGTCATGGTCAAGCCGGAGGTTCGTCGTTATGAGAAAGTTTAAGTGACTCGAAATCACCTTGCTCGATACTTCGAATCAAAATTTCGCTTCCACCCATATTTGTCGAAAGCGGGATGGAGTAGACGTCACAAAGACGCATCAATGCGCTCACATCCGGTTCATGAGGTTGGGCAGTTAATGGGTCTCTGAAAAAGATGATCATATCCATCTCCCCGCGTGCGACGGCAGCACCGATTTCTTGGTCCCCTCCAAGCGGTCCGGATCGGAAGCAATGGACAGGCAAGCCGGTCGCTTCAGCGATTCGCTTACCCGTTGTACCGGTCGCAAACAACTGATGTTTCTTTAGTATATGGGTGTAAGTTTTAATGAGGACGATTAAATCATCTTTCTTCTTGTCGTGAGCCACTAAAGCGATATTCATCCTAAATTCCTCCTAACATGACGTCTCTTGTTATTCGTATCATATTTGACTTCATTTGGCACGATTTCTCTCTTAAACTAACGTACCCATTTCCAATGAATCGTAATAGTCATGTAAACGAATTGACTTACAATTCAGGTTTGATGATTTTGAAATATAGGTATGTATGAAATAGCACTGTTAAATAAAAACAATCATTTCATGTGAAAAAGGAGGAAGATTCGATGAACAACACAACGTATAACTTCAATACGTTCATGTCATGGCTACCAGAGCTTTTGCTGGCAATTGTTATTCTCGTAGTCGGTTATATCTTGGCGAAAGTATTGGAAAACGTGACACGTAAAGCATTGAAGAAGGCACGACTCGATGAGCGAGTGGGTATTCAAAAAGATGGGGAGAAAGGAGAAAAGTGGACCCCTGAACGCATTATCGGAAAAGTCGTGTTCTTTGGGGTATTACTCCTCGCATTCCTGATTATCTTTGAATTCATGAACGTTCCAGCCATTACGGAACCATTCAGTCAGATTTATGAAGGATTCTCTGGATTGATTATCGGTGTCATCAAAGCCGGCTTGATTTTACTCGTTGCCTGGGTCATCGCTACCCTGTTGAAAAAAGGGATTCAAATGGCGGGACATCGTTTGAATTTGAGCAAGTTGATGGAAAAAACGGGGCAAGAGTCGACAAGCGTCAACCAAACGAAATGGGTCGACACGGTCGCGAACATCGTCTTCTATCTCGTGCTCTTATTGGCATTACCGGCTGTACTTGACGCCCTTGGACTTCGTGGGGTCAGCGGACCATTCGAAGATTTATTGAACAGTTTCCTCGGGTTCATTCCGAAACTTGTCGCAGCAGCGCTCATTTTCGCAATCGGGTATGTGGTGGCGAAGATTGTTCGCGACATTTTGACGAAATTCCTCGAAGCTGCAGGACTAGATCGCTTGGCAGAGCGATTCCATCTATCTGATTACGTGAAAGGATCGAGTCTTGCGAAAGCGATCGGTACAATCGTCTTCATCTTCATCATGATTCCGGTGACGATTTCGGCGCTTGAGGCGCTCGATATTCGAGGGATCTCGGAACCGGCGATTGCGATGCTCAATGATGTCCTTGTCATGATTCCAGACATTCTCGTTGCAATCGTCCTCGTCCTCGTCGGGGTGTTCGTTGCAAAATGGTTGAAAGGGGTCGTTGTATCGCTCCTTGAGAATCTTGGCGTCAACTCGTTGGCTCAAAAAATGGGCTTCGGGGAACGTGCGTCTTCGATGTCAATTGCCCAAGTGGTCGGTGTCATTGTCCAAGTAATCGTGATCTTACTCTTCGTATCCGAAGCGCTTCAAGTCGCGAATCTTGAGTTCATGGCATCTCTCGCAACAGCCATCTTTGCTTACTTGCCGATGGTCATTGCAGCACTCATCATCTTGGCAGTCGGAGTCTGGTTGGCGAACATGGCAGAGCGGTTGGTCGGAAGTGTGCTTGTTGATGGAGCAGGACAACCGAGTGCGCTTCGCTACGTAGCGAAGTATGCGATTCTCGGACTCGTCTTCTTCATGGCAATTAGTCAGCTCGGCATCGCACCGATGATTGTCAATACAGCATTCCTTCTTATTCTTGGAGCTGTTGCCCTTGCCTTCGGTCTTGCTTTCGGTCTTGGTGGTCGCGAGACGGCTGCACGTTATTTGAAAAAGGCAGAGCGACGCATTGATGAAACGGAAGTTTCAAAAGAAGGTCTCGAGCAGGAGAAAGAACAGATGAGCCGCGAAGCGGAAGCTGCAAAACAACAAGCGAAGCAAGGCGTGGAGCAGTCGAAACATGAAGCGGAACAATCGAAACACGAGTTGAAGCGAGATGTTCAAAATCCAAAAGTTGACCATGTTGATGGACCGGAACCGAATCCGTTCCATGAAAACATCACTCCGGATCAGGACAATCGATCACTTGATGATAACGATGGTCCGTTACGCCCATAATCGATGCTTGAACGGGTCTCCTACAAGGAGATCCGTTTTTTTGTGTTCAACTCAAGCATAAATCTGGTCGATAGTAAAAGAAAAGAGTGTAGGGGTGAGGGGAATGTTTGAACGTTTTCAACGGACGCTCGTGATGAACTATATCATCGGCTCAGGTTTGGCCGTCTTTGGAGTAGGTGGTGTCTTTATTTTTCAAACGCTTGACCTGTCCATTCGAGAGATTTTACTACTGTTAGGCATCATGTTGGGGTCAGGGATAGTTATGATTTTCTCAGAACTACTCTTATACCGTCGCCACATTCGACCGATACGACAGCTTTTTATGATCGAATCCCCATCGATTGACGAATTGACGTCGGCATTCGAACAAGCGAGTCGATTCCCGATTTTAACGGTGCAACGGATTTTAGGTCCTCATTTGTTTGGATTATCCATCCCGTCAATTGGTTTAACCGCCGTTTTTATTCAGATGGGGTGGATTGACTTACCTTATCGTTTGATCGGCTTGGCTGCAATCGGGGCCGTCATGATTGCGGTACTACATGCCTTGATTGAATATTTTTTGACGGTTCGCTCGGTTGAGCCATTACTTGTATACATGAAAGAAAGGCATCTCGAACTTTATCATCTGCCTATTCATGCAACGTATCGATCATTTAGTGTCCGAACTAAATTATTGATCAGTATGCTCATTACGGGTATCTTTCCCATCATGTTGTTCATGTTGGCGTCGAGTGTCCAATTGTCGACTTCGACTCGAACGGATACGTATTGGAATTGGGCGCTCGTGATTCTTGTCATCATCGTCGGAATTGCGGTGTTATGCAGTTTCTTACTCTATGACAACATCAAACGTCCGATTGGATTTTTGACGTCCGGCATCGAACAGATGGAGTCGGGACAACTTCAAAAAATCGAGAATCCGTACTTAGATGAGTTCGCCCAACTGATTGGGGGATTCAATCAAATGGTTGAGACGGTAACTGCTCGTGAACAAGAAAACGCACAGCTGTTAGACAGCCTCTTCATTTTATTCGCAGCAACGCTCGATGCACGTGATCCCTACACAGCAGGTCATTCGGAGCGTGTCGCGATGTATTCCGTTGAGCTTGCTCGCGCCATTGGCTTACCGCATGCACAAGTCGATTTACTCAATAAGTCAGCACTTCTACATGACATCGGGAAAATTGGAATTCGAGATGACGTCCTACTAAAAGAAGGGAAGCTGACAGACGAAGAGTTTTCAAAAATTCAAGAACATCCGACCATTGGCATCCATATTTTGAGTCAAATTCATTTACCTGCATCGCTTCAACCGATTTTAGCCGGAGTTCGATCGCACCACGAACGAATCGATGGGAAAGGATACCCGGACCGCTTACATGCGGTCGACATTCCGTTATTCGGAAGAATCATGGCGATTGCCGATGCTTATGATGCCATGACATCAGATCGACCCTATCGGTCAGGGATGCCAGTGGAAAAGGCGCTTTCCATATTGGAGAGCGGTCGGGGAACACAATGGGACGCGGAATTTGTGGACGTATTCGTCCAGCTTCGTCGTCAGGGCATATCAGCATAAGAAAAGGAGCAGCACCTCGTGTGCCGCTCCTTTGTCATATAGTTTGAAAGGCATATACCCCGAATACAGCTCCAATGACGACAACGACGAGGTTGACCCGTAGTAGCGCCAGGAAAGTGGCAACCACTCCTCCGAATAAGGCAGACGAGGTGGTGGTCGTGGAGGATAGGACGCCCGGAAAAATCAAACTAGCCAGTACCGCATACGGGATGAAGGAAAGAAATCGTTTCATATATGCCGGTAACGCCAATTCCTTTAGCCAGAGTAGCGGGACAAGGCGAGGGAGATACGTGACAAGTGCCAATCCTAGAACGAGTAGAAACAACGATATCATGTGACCACTTCCTCCTTAAATACGAAAGCACCGATTCCGGCTGCGACAACGGTCGCGACGATGATTCGAATCCCATCTGAGATTGAGAAGAACGGGGTGATGACCCAATGGAGTATGGCTTGAATAATGATAGCTAAGCTTGCTACGACGAAGACAGGACGAGTCGTTAATGATGGAACGAGTAACCCGATGAACATCGCATATAGCGCAATCCCCATACTCGCCTGTAATGTGCTTGGAAGACCGAAGGCGAGGAAGACCCCCATCCACGTCCCGACATTCCAAGCAAGAAATGCGATTGTATTCAACCCGAGCACGAACATACCGGAACGGGCCTCTTGACGAGTAGAGGCGATGCTGAACGTTTCGTCGGTCACACCAAACGCGATGGTAGCCAATAGTCTTCGAGATGTACTCTCAATCCGTTGGGATAGTGAGGCGGACATTAAAAAATGGCGAGAGTTTAGAATGAACGTCGTCAAAATGATTTCCCAATACATCGAACCGGCCATCAGAAGTTGTACCGTAATGAACTGACTTGCCCCGGCAAAGATCAAAAAGGACATCGATAATGTGATAGTATTCGGCAAGTTGAAAGATTGTGCCAAAAGACCGAAGGCAATCGCAATCGGGATATATCCGATGGCGACGGGAATGCCGGCGCGTAGTCCTGCGCGAAACGTGGGTTGCGGTGAAGTTGGTGATGTGGGATGAATCGAAGTCGCCATGATAGCCCTCCTCCATAATTAAGATGATTTCTATGTCATTCGGGATGAATAAACGGTTTCCTGCTCAAATGATAAAAAAGAGGGTATACATGTATCGTTAAGGAGGGTGATCACATGAGTCGTGCTGAAGAATTTTTGGCATCCTATCATCGAATCGAGGACTACTTGAGTCGAGAGATGGGAGATGGGCAACATTTCAGTTTTAGTAACATGGTGAATCGGTTAGCGAAACAAAATCCAATCATCGACCGGTATAAAGAAGATTTACATCAGATGAGTCAACTACGAAATGCCATCGTCCATGAGCGGCGTGAACCTGATTTTATTATCGCGGAGCCACACGAGTCGCTTGTTGCATTGATTTTAGAAGTAGAGCGAGAGCTCCTTCATCCACGTCTCGTCATTCCATTGTTTGCGAAATCGGTGGTGACGTTTCAGTCGGAAGATTTTTTGACGGAAGTACTCCGGGAGATTCGAGATAAAAATTATTCGCAATTCCCTGTATATCATGACAATGGGTCTTGGCGCGGACTGTTGACGAAAAAAGGAGTGACCAGTTGGCTAGCCGAAACAATCGACGGGCCCAACTTGTCACTCAAAGGAGTTCGGGTGAAGCACGTGCTCCACCACGATCCGCATATGCACCGGTATCGATTCATTCGAAAGGATGCGACCGTAATCGAGGCACAGCACTGCTTTACGCAAATGAAAGAGGGCGCACGATATGACGCCCTTCTGATTACAGAGACCGGAAATCCGGATGAACCGCTACTCGGCATCATCCGTCCTCAAGATTTATTGAACGCGCTCCGTTGAGGCGAGATGTTCAATGGCGACCTCATATTGGGTAACGGTGTTGCCGAGGACGATTGGTTTCACTTCTGAAGTCCCGTCATCACGTTTCTTATGGGCGTGCTTATAAGCATTGCTGTCGCGCCAGTTCTCAAAGCTGTCTGCATCACGCCACGTGGTCATGATGACGACATGATCCATCGCCTCATCAGACGTATCCGTCAACACTTGCATACGGACAAAGCCATCCATCGCTTCGATTCCTTTTGTCGTTTCGAAGCGTGCTTTGACCGCGTCGGCTTTCCCTTTTTCAACGTCTAGTTTGTTCATCACAATCCACATCCCACATTTCCCCCTATACGAATAAGATGACTCCATTATAACGTGAACAGGGAAATGCCTGAAAAAGGATGCTCACTCAACGTCTGCTCTACCATTCTTCGAACGCCCAGTTCTGCTGCTTCATCATCGTCGCTTCAGTGACACCGACATAACGCAAATGCCAAGGTTCGTAATTGTATCCCGTGATTTTCTCTTTTCCTTTTAGATAGCGGACGATAAATCCATAGAGATGGGCGTTTTGAAGCATCCATTTCCCTTCAGGCGATCGGTCGAAGGATTCATATAGGCCTAGACGCATGCGTTGACTCGTCATATCAACGGCGAGACCCGTTTGATGTTCACTGTGACCGGGACGTGCCACATATTTTGAAGCGTATGCGACCCCACGTGTGTTGACGTAATAGGCATAGAGTGACTTTTGTGTCGAGTAAGATCGGTAGGCGCTAAGGGCGTATAACGTATGACCTTGCTTCCGACCCGCATAATACAGTTTAGCCAGAGCATAGGCTGCCTCCGCCGTCATCAAGGTCCGTTCACTCCCTTTTTGATAAACAGTTGGAATGGTTAACGTGACAAGTTGTGGGGAACGATAAGTGGACGGGAGTCCATTCGCCTTGTTGACTAGTCGTAAACGATCGGCAGATGGCATCTTCGGGATACCGGCTTTCAAGTTGGCAGATGGAGTGAAGTACTTCGTATTTCCGATGTAGACGTTCGACCAACTCCGATTATAGGTCGTATAGCGGACTGGGACGTTCGTTCGTAGCGTCTTAAGGATAGGGGAAGATTGCATGGCACGACCGTACAAATAGGTCGTTTTAATCGTGTAACCTGGTTGTGGGGACGAGGATGCCGCTGTCACTGGCGACACTTGAAACAACAGCAGACAAATGACAAAAATACGCAGGGACTTCATGGCAAAACGCCTCCTCGAGAGTTAGATGATGTTCCTTTTCCCGTTTTCTTGATAGACTGTGCATCTTTAATCCGCCTTTAGGTCGGAAGAGGATACGGCTTGGGTCCGATGAAGGTGGGCATGAAATCCGATACAATAAAGATAACGAATGAGATCGTAGAGAGGAGTGAGCGAATGGAAGCTTTAGTCGGTTTACCACTTTTATTGCTCGTCCTATTCTTTGCCTTTTTGTATTTTAATATCAAAGGGCTATCGAATATGTGGAAGGACTATAATCGAACGAAATCGATGATTCCGCTTGGTTTTTTCATCGTCGGGATTATCGGGATTTTCACAGGAGTGTGGACGTGGCTCGTCATTTTGATTTACTACGTCGTCCGACCGAAAGACTAAACACTGTATGCAGACGCATACGGTGTTTTTGCTATACTGAGGACGAGGTGTTGAGATGGAGAAATTGATAAAAGCATGGTTTATCGTGACGTTGATCACGTTCGGAATCTTTAAGCTTGGTGAAGTGATGACGACCCCTTACTCGGAAACACCGAGTGAAGGGAATCTATACTGGATTGTTCTCTTAATTGGATGGCCGTTTCTGTTGTTGTTTATTTGGATCACCGTTCGTTTGACACATCGAGTCGTCGCATCCGTGCGACCATTTGGAAAGGTTAGTTTAGCGATTGGAAGTTTCGTCATGGCCGGTATAGCTTGGATGACTAATCAATCGCAGGCGGCGTCTCTTCGAGAAGGAATTCGTTTGTCAGCCAATGAGTCGTACACAGCAGGATGGAACCAGTTCACGAATATCATCTATATGAATCAGCTGACGTTCTTCCTTTTGACGGTCAGTTGTATGGGAGTAGGAATTCTCTCATCATTCTTCCTGAACAAAAAACAGCGAGACGAAGCCGTGTGAGCTTCGTCTCGCTGTTTTTATAGGTGTTCTTTATAAAGACGTGCATAGCGATCCGCAGCGATGATGGCGTCAGCAACTTCTTCAGGTGTAACATCGAAACCGCTATGAATCGTTTCGCCATCTGCCGTGGCCGCTTTCCCGACCTTCAAGATATCGTCTCGAGATGCATCTTTCAATTTGATATCTTCAAGTGTGACCGGTAAGTCGAGTGCCATATAAAAGGCAACATACTGCTCGAACTCTTCTTGAGGGCGTCCTTCGAGTGCGAGTTGCACGAGTGTTCCAAATGCAACTTTTTCACCGTGCGTCAAATGGTGGATGTCTCCTTCAAGTGCGGTGAATCCATTGTGAATGGCATGGGCTGCAGCCAAGCCACCACTTTCAAAGCCGAGCCCGCTCAATAAGGTGTTGGCTTCCACAACAGCTTCAAGCGCAGGTGTGACGACTTTTGCTTTCACAGCTTCATACGCTTGAATCCCATATGTGAATAGAACCTCTTCACACCGTTCGGCAATCGCCTCCGCCGCAAGTGTCGGGACACCGCCAGCCATCGTCTTGCCTCCGAATGCCAGGACACTTCGCACTTCCACCCACGTGGCCAATGCATCGGCAATACCTGACGCTAAGAAGCGTGGCGGTGCTTGTGCAATCAATTCCGTATCCACAAGGACGAGATCCGGATTCTTTTTATAGAAACGGTAGCTTTCGAAATTGCCTTCATCTGTATATATGACCGACAATGCGCTCGTCGGTGCATCCGTAGAGGCGATGGTCGGTACAATAACGATACGCGCATCCAATTCATCTGCGACCGCTTTTGCTGTATCGAGCGTTTTCCCACCGCCGAGACCGATAACAAACGCTGTTTCATGCTTCTTAGCGTCTGTAGCGATTCGAGTGATTTCGTGCTTCGACGCTTCTCCGATGAAATCAGCTTTCGTCGCCTTGAGCTGGCTCGCTTGCAGAGACTGGGTCACCCGTTCGCCGATCAACTCCCATACGACGTCATCCGCGATGAGTAAAGCGTTGGAACCGAAGTGAGCGACAAACTCTCCGATGCGATCAATCGTTTGTTTCCCTTGCACATACTTGGCCGGACTGATGAAAATGCGTTCTGACATAGTGAACTCCATCCTTTCATATCAGGTTTGGTGTAAGTGCTTACAAGGCAATCATACTACAACTGGTAAAGAATATACGTGAAGATTACATGAAGAACGGCAGCTGACCAAGCACAAGCAATAGGATGATGATGGCGACGACAATGAGAAATCCCCAGTCGTTCATTCGTTTCGTCATAGCACACGTCTCCTTCATGGGTTGGAATTGCAATTCTTCCTCAGTATAGAGGGTGGTAAGAAAAAGGGAGGATGAATAAATAACCAGGTTAAAAAAGTTACGCCTTGTCATGAGCGGACAGGTCATCAGGTTTAACAGATGATGAATCGGGAACACTAGAGTCGTATGTTGATTTTCTTGAAGGAGGAATTGAGTATGTCGAAACATGTACTGATTGTCACAACGTCAGCAAATCAATTATCAAATGGTCATGCAACGGGACTTTGGCTTGAAGAGTTTGCCGTTCCTTATTTATTGTTCGAAAAAGAAGGATATAAAGTGACGATCGCGAGTATCGAAGGTGGAGACGTGCCAATCGATGCGAATAGTTTAGAAGATGGTTTGTCAGAAGACATTCTCAATACACGGGAATTGCTCAAAGACACAGCTCGTCTCGATCAAGTCGCAGATGAGTCGTACGATGCAATCTTCTTACCGGGTGGTCACGGGACAGTTGTTGATTTCCCAGAAAATGAAACGTTACAACGTGTCATTCGCAATGTATACGAGAGTGGAAATATTGTCGGGGCAGTTTGCCACGGACCAATTGGATTGGTCAATGTGAAACTCAGCAACGATGAGCCACTCGTTAAAGATAAACAGGTGACAGGGTTCACCGATGCAGAAGAAAAAGAGATGCAACTCGATTCTGCCGTCCCGTTCCTACTTGAAACAGGACTACGCAATCAAGGCGGGCAGTTCAAGGGAGCTGACAACTGGGCGGTGAATGTGGCGGTTGACGAACGTCTCGTCACGGGTCAGAATCCTCAGTCTTCTGAAGCGGTCGGGAAAGAACTTGTTAAGTTACTCGGATAATCGTGTGAAGCAACTTCGAATGTCGAAGTTGCTTTTTTGTTTTTTGGACATATGTCCTATTCAAGTCATCTCTCTTTTCGTAAAGTCAGACGAAGAGAAAGGGGAATGACATGGGAATTTTATTTGCCATCTTATCAGGGACGTTCATCGCCCTTCAAGGAATCTTTAATGCAAAACTAGGAGATGCGGTAGGCGCATGGATGTCCGTCACTATCGTTCATTTTGTCGGACTTCTGTTAGCACTCGCGATTTACTTCTTCAAGCGGGATGCGGACATGACAGCCTTCAAACGTGTGCCTTGGTATTATAGTTTAGGAGGATTGTTTGGGGTATTCGTTGTCTTCGGCGAATTGACGGCGATTCAACAACTCGGGGTCACATGGGCAATTTGTGTATTGCTTGTGGCACAATTAGTAGGAGCCTTCATCATCGATTTGAATGGTTGGTTTGGTGTCAAACGGAAACCGATGAACACGGGACAGGTCATGGGACTCGTCTTGATGGTCGTTGGGATCGGAATCTATACATTTTCTTAAGGAGTTCACTTTACATGATGAATATTATGGATGCACTGACACGATTGCAGTGGAATCATCTGTTTTCGAATGAAACGCTTGAGTCCTCGTCCGTAGTGACATATGCGTCTGGGACCATGTTATGTTCGAACGATCAGCACATCGAATCTTTATTCGTCGTCCTTGAAGGGCGTGTCAAAATTTATACGCTCAGTGAAGAAGGGAAATTGCGATTGTTGCGTCTGAAGGCTGCTCCAACATTGATTGGAGATATCGAGTATGCGAGCGGACGCAATGTATTGCATACGGTTGAAGCGGTCGGTCCCGTGACGTGTCTGCGCATCCCTTTCGAGGCGCTTCGACGATATAATCGCACGGTCGAATTCACGGAGCATCTGTTACGAGGCGTGTCCGAAAAATTATTCATCGAGGCAAACGCCTCGTCGAATCATCTCATGTCGACTTTAGAAGAGCGCTTGGCCGGTTACTTGATTTCACTCAGTGAATCAGGGAATGAACTGTTTCAAGCGGAGATGAGTCAACTGAAGCGTAAAGAAGTCGCAGAGTGGCTAGGGACGAGTTATCGTCACTTGAACCGAACGTTGCAGGCATTCGTGGATGAAGGATTGGTCAAACGAACGAGAAAAGAAGTCATCATTTTAAATAGTGAGCGATTGAAAGAACGTGCGAACGGCATGTTTTATGAGTAAGGAGGGGTTATATGATTTTTGGTATCATCTGTTCGGCTGTGGCTGGGACATTTATTAGCGTACAGGCGGCGGTCAACGCGAAAATGAACACAAATTTAGGGGCTTGGGCCACCACCGTATTGGTCTTTATCGTTGGTTTGGTCGGATCCATCATCCCGTTGTTATTATTTGGAGGAAACCTTGCTGGATTACGTGACTTGTCGCCGATCTATTGGCTCGGTGGTTTATTTGGTGTCGGTGTCGTGTACTGTGTCATGCGCAGCATCCAGTTACTCGGACCCACATTGTCTGTGTCACTCATTCTCGTGTCACAACTCATTTGGGCGTTAGTCGTCGATTTATATGGCGCCTTCGGGATGCCTCAAATCACGTTATCGGCCGGACAAATTGTAGGGCTCACCATCCTTCTTGTCGGGGTCATTCTCTTTAAACAGTCTCAGACGGCGGCTATCGCCAAACAAGCTGTCAACGAAGCCACTTCTTGAGGAGTGGCTATTTTTCTGAGCAAAACGGGTACAGGTTGGTAACGATTTTTTGATAAAATGAAGCAGTATGCTTTAAAAATTAGCTGAGGTGATGAAAAAAGTGGATTCTTCCATAGTGATTGATTTGTTGATTGTTTTGTTTTTGATTGTGTTGAACGGGATTTTTGCGATGACAGAAATTGCGCTCATCTCATCGAAACCTGCAAAACTTGAGGTTGAAGCAAATCGAGGAAAACGAAGTGCCAAGATTGCGCTTCATTATTCGAAAGACCCGACAGATTTGTTGTCGACCGTTCAAGTCGGAATCACATTGATTGGGATTATTAACGGGGCATACGGGGGCGCACGCTTCTCGGCACCGCTCGCATCGGCATTTGAACAAGCCGGAATGAGTACGCAGTATGCCGGAACCGTTGCTTATGTGGCCGTCGTTACGATTATTACGTATCTGTCGCTCATCATTGGTGAATTGGTCCCGAAACGGATTGCGCTCGTCTCGCCTGAAAAAGTAACGATGGCAATCATTCCGTCGCTCGATTTATTCAGTAAAGTGATGAAACCGTTCATTTGGATTTTATCGAAATCGACACTCTTTTTGTTCAAATTGTTAGGGTTGAAGGCGGAACAGACGAGTGGGGAGACTGAGCTCGAGATCAAACAACTCTTGTTTGAAGGCGCCCAGCAAGGACAGTTCGCTCATGAAGAAGTTCGACAAGTCGAACGGGTCTTTGCGTTTCATGATCAATTGATTTATGAGCTCATGCAACCACGGACGACGCTCGAATGGGTCGACTTAGAAGATGACATGGACGATATTAAGAAATCGATTTATGAAAGTAAACATAACAAGTTACCGGTCGGGCGCGACTCGCTTGACGACTTTGTCGGGTACATCGATGTACGTGACATCTTGACGTTGCCGACACTGCGTGAGCAGTCACAGATTTTGAAGCGCATCAAACAGCCGCTCATCGTTCCAAAACAACGAGAGGCGAGCCAAGTGCTTCAAATGATGCAGAAAAATGGTGTGGAAATCGCCTTTGTTTTAGATGAATACGGCGGATTCCTTGGTATGGTCACCTTGTTCGATATTTTGGAAGAAATCGTCGGAGAGGTGATGATTGAAGAGGATACACCAGAAGTGGTTCGTCGTGAAGATGGATCATATTTGGCGGATGGGTTACTCGGAATAGAGGATTTGAAGCGAACGTTCGAGATTCGGGATGACCGATTCGACGAAGGGCGCAACTCCTATCATACGCTCGCAGGACTCGTCATTTACGCACTTGGTGATTTTCCGAAACGGGGCGATGTGGTCGAAGCGTACGGTCTTCGCTTTGAAGTCGTGGATATGGACGGAAAGCGTGTCGACCAAGTGCTTGTTTCAGAATTAAAAGAACCAATTACTGAAGAGGACTGATGCGATGCATCAGCCCTCTTTTTCGTGTACCATCCACGTTCGTTGTAAAGCTCCTAACAAGACTTGGGCTGTGTGCAACATCGCTCGTTCATCCACGTCGAAGCGGGGATGATGATGCGGAAAGATTGCGGAGAGCTCGGGATTTCCTGCTCCTGTGAAGAAAAAGCTACCAGGAACGTGCGCGACATAATAAGCGAAATCTTCCCCGACCATAAGTGGTGCCATCTCAATGACACCGTCTGCACCAACGACCTCCACCGCACTCTCACGGACGAGTTCCGTTTCGGTCACATGATTCACGACAGCAGGATATCCTTTTATATACTCCAATTCATAATCAGCATCGCTCGCTTCACAGACGGAACGAATGATCCGCTCCATATCGGAGATGATTTTTTTTTGCGTCTCCCGAGTGAATG
Organism: Exiguobacterium sp. s131; assembly: GCF_018617345.1. Classification (GTDB taxonomy): domain Bacteria; phylum Bacillota; class Bacilli; order Exiguobacteriales; family Exiguobacteriaceae; genus Exiguobacterium; species Exiguobacterium profundum. The sequence goes on along the minus strand of NZ_JACSJX010000002.1, from coordinate 186,291 downwards.
TACGCACGGTACCGGATAATTTGGCTTCTTCGGCAATGACGTTGAATGCTTGTCCGGAGTGGAGCGTACCGATGGTCAGCACGGCAGGTTCGAGCGGATCGATTCGCCGACTGACGACCTGTTGGAGATGATTCGCCACGTTCACGGCAACCATGAGGGCATCGACTGTATGTTGCGGAATCGCGCCATGTCCACCTTTTCCTGTAATGATCAATTCAAAGCGATCTGCCGCAGCCATGATAGGACCTGTTTTCACGCCAATCGTTCCGAACGGAAGTGGTGTCCAAATGTGCGCACCGTATATATAATCCACGTTGTCGAGACAGCCGTCTTCAATCATCGGTTTGGCACCACCCGGAGCCAATTCTTCTGCGAACTGGTGAATCAACACGACGTCTCCTGGAAGGCTCATCTCAGTCAATACTTTCGCTAAAACGAGAAGTGTCGCCGTGTGGGCATCGTGACCACACGCATGCATGACCCCGTTCACTTTTGAACGATACGGGACATCTTTCACATCTTGGATGGGAAGGGCGTCAAAATCGGCACGTAATGCGATGGTCGGACCGTCACCGCCTTTGATTCGACCGACGACCCCATTGCCGCCAACGTGCTCACGTACTTCAATCCCAAGTTCACGGAGATACGAGGCAATCATCTTTGGTGTTTCGACTTCTTGAAAAGACAGTTCAGGATATTGGTGAAAATGGCGTCTTAGGGATACCATTTCTTCGAACAACTCGGTCAAACGTACTTCGGCATGCGTGACGATCATTGCGAACACTCCTTTGTGGTTACCGTGTCAAGAAATGAATTCATTTACAAATTGTTATGAAAGTTAAGCTTATCTTATACGAGTAAAGGGAATTAATACAGGAGAAAATGAAGAAATGAGGTGCCAACATGGGGTGGATTATTGCGATTGTAGCGGTTGTCGTGCTCGTACTCATCTATTTTTTGATGTACAACGGGCTCGTCAAGTATCGAAATTGGGTCGATGAGGCGTGGGCTCAAATCGATGTGCAGTTGAAGCGGCGGTATGATCTGATTCCGAACTTGGTCGAGACGGTGAAAGGCTACGCGAAACACGAGCAAGAAACGCTTGCGAAGGTCGTCGAACTGAGAAACCAGCTCGGAGAAAAGTCGAATCGTCAGGACCAGATGGCAGTGAACGATCAATTGAGTGGAGCACTGAAAAATCTCTTCGCGCTTCGTGAGGCGTACCCGGATTTGAAAGCGAACGAGAACTTCAAGATGTTGCAGGAAGAATTGACACAGACGGAAAATAAGGTCGCGTATTCGCGTCAACTCTATAACAATACGGTCATGAAATATAACACGAAAATCGAATCGGTCCCGACGAACATCATCGCCTCCGTCCATCATTTTGAAAAGCGCGATATGCTCGAGGCACGTGCCGAAGAGCGCGAGAACGTTCGCGTCTCATTTTGATGAATCGAGGTGGCGCGTATGCTCCTCTATGAACAGATTCGAAAGAATAAAGTGAAGACGGTCTTCATCGTCACAGGGTTTGTCCTATTCGTTCTTCTCGTCGGAGCGGCCATTTCCTACGTCAACTATGGAGACGCGATTCCGGGGTTAATCTTCACACCGATTTTCTCGTTGTTTTATGTGGGAATCGTCGTCATGTCGAGTACGAACATCGTCATGAAGATGAATCGGGCACAAGAGGTGACATCGGTGGAAGAGCACCGCTTTTTATGGCATACGGTCGAAAACATGGCGATGGTCGCGCGAGTGCCGATGCCGCGCATCTTTATCATCAACGACCCATCGCCAAACGCATTTGCGACGGGATTGAAGCCAGAAAAGGCGGCTGTCGCCGTCACGACGGGACTGTTGGATCGATTATCGCGAGAAGAAGTAGAAGGGGTGATCGCGCATGAGGTCGCGCATATTAAGAATTATGATGTGCGGCTCTCGACGGTCACGCTCGCACTTGTTTCGGTGATTGCCATCATGAGCGATATCGGGTCGCGCATGCTGTTCTTTAGAAGTATCGGTGGAAGACGCGATCAAAACCAGAATCCCATCTTTTTGATCATCGGACTCGTCTTGTTGGTGTTGGCACCGCTCATCGCGATGCTCATCAATATGGCGATTTCACGGAATCGTGAGTTTTTGGCAGATGCGAGTGGGGCGGAACTGACCCGCAACCCGGATGCTCTCGCCTCAGCGCTTGAGAAGATTGCGAACGTCGAGACACCGGTCGAGCAAGCGTCGAGTGCCTCGGCACCACTTTACTTCTCCGATCCACTCAAGAAAAAAGTGAGTGGTCTATTCTCAACACATCCCGATCCGGTCGAACGCATTTCCCGACTTCGTCAAATGTAGTCAGAGCCTGTCCGGTTGCGGCAGGCTCTTTATGTTACACTGAACTGGGAAAATAAGGGGGATGGATGAGTTGAATAAAAAGATATACATAGGTTTAGGCGGCGCTTTACTAGTCGCATTATTTTTATTTGGGCTAGGGCCATATATTGTACATACAGTACTTAAGGTTTTCATGTGGCTCACACAGTACATCTTACCGTGGATCTTCCTCTACTATTTCATTCAATTTTATAAACAATATACAGCCAAACAAGAAAAGCCACCTGAATGAGGTGGCTTTCGACGTTTATCCGGCGCGGTGGCTACGGATTTTTTCAATCTCATCGAGGACGAACTGAACGTTTGTGCCGACAATGACTTGAATATGGTTTGGACTGACGACTTTGATTCCCGGAATACCGGCTTTTTTGATTTGATCTTGGTTGACCGTATCCATGTCTTTGACATCGACGCGTAGGCGTGTGATGCACGACTCGATGCCTGTGACGTTGCTGTCACCGCCAAGACCGTCATAAATCATATGTGCCATTGCTGAGTATTCGCTACCTGAAGCTGATGCGACCGGAGCGACTTTCGCTTCACCGTCTGCCGTCTCACTTGCAACCGCATCGACGACTTCATCTGGTTCACGACCTGGCGTTGCCAAGTTGAGCTTCACAATCATGAAGCGGAAGATGACGTAGTAAATGACTGCGAACACGAGACCTTGAACGATGAGCATATACGGTTGGTTCGCAAGCGGCAAGCGTGAGCTCAAGATAAAGTCGACCAAGCCTGCGCTGAATCCAAAGCCGGCTGTCCATTGGAACGTTGCCGCAACGAAGAGCGAAATTCCTGTAAGGACTGCGTGTACAAGGTAAAGAACAGGAGCGAGGAACATGAATGAGAACTCGAGCGGTTCTGTTACCCCTGTGAAGAATGAAGCGAATGCCGCTGCGAGAAGAAGTGAAGCGGCTTGTTTCTTCCGTTTCGTTTTCGCTGTGTGATACATCGCGAGTGCTGCGGCCGGAAGACCGAACATCATGATTGGGAAGTAACCTGCTTGGTACATCCCTGTCACACCTTTTTCACCTTCACCTGACCAGAACTTTCCGATGTCGTTAATGTCGGCGACGTCGAACCAGAATACAGAGTTGAGGGCGTGGTGAAGACCGGTTGGAATCAAGAGACGGTTAAAGAATCCGTAGAGTCCGGCACCGAATGCGCCGAGTTTTGAAATCGATTCTCCGAATCCGACGAGACCTGTATAGACGACCGGCCAGATGAAGTAAAGGGCGACCGAGACGAGAATCATCGAGAAGGCTGTCATGATTGGAACGAGACGCTTCCCACTAAAGAAGGCGAGAGCATCTGGCAATTTGACTTGACTGAAGCGGTTATACATAGAAGCGGCGACGAGACCGGATAGAATCCCGATAAAAGCATTCCCAATCTTACCGAATGCCGGGTTGACGGCTTCTACGTCGATTCCTTGGAACAATGCTACCGTTCCTGCGGAGAGAAGCGTTGTGACCGTCAAGAAGGCAACGAGTCCACTTAGTGCTGCTGAACCGTCACGGTTCTTAGCCATTCCGAGCGCGACCCCGACTGCGAACAGAATTGGGATGTTATCAATAATAGCGGCCCCTGCCTTAATTAAGAATGCAGCGGCAATGTTTTCAGATCCCCAGCCGACTGGGTCAATCCAATAACCAATCCCCATGAGAATGGCAGCAGCCGGTAGTACGGCGACCGGTAACATGAGGGAACGTCCGAGACGTTGGAAAAAGTTCATCATTGTTGATTTCCTCCTTTTTGATGGTGTTGATCTTGTAGACGTTGGATGTGAAGCGTAATATAACCAAGTTCTGACTCGGGCAAGACGATGCCATAGGTCTCTTCCATTTCTTTTGCGACATCTGATGCACACGCATAGGCAGACGTGAACTTCGTCTGAATCATGCGGAGCATGTCTTCATCAATCGTATGATGATCGTAATGGTTGACCCGATCCATGACGAACCGTAAATGAGTTAATAATCGTTGGTAGGATAAGTCATCTTCTTCAATGGATACATCGAGTCGTCGTGAAATCGATTGAATCATGTCGCGGACAATTGTTGTCTGTTTGACCGTCTTGCGTAAATCACCTCCTTTCACTTTCATCGTATGAATATGAAGCGCGATGAACGCAGCTTCGTCTTTCGGCATTTGGACGTTGAGCTTTTCAGCGATATGCTCAATCGCCCATAGTCCAATCTCATATTCATTCCGATAGAGGATTTTAATCTCGTTCAACAGTTTGTTGCGTAATGAGATGCCATCCATTTCCCGCTCGATGGCGAACGAGATGTGGTCGGTCAAGACAATGTGGATATGTTCGTTGAACGATGTCTCGAGACGTTTTTCCGCATAAGAGATAATGTCCTCGGAAACGGTGAAGTGTTCGACAGGAATCCGGCTCAATAACTGTTGGAACTTGTCATTTTCTGGCATGATGAACAACTTTTCGATTTTATGGGGATTGACGATGTCGTTCTTCGCTTTTTTAAACGCGACGCCAGGGCCAATCGCAATCTTTTCTTCACCCTCGTCTGAGACGATGACCGCATTGTTGTTTAGAATCTTTTTGATTTTAATCATGTGTCCTCCTTATTCCGGAGTCACGCTTCCACTCGGGCGACAATCGTCTTGCCCGGAACAGCTTCCTTCGTGAACGTGAAGGCGTAATGATGGGCAAGTGCGCCACCATTCGTCACGACCATTGGCGTGACCGTGTCCTTACCAGCTTGATGAATTTGCGCCAAGTCTGCTGTGAGTAACAGCTGTCCCGTCTTGACGTGGTCGCCCACATCTACTTGAAGATCAAACGGTCGACCTTCGAGTTCAACGGTATCGAGTCCGACGTGTATCAAAATCTCAGCCCCATCCTCGGTCCGAATGCCGATGGCGTGCTTTGTTGGAGCGATTTGTACAATCTCTCCATCAGCCGGTGAGACGACGGCACCGTCTGTTGGTGTGATGGCAATGCCATCGCCCATCATTTTTTCACTAAAGACCGGGTCCGCAACTTGTTCGAGTGGAATGACGTCTCCTTCCATTGGTGAGTGCAGTGTCGGTTTGTGTCGATTCATTAACTTATTCCATAGCATGTCTACTACATCCTTTCTTGAAACAAAACACCGAAAAACAAAACAGGCATGGAGTATAGACGGGTGGCATGCACCGTACGTCTTACCCCATGCCTGATCGAATCAGTCACATGTGATCACTATTCGTTTCTTCACGTTCAACATAACATGTGTTGGTTTGAGACACAAGTCTTTTTTTGAAAGCGTTCTCTAAAATTTTACAAGGGAACGAATCTATTGTATAGTAAGGGCGAATCTAAGTAAGAAAGGTGTTGCATGTTGATGAGTGAGGTTGTATCTGCCTAACGAACTGAAAAATGTCGGATGACACGTCTTTTTGTCATGCCGTCATGTTCCGTTACAGATACCGCCCATCAAAAACTGCCAGACACCCGTCTGTCTTTTTGCGTTGGTCGTCATCGACCGACGCTTTTTTGTTTGCGCGGTATCTCGATTCTATCATTTGAGGAGAGAGAAACATGAACGAACAAACATTTGAAAAATTACAATACAACGAATTGATGATGAAAGTAGGACGCTTCTGCATCAGCGGATTCGGGAGACGATTACTCAGACAACAGCGCCCGACGAGCCACATTACGACGGTGAAGAAGCGCCTGCAAGAAACATCCGAAGCCCGAGCGATTTTAGATGCGACGTCACACGTCCCGTTCATCGGTGTGTCTGACATGGAGACTATTATCGGAAAACTGCAACGAGGCATCCAACTCGAGGCAACAGAACTTGAAGCGGTCGCGGAGTTTTTACGAGGGGCACGCAAACTCAAGCGATTCATGCTCGAGCATGAATTCTTTGCACCGCTTCTTTCGGCTTATGCTGCCGGTATGGGCGAATGGCGAACGTTAGAAGAAGACATCACACAAGCGATTCGAGCCGGACAGGTCGTCGATGAAGCATCGAAAGAGTTGAAGCGGATTCGTAAGCAAGTCGACATTTTAGAAGGACGAATCGAGGAACGATTGACCAAGTTCTTAAAAAGCGCCGCCAATCGCGAGATGATCCAAGACGGATTTGTCACGAAAAAACAGGACCGCTTCACCATTCCAATCAAAGCTTCTTATAAGCATAAAGTGGCAGGGACGATTGTAGATACCTCGAATCGAGGGACGACGGTCTTTATCGAACCGGAAGCAATTGCGAAGTTAAACGCTGAACTTGTCGTCAAGCGTACAGAAGAAGCGGTAGAGGTGTATCAAGTGCTAGCGACGTTGACGGGAGCGGTGACAGAAGTCCTTCCTGACATCGAATCGACGCTCGATGTCATCGCCCAGTACGATATGGTCTTCGCAAAAGGGAAGTACAGTCAGTCGATTGACGGGGTGACACCACACGTCAATGCGAGCGGTCGCATCCGATTGAAGCAAGTACGTCATCCACTTTTAGAAAGCGCTGTGCCACTTGATTTTGCCATCGGTACAGACTATCGTGGCTTGATCATCACCGGACCGAACGCCGGAGGGAAGACGGTCGTCTTGAAAACGATTGGACTCCTTAGTCTAATGACGATGACGGGACTGCATATTCCAGCTCACACCGATACGATCATTTCGACATTCGATGAAGTGTTCGTCGATATCGGAGATAATCAAGACTTGGAATCGGCACTCAGTACGTTCTCTGCACACATGTACAATGTGGCGAATATCATGCGGACCGCTGGAAAACGATCGCTCTTGTTATTCGATGAGATTGGGAGCGGGACGGAACCGAACGAAGGAGCCGCTCTTGCGATTGCCATCTTAGAAGCGGCATATAAACGGGGCGCAATCGTTGTGGCATCGACACATTATGGTGAAATCAAATCGTATTCTGAAGCGCACCCGGATTTCATGAACGCTGCGATGCAGTTTGACCCAGAAACGCTTGAACCAAAATACCGACTGCTCATGGGACAGTCTGGCGATAGCAACGCCCTCTTTATCGCCCGTAAGATGAAGTTACCGGAATCGATTCTGAAACAGGCATCCCGTTACATGAACGAGAAAACATATGATATGACGAAAGTCGATGATTCTAAAATTGTGCGAGAAGTGGAAATGGTACCACTTGAAGAGGAAGAGCACTTTGAAACAGGTGACCGTATCCGCTTGTTAGAGACGAATCAAGTCGGTCTTGTCTATTCGTTTGATGCATCGCGTCGACATGTCCGCGTGTTCGTAGATTTGGAATATGTAGAGTTGCCGAGCCGCCGCGTTCGTCTTGAGGCACGCGCGACAGAGCTCTATCCGGCTTCCTTACGCTCCTGATACGTTGTTCACGACGTATCAGGAGCGTAAGGAAGCCCACGACTTTGCAAGAGGATCGAAAAAAGCGTTACGACGAGTGGAGAAAGAGATTCGGGAAAGGAAGAAACAAGAGCAATCTAAACGGAAATGAATGTAGCATACGGTGAAAGGGTAAGAGCACATAAAGAGAAATCTTAATGTGGGAGGGGCTTATGTGTTCGAGTTAAGTTTTTGGTTTGCACTCGGTTTTGCCGTGATTCACTTTTTTTCAGGAAAACTCATTCACGTGCGTGAAGTGCCGAGAAGCCGTTTTTTATCAGTGGCTGGAGGGATTGCCGTTGCTTATGTATTTCTTCATCTGTTGCCAGAGTTAAATGAATATCAACGCGAACTTGAAGGAGAGATTAGAAATAACGTCTTTGCTTCCCTCGAGAACCATATCTTAATCATCAGTATGTTAGGACTGGCTGTCTTTTATGGGCTCGAACGATTTGCAACGGCCAATAAGCGTAAACAAAAACCGTATGTGTTTTGGATTCACATTGGTTCATTCACGTTATATACGTTTAGCATCGGATATGTGCTCGCAGAAAGTGAATTTCAGTCCAATGGCACGATGTTTCTTTATTTTTTAGCGCTTGGCATACACTTTGTCACGGTCGATCAAGGATTGCGTCAGCACCATCAGCAACTTTATGATCGACAAGGGCGCATCTTCTTAGCGCTTGCTGTACTCATAGGGTGGGCAGTTGGTACCTTTGCGGAAGTGAATGATCTCGGTTTATCGATTGTTGTCGCCTTTTTAGCAGGTGGCGTCATCTTGAACGTCATGAAAGAAGAATTGCCTGCTGAGCGAGAGAGTAGTTTTGGTGCATTTTTGATTGGTTTATTAAGTTATGCGCTGTTATTGCTCGTCATATGAAAAGGGCAACCACTGCGAGTGGCTGCCCTTTTGACTTATAAGCTATTGCTTTGATTTTCTACGTTGCTGTCGCTCTCTGTTGAAGCATCGTCATCTGAAGAAGTTGAGTCGTCATGGTGTGGACCGTGACCATGGCGACCACCTTCACGTCCACCGCGCATACCACGAATATCTTCCAAGTCATCGTAACTTGTCACATCGGCAAACCGTTCTTCGTGGTCCGCAAGGATTTGATCCGCGTCTTCTTGCGTCAAGTTTCCTTCTTCCACAGCGGTTGCGAGTTTTTCTTCATGCGACGTCATGATCGCGTCGATGAACGCTTCAATTGAAATCCCTTTTTCTTCTGCGAGTTCAGGGAGAGATTGCCCGTTTTCGCGAGCCACATCCACTTCTTCTTGCGTTAAACCGAGCGCTTCGATGAGAGCGGCATGCCCTGCTTCTCGGTCACCGAACATACCAGGCCCTCGTTCACCACGTTCGCATTGTGTGGATGCTGTCGTTGTCGATTCATCAGTCGTCGTGTCATTCGTCGCGGCATATACGCCTGTGCCTGAGACGGCCAATAGACCGGCTAAGGCGATTGCTAGTTTTGTTGATTTCATGTGTATCTCCTCCTTTGTTACTTCAAGTGTAGGACTGAACGCTTCGGAAGTTGTGAGGGAGTTGCAAGATTTCTGCAAATTGTCTTTGGGAAACGGTGGGACGTTCGATGGGTACGATATAATGGATGTGGAGGCGATATGAGATGAACGTACTCGTTGTGGAAGATGAACTAAAACTGGCGGACGGCATGTCCCGCTTTTTAACATATTCCGGATTTGAGGTGACCGTGGCGATGACTTTGAGTGAGGCGAAACAACAGTTGCATCAACGATTTGATGCAGTTTTATTGGATGTTCGACTCCCTGACGGAGAAGGCTGGACCTTGATTCCGACATTAAAAGCGCAACAGCCCGCACCTGCTATTATCCTGACGACGGCTCGTGGTGAGGCGGATGATCGCGTGTTCGGATTGGAACTTGGCGCAGACGATTATCTAGTCAAACCCATCGTTTTAAAAGAGTTGGAGATTCGACTGAGACGTCTCGTCAAACAAACCAATATGATTCAATTTGGAACGCTCACCATCGACGTCAAATCGAGAATGGTACAAGAGAACGGACATCCGCTTCGATTAACGAACAAAGAGTATGAGTTGTTACTGTATCTTTGGAAACATGTCGGGGAGGCGTTAGACCGGAACCGCTTGCTCGATGAGGTGTGGGATTACGCATTCGTCGGAGACACACGAACGGTCGACACCCACATTAAACAACTGCGGGACAAATCGCCGACCTTAAAAGAACAGTTGAAGACGGTGCACCGGGTCGGTTATCGATTAGAGGCACTGTCATGAATCGATTAATGAAGAAGTTACTTTGGACGGCCATTCTACCACTTGCAGTGATGGCACTTTTAACATTCGGACTCACGTCATTATTGATTGGACGCTTCGCAGAAGAGGAGACGTACGCACAATTGGAGCGCGAGGCGGCGATTGTTTATGAAGCCATTCAAGAGGGCCGTGGAATCCCAGGGCAACTTGACGTGCTTGTATTTCAAAATGGGCAGCGTATCGAGTTCGAACGAGGCGGACGGATGCATCGCATGATGCCAATCAACCTCGATCCGAATGATTTAGAGATTCAGGACGAAGTGGGTGTAAATGGTACCCGCTTGTTGACGTATCTGAAAGAAGAAGGGGACATTCAAATCGTGACGTATAGTCCCGTTCCGTTTTCAAATCCACAATTCCAGCAAATCTACCTCATCTTAGCGGGTGGGTTTATTCTGGCCCTACTTGTCGCAATCGCTGTCACGTATTGGATGAGTCGTCGGCTCACGCAACCGCTCGTCGAGTTGAAACAAGCGACCGCATCCATTATGGAGGGGCGACACGATATTAGCTTACCGAGCGTGACGAACGATGAGATTGGAGATTTGACCGTCACCATCGGACAGATGAACACATCACTTCAAGAAAAAGAGGCGCTTCAAAAATCATTTATTTCTGGGATCACACACGATGTGCGTACACCGCTCGCTATCGTTCGAAACGAGGCGGAGATGCTGGAGCTAGGTGTTGTGGAGACATCGGATATTTCGATGACCGGAAAAAGCATTACCGAGGAAGTGGACCGGATCGACCGACTCGTCAATCAGATGCTTGAATACTCCAAATTGTCCGCAGGTTCCATTCCCCTTGAAATGGAATCGATTCAACTCGATGAATTGGTTCGTCGATTGACGCCACGCATGTCCGAGTGGTTCCGACAAAAAGACGTGATGCTCGATTTACAATTAGAACCTGTGACAATACAAGCCAATCGACTAGCGATGGAACGGGTTCTTTCGAACTTCTTGAGAAATGCGTATGAGGCGAGCCCTGTTGGGGGAAGCATTACCATCACGCTAACCTCGAATCGACTAGACGTGATAGACGAAGGGGACGGGATTGACCCTGCCGTCCAATCTTCCATTTGGGATATGTATGTGAAAGGGGATCGCTCTAACGGACATGGTTTAGGTCTCGCTATCACGAAGTTACTTCTTGACGCACAAGGACTTTCTTATGGCGTCGATTCAGATAAGGGGGCGACATTTTGGATCGGATGGACATGACTTTATTTTTACGAGGGGTGCGGTTAGAGAAAGACCGCATCCAATCAACGGGTTATCCGTACTCGTTACCAATCTTTCAGACACTCGATGAACTGACGTTTCATCATCCGGTCACGTTTCTCGTTGGAGAAAACGGGAGTGGAAAGTCGACGTTGATTGAGGGGATGGCGGTCGCGGCTGGATTCAACCCAGAAGGCGGAGCACCTTCCTTCCAATTCGAAACGGAGTCAACGCATAGTTCTTTGTATGAAGCGCTACGCCCGATTCGAGGACCGTATCGTCCGAAAGATGGATTTTTCTTACGTGCGGAAACGGCATACCAGCTATCGAGTTATGTGGATGAGATGGCAAAGTCAGGACGTGATCCTGAACGGTTTTATGAATCATATGGCGGACGTTCCCTTCATGAACAGTCACACGGTGAAGCGTTTCTATCCCTCATGTTGCATCGATTCCGCGGAGAGGGGCTCTACATTTTGGATGAGCCGGAGGCCGCATTGTCACCGATGCGTCAACTGACGATGCTTGCGCGCATGCATGAACTTGTCCAATCCGGCAGTCAATTCATCATTGCGAGTCACTCACCGATCTTGATGTCGTATCCAGGCGCGATGATTTTACAAGTGGAGACAGGACTTACTCCGACGGCTTTTGATGACCTCGAGCATGTACGGGTGATGCGTGATTATTTACAGGCACCGGAACGGATGCAGCGAATTTTGTTTGAAGAGTAAAAAACGGTCACGATGTAAGCGGTTTACTTTTTATGTTGACGTCAAGATTTATAGGGAGTATGCTTATATCGAAAAGAAGAAAATCCACTTTAGGATTGTTACTGGTGATGCAGGCAAAACCTAAATTGACGCCACGACTGTATGTTGGACGTTGGTGTGAATTTAGGTTTTTTTCTTTTTAGTTCAGTCGAATGAGAGTGAGGTGAGGAGACCATGCAGATTTCAAAAGTGTTCAATAATAACGTCGTAGCAATTGATGCGAACGGTCAAGAACAGGTCGTGATGGGGCGCGGGATTGCATTTCAAAAACGGCCAGGCGATCCGATTGACCAGACGCGAATCGAAAAAATCTTTACGCTCGAGAGTAAAGAAAGTTATGAGCGTTTCGTTCACTTTTTAAATGAAATGCCGACGGATGAGATGGAGACGGTGAAACAGATTGTCAGATTAGCCGAAGAGCGATTAAAACAACCTATTCATGATTCGCTCTACGTGACGCTAGCGGACCACCTTCATTTCGCGCTTAGTCGGTATCAGGATGGAATCCAGATTCGTAACCCTCTCGTTTGGGAAGTGAAACGATTTTATGCTCCGGAGTTCGCTGTCGGCAAAGAAGCGGTAAAATTGATCAATGCGCAACACGAGGTCAACCTGGATGAAGATGAGGCGGTAGCGATTGCCTTACATCTCGTCAATGCGACGATGTCTGGTGTCAAAGGTGAGAACCTGCATCTTGTTACCGAGATGACGAGAGCCACGCAAGCGATTCTGACAATCATTACGTATCATTTTCAAATCGAATTGGACGAAGAGTCATACGCGTATGCACGCTTTTTGACACATTTAAAATATTTTGTGCAGCGCCTTGCATCAGGAGAGAAGGTCAAGTCAACGGGTGACGAAACCTTATTCCTGATGGTGAAGCAGAGATACCCGGAAGCGTTCGAATGCGTTGAAAAAATCGCCGGGTTGATTGCGACGAAATATCATTACGACGTATCGATGGACGAACGGCTGTATATGATGATTCATATCGAAAACTTAATGAAAGAACGTCGATCCTAAGGATGGTTACTGATGACGCAGGCCAAACCTAAATGACTACACCTTTATTTGTGTAGTGATTTAGGTTTTTCTTTTTATCCAAAAACATGAGGAGTGAACAAGATGGACCAATATAAACAACTGGCAGAGACGATTGTGCAGCATGTCGGTGGGAAAGATAACGTCAAAAGTGTCTTTCACTGTGCGACACGACTGCGTTTCAAATTAAAAGATGAATCAAAGGCAAATGCGACTACGCTGAAGGAACAAGATGGCATCATCACGGTCGTTCAAAGTGGAGGACAATTTCAAGTCGTCATCGGGAACAATGTACCATACGTCTACAAAGAGGTTGTTGACGTTGGTGGTTTCCAGACATCTTCGACTGATGATGAAGAAAAATCAGGAGTATTCAACCGATTGATTGATGTGATTGCCGGAATCTTTACGCCGATTCTTGGACCGATGGCAGGTAGTGGTCTGTTGAAAGGGTTACTCGCCATCCTTGTCGCGTTTGGATTATTGACAGAAGAAATGGGCACATATGTCGTCTTAAATGCTGCGGCGGATGCACTATTTTATTTCCTACCTGTGATCTTAGGACATTCGGCGGCTAAGAAGTTTGGTGGAAACCCGTATATTGGGATGATCATCGGTGGGGCGCTTGTCTATCCATCGATTGTGGCAATTCAAGGAGCAGGTGAGTCTCTAACGTTCCTTAACGTACCTGTCGTCTTAATGAGTTATGCGTCTTCAGTAATCCCGATTATCTTGGCGACATATGTGTCTTCAAAAGTCGAAACATTCTTTAACCGTCATACGCATGAAGCTGTACGAAACTTCACAACACCGATGATGGCGTTGTTACTCGTTGTCCCGTTGACGTTTTTAGCAATTGGACCGGTTGCGACGTATGCGAGTCAAGGTTTAGCGAATGGTTACTCGTTCTTGTATGAGTTGAGCCCAACCATCGCCATCGCGTTTATCGGTGCGTTCTGGCAAGTGCTTGTCATGTTCGGGCTTCACTGGGGGCTTGTGCCAATCATCATCAACAACTTATCGGTTGTTGGTATGGATACGATCGTTGTCGGTGTATTGATGGCAACATTTGGTCAGGTCGGTGCTGTTTTAGCAATCACGTTAAAGGCAAAAAATCCAAAAGTGAAAGGTCTCGGAACCTCTTCTACGATTGCAGGTGTGTTTGGAATTACGGAGCCGGCTATCTATGGCTTGACGCTTCCCCGTAAAAAACCATTTGTGTTTGGGGTTGCGGGTGGAGCGGCTGGTGGTGTCGTAGGAGGTTTGTTCGGTACGGCGGCTTATGCGATGGGAGGCCTCGGAATCTTTAGCATCCCAGTCATGATTCCTCCAACGGGTGTCGATTTAGCCTTTTACGGCGCATTTATTGGAATGGCGGTTGCAACAGTAGTCGCTCTCGTCTTGACGATGGTCTTCCACAAAGAAGAAACGGCCGTCGAGTCGACAGAAAAAGTGGTTGTACAATCAATCTCTGAACAAGTCGGCTTTCCTGTATCGGCTCCATTGAAAGGAGAAGTCGTGTCGCTTGAAACGGTTCGTGATGAAGTGTTCTCAAGCGGGGCGATGGGGAAAGGGATTGCGATTATGCCTTCAGAAGGCGCGGTATATGCACCGTTTGACGGAGAAATCGTCATGGTCTATCCATCGAAGCATGCAATCGGTCTTCGATCTGATACAGGTGTGGAAGTATTGATTCACATTGGATTAGATACGGTCAAGCTAAATGGACAGTATTTTGAAACGGTCGTTACGGACGGTCAGAAAGTGACAGAAGGAGAACTGCTCGTCCGATTCGATATAGATGCCATCGCTCGTGAAGGATATGACACAATCACGCCAATCATTGTGACAAATACTGATCATTATTTAGACGTATTGCCAACTTACACAGGAACGGTAGAAGCGAATCATGGCGTATTGCGAGTCATTGTATAACAAAGGAGGAGACAATATGAAACAAGTATCAAGTGATTTTCTATGGGGCGGGGCCACTGCGGCCAATCAACTAGAGGGCGGTTATCAGGAAGGCGGTAAAGGACTTTCGATTGCAGACGTGATGCCAGGTGGGAAACAGCGAATGAAAATCATTCATGACCCAGCGTTTGATTTTGAGTTACATGATGAATATTCATATCCGAATCATGAAGGAATTGACTTCTATCATCGTTACAAAGAAGATATCGCCCTTTTTAAGGAAATGGGATTCAAGACGTTCCGTATGTCGATTGCCTGGTCACGAATTTTCCCGAACGGCGATGAAGTGGAACCGAATGAGGAGGGACTCCAATTCTATGATCGTGTCATCGATGAGTTGGTCGCCCAAGGCATTGAACCACTCGTGACGATTTCTCATTATGAGATGCCCTTACATCTTGCGAAGCATTATGGAGGGTGGCGAGACCGTCGCTTAGTCACATACTTTGAACAATACAGTCGTGTCTTGTTCGAACGTTATAAAGGGAAGGTCAAATACTGGTTGACGTTCAACGAAATCAACGGGGCACAATTCATGCCGATGCTCAGTCTAGGGATTGCGGTTCGGGAAGAAGAGGATACGTTACAGCTAACCTATCAAGGATTGCATCACCAACTGGTCGCAAGTGCCCTTGCGACAAAGGCGGCCAGAGAGATTGACCCATCGATGCAAATCGGATGTATGCTCATTGCGGCTCCGGTTTATCCGTATAGTTCAAACCCGGATGATGTTTGGTATGCTCACGATGCAGAACGGATGATGAACTTCTTCTGCGGAGACGTCCATGTACGCGGCAAATATCCGAGCTTTGCGAAACGATTCTTCCGAGACAATGGCATTGAACTCGCTATGGAAGATGGCGACCTTGATATCCTCAAAGAGAATACTGTCGACTTCTTCTCACTCAGTTACTACATGTCGCGCACTGAAAAGGCTGAAAAAGGTCAGGATGAGGCGGAAGGTAATATTATGAGCGGGGTCAAGAATCCATACTTACAGGCGAGTGACTGGGGATGGGAAATTGATCCGACCGGACTTCGTGTCATCTTGAACAAGTTATATGAGCGTTATGAGCTCCCATTATTCATCGTTGAAAACGGGCTAGGTGCTTATGACAAAATTGAGTCGGACGGAACGATTCATGATGACTATCGCATCGATTACTTACGTGATCACTTGAAAGGGATGATGGATGCAATCGACGATGGAGTCGAAGTGATGGGATACACGAGTTGGGGGTGTATCGATTTAGTGAGTGCCTCGACAGGTGAGTACAGCAAACGGTATGGTTTCATTTACGTGGATCGACATGACGACGGTACCGGTACGTTAGAACGAAAACGGAAAGAGTCGTTCTTCTGGTATCAAGAGTTGATTCGTTCACAAGGTGCGAGCTTATACGAAGAAGAATCAGTCAAATGAAAAAGCGGCCTCGGCCGCTTTTTTCATGCTTTCGTAATCTTTCTTAATAAGATGATCGCGAGGCTAACGCCCCCGGCAATCAACATATACAAGACAATCTCCATCCAAGTGTTCATTCGTCGTCTCCATCCGCAAAGATTGCGAGCTCCCCTTGTGGCATCGCGACCAACAGATAGGCGTCTCCACCAAGTGGTCTCGCGTCCCCTGCTTGCCAGCACTCAAAGTGTTCTTGATATCCATTGATGAAGAGAAGGGATCCGGATTCAAATTCCAGTTCGAGGTGGGGGTGTTCGTCACCGAGGCGTACTTGATGGATGCGCTCTCTTCTTAAGCGCATGAGCTGTTCGAGTTGTTCACCTTCGTCAAACGTATTTTGCGTCGCATGGACATGCCACGGTCCCTCGATGGAGATCCAAGATTCCAGTCCTTGACGACTGAAATAGAGAAGATGATGGTTCGGACCAGAACCGAAATCGATTCCGACAAAAGAAGAGGCGGTAAAGAGGTGATGCAAAATAGATGTCGCTTGTTCGTGCTCTGTGGTAGACACACCGTCACCTCACTTTAAAGAGTTGTTATCATTATCATTTCACGTTACCACGCTAAAGTAAACGAATCTAACTCAATCTAGAAAAGAAACTGTAGATGATTCGCAAAGTATAATATTGATTTATTTCACATTTCTGTATACGAAAAAAACGGGCATTCACGATGAATGTCCGTTTTTTTCAAACCTCATTATGCTTCGACAAAGGCAGCGCCGATCACACCCGCATCTCCTGACAATTGAGTGAGGCAGAGACGCGTTTTTCCACTAGCATGTGGATACATTTTATTCGAGACTGCTTGTTGTAATTCGTTCCAAAATAATGAGGCCGACATCATGACGCCGCCTCCTAATACAATCACATCAGGATCGACAGTATGAATGATGTTAGCTAGTCCGCTAGCCAGTTCCTCGACGAAGTGATGGCGGTACTCGTCATCTGATAATAGCGAAGGGACATTTGTATATCCTTTTTCGCTTGCGCGACTCATGAGCGCGGTACCACTTGCGAGTGATTCGAGAGAGCCTCGATTCAGTACAGGGTGAACTGGTCCGTTCGAACGGATAATCATATTTCCGATTTCACCGGCACTGCCGTTCGCCCCTCGAATGATTTGATGTTTATAGACATAACCGCCACCGATTCCAGTGCTCACTGTTACATAAAAAACAGCATCGAATCCTTTTCCTGCTCCAAATTTAGCTTCTGCGAGAGCTGCCGCATTCGCATCGTTTTCAAGGGTGACAGAAAAGCCGAGGCGCTGTGTTAAAGGCTCAACGATTTTTTGATTGTGCCAATTCGGGAGGTTTGGAGGCGTTAAAAACATCCCTTGTTTCAAATCGAGTGGACCGGGAGCCACAATTCCAACATGCCGGATATCGAATTCAACATTGAATTGATGAATCGCAGTCTCAATAGATTGTAGTGCCTCTTCGAAAGGAAGTTGAGGCTGCGTGTTAAACGTGAGTTGTTTCAGTACTTCACCTTTGAGTGAAACAGCCGCAATCCGAGTGTTCGTCCCTCCTAAATCAATCCCGATTCGGACAGCTTGTTTTTCATCGGAAGGAACACCAGTCACTAGACAAATCGCTTCCCCCTCAATCAAGAACGACTCATTGGCCGGGAGAAGGAGTGTACCTCCCGTAGGTACTTCCATCTCATCAATGATTAATGTTCCTTGCACGACAGATAGTAACCGGAACGTGTCGGTCGAAATCTTTTCTTTCGCTGTAACATGCCATTTTTCCACGAAGAAGAATGGATTCTTCGTCAAACGTGTTCGAAAGTGATCGAGTTGACGGATTGGTTCACTATAGCCAAGGTGAGGGACGAAAGAAGCGAGAATGCCCTTTTCTACGTGAAGTTCACGTGGACGACCGGTCGTCACATCCAGTCGCTCGTAATCGTATAGACGATAGGTTGTGTCCGAACTTTGTTGAATTTCCAGTACGCATACCCCTTTTGTCAATGCATGGACCGTTCCAGCTGGGACATAGAAAAAATCACCGGCATGAATCGATTTTCGTATCAAGCCGTGTTCCAAATCGCCTGTTTCAAGCGCTTTGTTGAAGTCTTCTGAGGTGGCATAGGAGTGACCGTAAATGAGTGTCGCATTTGCTGGAGCATCGAGAATATACCAACATTCATTTTTTCCATATGATTCGTTTTCGAGTTGTTCCGCTAACGAATCATCAGGATGAACTTGAATAGACAAATCATCGTTCGCATCAATCCATTTAATCAGTAGTGGAAACACGTCCGCTTTAATTTGAAACAACTCTGGATATTGTTGATAGAGTTCACGCAAAGAAAGACCAACGTAGGGTCCGGAAGCAACGGCTGAACTACCTTTTTCTAATGCAGAAGCCGTCCAAGCTTCACCGATCGAAGGGTCATTGAAATCGAAACCAAATTGCTTCAGACGCTCCCCTCCCCAAAGTCGCTGTTGATAGTGTGGTTTTAAAAGAATAGCGCTCATATCCTGTCCTCCTATTAATTTGATATACACTTATGAATTTAAAAACTAAACAAAGTTTAAATCAAGTATAGACATGAAATAAATCATGTGTATAATAAAACATGTAACCGATTTCAAATAAGGAGTGAGGACACATGAAGAAAATCTTATTAGCGTGTAGTTCAGGGATGTCGACGAGTTTACTCGTAACGAAGATGAAAGATCATGCCACATCAATCGGGGATGAGGCGAAGATTTGGGCAGTCGGTCAAGATCAGGTCGTAACCGAGATGGACGAGGCAGATGTGATTTTGATTGGTCCACAAATGCGTTTCTTGTTGGATAAATTGAAAGCGCAAACATCAACACCGATTGAAGTGATCGATATGATGGCATACGGCACGGCGAATGGTAAAGCTGCATACGAACAAGCGATGAAATTAATGGGGTGAACAACGTGGAACAGGTAGACGAGTTAACCTTGGAGCAAATGGCATTCATGATGATTTTGCACAGTGGCAATGCGAGAAGTACGATTCAGGAAGCGATTCAACTGTATAAAACGAGTTCTTATGAAACGTTCGAAGAAAAGATTGATGAGGCACGTGGACAATTAAAAGAAGCACATCAAACACACTTTTCACAAATCCAAAGAGAAGCGAATGGAGAAAAAACAGACGTCTCTTTATTGCTTCTTCATGCAGAGGACCATTTAATGTCTACGCAAACAATGCTTGATTTGACAGCGGGTTTGGTCGAAATGGTCGAACAAAAGATTGTAAATCCTAATCAAGAAGGGTGAATCATATGTCACAGGACAATAAGATGTTCAACATGATCAGTAAACTGCTCATGCCGATGGCGACCTATTTAAACAACAGTCGCTATTTACAAGTATTGCGAGATGCATTCATGCTCGCTTTCCCGATTACCATGTTTGGGTCAATCATCGTCGTCATTGCAAACCTGCCGTTCCTCGACCGTTTCATGTCCGAGAGTACACTCAGTGTATTTAAAACATCACTCGGAAACGCACCATCTGCAACGATGGGGATTATGTCTATCTTTGTCGTCTTCGGTATCGGGTATTATCTATCGAAAAGTTATCAAGTCGAGGCTGTCTTCGGAGGAGCGATCTCGCTCGTGTCTTTCCTTCTCTTAACGCCTTTCTTGATTGAAGTGGATGGTATGTCAGAGGCAGTCGGGAATGTCCTTCCGTTGGATCGCCTTGGAGCGAAAGGGATGTTCCTTGCGATGATTACCGGATTCCTGTCCGGTGAGATTTATCGATTTGTCGTTCAAAAGAACTGGACGATTAAGATGCCGGATGGAGTACCGCCAGCTGTTGCGAAATCATTCTCAGCACTTGTTCCTGCATTATTAACCTTGACTGTATTTTTAACATTCAACATCATCGTGACGAACTTATTCAATACGAATCTTCATGACGTCATTTTCAACGTCGTTCAGCAACCGCTTGTGACATTAGGGAATGGTCTCATTCCAACGTTGATCGCAATCTTCTTCGTTCAGCTATTTTGGTTCTTCGGACTCCACGGTCAGGTCATCGTCAACTCGGTGATGGACCCGATTTGGAACACATTATCTGTGGAAAACTTGACGGCTTATACCTCGACTGGAGATGTTCCGAACATTATAAGTAAACAGTTCATCGAAATTTACACGGTAGGGCTTGGTGGTTCCGGATCTACACTTGCTGTCGTCGTGGCCATCTTGTTGTTCTTGAAATCGAAACAGTTGAAACAAATCGGGAAACTATCCCTCGGACCTGGACTATTCAACGTAAACGAGCCGGTCATCTTCGGACTTCCAATCGTTATGAACCCGCTCATCATGATTCCTTGGATTGTCGCACCGCTCGTGACGGTAACGGTCACATACTTCGCGATGTCGACAGGCTTAGTCCCACCACCAACGGGTGTCGCTGTTCCATGGACTGTCCCAATGTTCTTGAGTGGTATCATGGCGACGAACTCGCTTGCCGGAGGTCTTCTTCAAATCGTGAACTTCTTCATTATTTTGGCGATTTGGTTCCCGTTCTTGAAATTTATCGACCGAATGAACTTGAAAAAAGAGTTAGAAGAATCAACAGATAAACAAGAAGCAGTGTAAACAAATAGAGAAAATAGAAATAAGGGAGAGATAAAAGATGACGAACCCGACACAAACACGAATGAAAGAGCAAAAGACCTATCAATTTCCGACAGACTTTTGGTGGGGAACGGCTTCTTCTGCTACACAGATGGAAGGTGCTGCTTTTGAAGGTGGAAAAGGATTGAACATCTGGGATTACTGGTACATGCAAGAGCCGAATCGCTTTTTCAATGGCGTAAGCGCAACAGAGGCCTCAAATTTCTATCATTTGTATGAAGAAGATATCGCATTGATGAAAGAACTCGGGCATAACACGTTCCGTTTCTCCATTTCATGGTCACGTCTTTTTCCACAAGGTGTCGGGGAAGTAAATGAAGAGGCAATCACATTTTACAACAATGTCATCAATTGCTTAATCGATCATGGTATCGAACCGTTCATCAATCTGTATCACTTCGATATGCCGATGGCGCTTCAAGAACAAGGTGGTTGGGAATCACGGGAAGTCGTGGAGGCATATGTCACCTTTGCGAAGACATGCTTTGAGTTGTTTGGTGACCGCGTCGAGAAGTGGTTCACGCATAATGAACCGATTGTACCGGTAGAGGGTGGATATTTATATGATTTTCATTATCCAAACGTTGTTGATTTCAAGCGAGCTGTCCAAGTAGCGTACCACTCGATCTTATCGAGTGCGAAGGCAATCGAAGCGTATCGTGACATGGGACAATCTGGGCAAATCGGGATCATCTTAAATCTGACACCCTCATATCCGAGAAGTCAGCACCCAGCTGATTTGAGCGCAGCGCGCATTGCTGATGCGATGTTCAATCGCTCGTTCCTCGATCCATCTGTTTTAGGCACGTTCCCTCAAGAACTAGTAGAAGTGCTGAAGTCTGAAGATGCGATGCCACAGATGGAAACAGGCGATCTTGAACTCATTCGAGAACATACAGTCGACCTGCTTGGCATCAACTATTACCAGCCGCGTCGCGTGAAAGCAAAAGCATCACTGCCGAATCCGGACGCACCATTCTTACCGGAAAACTTATTTGATTTTTATGAGATGCCTGGACGTAAAATGAATCCATATCGTGGATGGGAAATTTACGAAAAAGGAATCTATGATATATTAATCAATCTAAAAGAAAACTATGGTAATATTCCATGCTTCATTTCAGAGAATGGAATGGGTGTCGAGGGTGAAGAGCGTTATCGTGACGAGAACGGAAGTGTCCAAGACGATTATCGAATTGATTTCATTCGCGAACATCTGAAATGGATGCATCAAGCGATTGAAGAGGGTTCGAACGTAAAAGGCTATCATCTTTGGACGTTCATGGACAATTGGTCATGGAGCAATGCTTATAAAAATCGCTATGGATTTGTAGGTATTGACTTAGATACGCAACAGCGTACTGTAAAAAAATCAGGGCACTGGTTTAAACAGTTGATTGACGCTAATGGTTTTACAGAATAATGAAGTAAGCTGACAAAGACTACTCTTTGTCAGCTTTTTTTGATATATTGTACATATATGTCTATACATGAGGTGCTATATGTCTACTAAGAAAAAACCGAAATATGAAACCATTGCTGATGAAATTCGTAAAAGAATTATTGAACACGTTTATCCGCTAGAACATGCATTACCTGATGAAATCCATTTGGCCCAAGAGTTTGGGGTGAGCCGAATGACGATGAAACGTGCGCTTGAGATTCTCGTCATGGAAGGGCTGATTTATCGTAAACGTGGTAAAGGAACATTCATTTTACAGTCGAGCTTCCAAAAAGATCGCATCAACGTGATTAGTAAAGAAACGAGAGGGCTGACTCAAGTAATCGGAGATCGCTCGTTACGAAGTGAAGTCCTGAATTTTGAGGTAAAGTTTCCGTGTCAGGAAGTCGCCAATCATCTCATGATTGAGCTGACAGAACCGGTCTATGAAATACGTCGTGTGCGTTACGTAGACGATGAGCCGTATGTCATCGAATTGACGTACATGGTTGCTAACCTCATTACAGGAATCACACGTGAAATTTTGGAAAAATCCGTGTATGCGTATATTCAAGAAGATCTGGGTTATACGATTACAAGCTCGCATAAAGTGATTCGAGCAGATAAACCGGATGAGTACGACCAAGCTTACTTGAAGAATGATATCACTGAACCGATTATCGAAGTCGAGCAAGTGGTCTATTTAAGTAACGGGAAACCGTTCGAGTATTCGTTTGCCCGTCATCGATACGATAAATTTGTGTTTTCATCGGTCAATATTGTGAAGTAAAAGTCGCCGCGATGGCGACTTTTTCGTAAGGAGGACCCATCGTGGATGTGAAAATTGAACAAGCAGGATACGAGATAAACGAGCCCGTCATCCAAGACATTTCGTTTGATGTACGGGCAGGTGAGATTTTAGGGGTGATTGGGTCGAATGGTGCGGGAAAAACGACCACCATCGCCTGTCTTACCGGAACGATTCCTTGGATGAAGGGAACGGTCGAGATGGAACGCTATGCGTTTATCCCGGAACAACCGGTCTACTATGATTATTTGACGCTATCTGAACATATTGCACTCGTCCAAGAATTAACGGGAATCGATTCAACAGAAAAAACGGAGGAGTTGCTACAGCTATTCCGGTTAGAGCATGTGACCGATCGGTATCTCTCCTCTTTTTCAAAAGGGATGAAACAGAAGGCGATGATTCTATTGGCGCTCATTCAAGAAGCGCGGGTATTGATTGTCGATGAACCATTTATCGGATTGGATGCGACGACGACGATTCAGTTACTTCGACTGTTAGAAGCGGAGCGTACGAGGGGGGCAAGTGTCTTATTAGTCACACACGTTCTTGATACGGCCGAGCGATTATGCGACCGATTCGTATGGATTGATGATGGACAACTGCTCGCGAGTGGGACGAAAGTGGAGATTCGTGAAGCGCTCGATACAGAGGGGATGACCTTGTTTGACATGATGGAAGATGTGGCGATGCGATGATTGCGAAACGATTGTTTTGGATGCGTGTCTCCCGGTACATAAAACAGCAATGGAAGACGGTCCGATTGATTGTCGACTGGACGATTTTTTTATACGGTGTCCTTCCTCTTCTCATATGGGCAGGCTATTCCTACTGGCAAGTCTGGGAAGGGAACTTCCCCTGGTTAGGTGACATCCCTTATTTTCTCTGGGCACTTCTGATTGGATGGTTCATGTGGCAAGACCGTATGTTTGTCTGGATTGAGCGTGCCGATCTCATCCTTGTGTCAAACCGGAGCATGATTCGGGATTTAAAAAGGTATTCGGTTTGGTATCAACTTACGCAACACGTGATTCAATATGGATGCTATCTGCTGTTGCTTGCACCGATTCTATACGTAAAAGGAAGGGACGTGGGCGAGATTCTCGCGTTTGGGGCTGCACTTTTTCTACTCGCTTGGTGTCACGCATGGGTCCAGTATCATCTACGTCTCCGACACGCCCATCTCATGAAGCGATTTTTAATCGTACTCCTTGCTTTTGTAGGCGTGTATGCGTTATTGATTGAGTCGATATTGCTTAGTGTGTTGATCGGAAGCATCATGGTCACATTTGCGTTATACGTAGGGGAAGGATGGGTGTCGAAACATCCGAGTGTCGGTCGAGAAATTGAAATCGGAGAACGTGAGCGTGCCTCATTCGATCGTGTCCTGTTGACGACGTCAGGAGCCATCGAGAAGACGAGTGAGCGGAAACGTCCCCTGTATCGACCGAGACCGAATCGCTTCGGCACCGTCAGACGGACGATGGCACTCCTTATGTACTTTAGAACGCCGAGTCATCGGAATTTATGGTTTCGACTCATTCCGCTCGGGATCACGAGCGTGATTCTTCTCCCAAGTTGGTTCAAACTAGTGGTTCCGATTTATCTGTTGTATGTCGCCTATCAAGAACAGACGTCGTTCACGAGAGAAATGGAGCGACATCCATTCTTTCAATCCATTCAAGAAAGAGGTTCATCATGAACGAACAGCAGTATGAGCAACTGTTACAAATCGAGACGGCCAAACCTCAGCAAGGATTCCCGTCCTCAGCCGAGTATAACCGTTATGAACCGACTCCTTACGAAGCACTCGATTTGCTTCGGGATGCGTATCCGTTAGAGTCCACAGATACCATCGTGGATTTCGGTTCGGGAAAAGGAC
This sequence comes from Exiguobacterium sp. s131, assembly GCF_018617345.1. Classification (GTDB taxonomy): domain Bacteria; phylum Bacillota; class Bacilli; order Exiguobacteriales; family Exiguobacteriaceae; genus Exiguobacterium; species Exiguobacterium profundum. The sequence continues at coordinate 160,975 of NZ_JACSJX010000002.1, read as the reverse complement.
GTCTGCCGTTCTATTTAGCGTATACGTTTCGTGTCAGGGCAATCGGTGTCGAGATGGACGGTGGATTTCATGAGGAGGCACTTCAAAATTGGATGAGCTATACGAAGAAACATCGTAATCGGGGAAGTGTTCAATTGGAACAGGGATTCGCGGAGGGATTCATGATTCCACCGGATGCGAATCGATTCTACTTCTTTAATCCGTTCTCGGTGAACGTCTTCCGCCAAGTGATTGCCAACATCATCGAATCTGTTGAAACGGTTCCTCGCCCGGTCGATGTGATTTTATATTATCCGGCGGATGAGTACCTCCATTATTTGAACGACGAGACGCCTTTTCAGTACGTACAAACGGTGCGATTGCCGCTGAAGAATCTTCATGAGCGATTTTTGATTTATCGGTTTGATATGATGGAGTCATCTTGGTAATGGAGGAGTGAGCACGATGAAAAAGAAAGACATTTTAGAAGCGTATCGTTGGCGTCAAGCGACGAAAGCGTTCGATGCGGATCGTAAAATCAAAGAAGAGGACATGGAGTTCATTTTAGAGACGGGACGTCTTTCGCCGAGTTCGTTCGGATTCGAGCCATGGCAATTCGTCGTGGTGCGTCGGGAAGATTTACTCCAAAAGATTAAAGATCATGCATGGGGAGCGCAAGGTCAGGCCCTGACTGCCAGTCACTTTGTGTTGATCCTCGCAAGAACACCGAAAGCCATGCGTTACGATGCAGACTATATTCGTCACATCGTCACAGGCGTACAAGGACGGACGGAAGAAGAGTACGCACAGCGCGTGAAACGAGTGCAAGAGTTCCAGGAGAACGACTACCGTCTTTTAGACGATGAGCGTGTCTTCCAGGAATGGATCAAGCGTCAGACATATATCCCTCTTGGGAACATGATGACGGCTGCCGCACAAATCGAGATCGATTCATGCCCAATTGAAGGGTTCAATCAAGAGGAGATCGATGAGTTGTTAATCTCAGAAGGTGTGATGGAACGTGGGGAATGGTCACTTTCAGTCATGGTCGCATTTGGGTATCGAGCGCGCGACTTTGCACCGAAAACACGTCGTGATTTTAACGAAGTCGTCAAATATATCGGATGAAAAAAAGGTCAATCGCCTCAGCGATTGACCTTTTTGAATTATTTCCAGTCTGTGATGCGGTCGACTGGGAAACGGACTGATGGGTAACCTTCTTCGGCTGCTTTCCCGATAGAGAGAAGCATGACTGGGAGGTAACGCTCTTTGTCGAGACCGAACGCTTCAGCGATGTTCGCTTTATCATATCCACCGATTGGGTTTGTGTCATATCCGTGTGCGCGTGCGACGAGCATAAGCTGCATCGCAACGAGACCTGAATCGAGCATGATGCTATCTTTGATCATTTCTTTCGGTGCATCTTTGAAGATGCCTTTGATCATGTCGACTTGACGGTCACGGACCTCAGCCGGCATCATACCGCGCTCTACTGCTGTATCGAAAATCTCTTCTGTGTAATCTGCCATCTGATAGTCGGCGAAGAGTGCGATCACAGCTGAAGATGTTTCCACTTGGCGTTTGTTGAAGCTTGCGAGTGGGAGGAGTGTTTCTTTTCCTTCTGCGCTATCGATGACGACGAAGCGCCATGGCTGTAAGTTAAGGGATGAAGGAGCTGTTGTCGCTTCTTCAAGAATTTGTGTCATTTCTTCTTTTGAAATTTTGACGTTCTCATCGTATACACGAATCGAGCGGCGTCCTTTGACAATCTCCATAAAGTCTTTTTGTGTGGCAGTGTTCATATTGTAGTCTTCCTTTCATGGTCAATAGTATCTTGTAACATCGTGAGTGATGCTAATAACTGTTGTTGATCCTCTACCTTCATGTTGACAAAAAGTCGGTCCGTTAAGCACTCTTTTTGCTCAGTCCAATGTGCAATTTGTTCACGACCATCGTCTGTCAACTCAACATAGATGACACGGTTGTCTTGTTCACAGCGTCTCCGCGTGATGAGTCCTTGTGTCTCTAACTGTTTCAAGTGTCGGGTGATGGCGGCATGGTCGACATCGACGCGCTGTTGCAATTCACGTTGCCGCAATGGACCGACGTGATACAAGTTGCTCAAAATGTCGTAGCGACTCAAGCTGAGCCCGTCCATTTCAGAGTCGAATAATTGCCCTAATTCTTTTTGTACAGTGATGATGTGATAGAGAATTTGATCACGAAGCGAGCAAGAATCTCGCATGCACATCGCCTCCTCAAATCATTGATGACTCAATCATTGATGGGTCACACAATGTATAGTAAACCCAACCTGACGATATTTCAAATAAAAAGTTTTAAAAAATAGGTTGTCAAACTGTTATATAATAGTCTATATTATAACCAACTGATATATAACAATGATTAAAGGAGGATGTGAACGCTTGGAACACTATGAACGACTAGATAAGTATCATATTCATGAGAAACTGCTCGAATTTGTGAATAAAAACGTTCTTGAACCTCATGAAATCAATGATTTTTGGGAAGGGGTCGAATCGCTTCTAGAGCGTTTCATTCCAGTGAATCAGACACTTCTAGAGCAGCGCAAGACATTCGAGCGATTGTTACAGGAATGGTACAGCAGGCAAGACGAAGTCGATCCAATCGAATACGAGACATTTTTAACGTCGATCGGCTATATCGAACCGGTCGTCGAAGATTTTAATATCGACGTGTTGAATGTCGATCGCGAAATCGCTCATCAAGCGGGACCGCAACTCGTCGTACCGTTAGACAATGCCAGATATGCACTCAATGCCGCCAACGCCAGATGGGGAAGTCTCTACGACGCTCTTTATGGGACGGACATGATTGACGAGACAGACGGTATGGAAAAGGGAAGAGCATATAATCCCGTTCGCGGTAATGAGGTCATTCGGTTAGCGAAACAGTTTCTGGATGACACGTTCCCGCTACCATCAGGGTCGCACAAGGAAGTGACACGATACGTCGTTCGTGACGATGTCGCTTATGCGGTAATCGGGGACGACGAGCATTCGTTCGCAGATGATTCTTTCGTCGGTTACACCGGGGAACCGAACGAGTTGAAGACGTTGATGCTCCAGCACAATGCCTTGCACGTTGAACTTCAATTCGACCGCGAGCATCCGATCGGAAAGATTGATCCTGCTGGACTGATGGACATCGAGCTCGAATCAGCCCTATCCGCAATCGTGGATTGTGAAGACTCGGTCGCAGCCGTTTGCGCGGAAGACAAAGTTCATCTGTATCGTAATTGGCTCGGTCTAATGGATGGGACGCTTGAAGCCTCGTTCCAAAAAGACGGGAAGCGACTCTCTCGGCGTTTAAACGAAGACAAGCGTTTGCTTGGAAAAGGTGGGGTGGAAGTCGTCCTCCCAGGACGCGCGCTCTTGTTCATTCGGAACGTTGGACACTTGATGACGACGGACTTGATTCTTGATGCAGAAGGTCGCGAGGTACCAGAGGGGGTCGTTGATGCCATCTTTACTTCATTGATTGCAAGTCGCCATCTTCATCGTCGTCTCAACTCTCGGGAAGGATCGATTTACATCGTCAAGCCGAAAATGCACGGCTCTGAAGAAGTGGCATTCACCAATGTTTTGTTTGATGCCGTGGAAAATCTGCTGGACCTTCCTCGCTATACGTTAAAAGTCGGCGTGATGGATGAAGAAAGACGAACGTCGCTCAACTTGAAAAATTGTATCGCGCAAGTAAAAGAACGGGTCGTCTTCATCAACACGGGCTTCCTTGACCGGACGGGAGACGAGATTCATTCCTCGATGACGCTCGGACCGATGCGTCGGAAGGGAGAAATGAAGACGTCACCTTGGCTCACTGCATATGAACGGTTGAATGTATGGATCGGTCTCGAGAGTGGGTTCCATCATCAAGCACAAATCGGAAAAGGGATGTGGGCGATGCCCGACCGAATGCAGGATATGATGCGTGAAAAATTGGCACACGTACGCTCCGGGGCAACGACGGCATGGGTGCCATCACCGACCGCGGCGACGCTCCATGCGATGCACTATCATCAACTCGATGCTTTTGATGTACAGCGAGAATTGATCCAACAGCCTGTTTTAAAACATGAACGACAACAGCTCCTTGATATCCCGCTCGCGATGCGCATCTATTCGCAAGAAGAGATTAAAGAAGAGCTTGAGAACAACTTGCAAGGATTGCTCGGGTACGTCGTCCGTTGGGTCGAACAAGGTGTCGGTTGTTCGAAAGTGCCGGATATTCACCATGTCGGACTGATGGAAGACCGGGCGACACTCCGGATTTCGAGTCAACACGTGGCCAACTGGTTGCATCACGGCATCTGTTCAGCAGAACAAGTCGAGGTCACCCTTTATCGGATGGCACGAGTCGTCGATGAGCAAAACGAGTCAGACCCGAATTATCGACCGATGACGCCGAACGTTGATCAGTCAATCGCCTATCAAGCCGCTCACGAACTCGTGTTTCATGGGTTGAAACAGCCAAACGGGTACACGGAGCCAATCTTGCATCGTCGCCGCCGTGAATTTATGAAACGTCAAACTGTGGAGTTAAACCTTAAAGGAGGGATCTCATCATGACAACGAAAAAAATGGAAAGCGAACAGTTGATTGAACGTTGGGTCGTCCGCCGCATCGTATCTGGAGAATCGACAGCATCTTTGGTGAATACGGCATTCGTATACGGCAACGACTTGATGCGCCTCGTCTTGGATCGTGCAGATGGTTCGCTCCAAATCATGAAAGAGCCGATCGATGAAGTCGTCGTTTTCCGCAAACCAGAGGACCGTGACGAAGAAAATGTCTGTCGTTGCTGCGGGATGGAGCATTCGACGTTTAAGGCAGCGTTGGAATGCTGCGCTTACCTCGACTAAATCATTTCGTTTGCACTATCTGTTATATAACAAATTTAATTTTATAAAATTAATATAATACAGGAGGGTTTATTGATGAAAAAACGCGAAGAATTGTTGAACAGCTGGAAGTCAGAACGATTTGAAGGGGTAGAACGTCCATACTCTGTAGAAGACGTCATGAAATTACGAGGGTCTATCGTGATTGAACATACGCTTGCGACAAAAGGAGCGGAACGCCTGTGGCAATTGATGCACGAGCGTGACTACGTCCATGCACTCGGTGCGTTGACAGGGAACCAGGCGATTCAGCAAGTAAAAGCAGGACTCGAAGCCATCTATTTGAGTGGTTGGCAAGTAGCGGCGGATGCGAACCTGTCGGGTCACATGTATCCGGACCAGAGTCTATATCCGGCCAACTCGGTGCCAAGTGTCGTCAAACGAATCAACCAAGCGCTTCAACGTGCTGACCAAATTCAAACGGCAGAAGGGAAAGGCGACACGCATTGGTTCGCACCGATTGTCGCGGATATGGAAGCCGGTTTTGGTGGGGTACTCAACGTATTCGAACTGACGAAGGCAATGATTGAAGCGGGGGCAGCCGGCGTTCACCTTGAAGACCAGCTCTCGTCTGAGAAGAAATGTGGTCACCTCGGTGGGAAGGTGTTACTCCCGACGCAGACGGCTGTGAAAAACTTGATTTCGGCTCGACTCGCGGCAGACGTCATGGGTGTCCCGACAATCATCGTAGCGCGGACAGATGCGCACGCGGCGAACTTGATCACGAGCGACATCGACCCAATCGATCATCCGTTCATCATTGGAGAGCGTACGCCGGAAGGCTTCTATCGTACGGAAGCTGGTATCGAGCAAGCAATCGCTCGTGGTCTCGCTTATGCACCGTATGCAGACCTCGTCTGGTGTGAGACGTCCGAACCAGATTTGGCAGAGGCACGTCAATTTGCCGAAGCGATTCATGCGAAGTATCCAGGCAAACTTCTCGCTTACAACTGCTCGCCATCGTTCAACTGGAAGAAGAAGCTGTCAGACGAAGAGATCGCCACGTTCCAACAAGAAATCGGCGCAATGGGATACAAGTTCCAGTTCGTTACACTCGCTGGATTCCACGCGCTCAACTTCGGCATGTTTGAGCTCGCACGCGGTTACAAAGATCGTGGCATGGCGGCGTACTCGGAGTTACAGCAAGCAGAATTTGCGGCTGAAGTACATGGTTACACGGCGACACGTCATCAGCGTGAAGTCGGAACGGGTTACTTCGATGAAGTCTCGCTCGTCATCTCAGGTGGACAATCATCAACAACAGCGCTCGCAGGTTCGACCGAGACTGAACAGTTTGAAACACCGTTGCATTGAGCGATGCCCCTCGACAAGAGGGGTTTTTTGTGTCCAAATTTGGAACACCTGCATCCTGTTCACTTAAATGTGACGTATTTCACATTTTTGTTGTCGAACTCTTGCTACGCTGAACATGTCAAAATGAATATGGAGGTTATGACAGATGACACAGACATTCACGGGCGATACGCACGTATCTGAAATCGTCAAACAATGCCCGCAAGCGGCAGACATTTTCAAACGGAACCGAATCGATTTTTGTTGTGGCGGCAACCGACCACTCGCTGAAGCGACTGACAAATCGAAACGGTCGACGGAAGACATTTTAGAAGAAGTTAATGCGCTCTATCAACGCAAGCAAGAGATGAACGAGAAGAGCATCGATTGGGATGCCGCTTCTTCTTCGGAATTGATTGAGCACATCATTTATAAGCATCACCAATTTTTGACGGACGAATTGCCACAGCTCACACCATATGTGACAAAAGTGTTCCGGGTCCACGGACAAAATCATCCGCACCTCGGACGCATTCATCAACTGTTCAATCAATTGAAAGTGGAACTTGAACAACATATCGTCAAAGAAGAGACAGAAGACTTCCCGACGCTGCTTCGTCACGAGACCGCACCGACAGCTGAAACGAGACGGGAGCTTGATAGCATCTTGGCCTCGCTCGAGTCAGAACATGCAGCAGCCGGGGACATTTTAAAAGAGTTGCGTCAGATCACAAACGACTATACGCCGCCTGAAGGAGCGTGTGGGACGTATCGTCTTGTCTATCAACGGTTAGAAGCGCTCGAATCGGATACGTTTGAACACATTCATCTCGAAAACAACATTTTATTCCCGCGGGCGCGCGCGTTCGCTTAAGCAGTGGCACACCCCTACTTACGTAGAGGTGTCTTTTTGTGACGTTTGATACAGATGGGAGGCAAATCAAGCGCTACGATAAAGGGGAGGCAAAGGAGTGATTAATCATGAAACGGGTGAGTGAAGTCATCATAGGGGTGACGGTCGCCTTATTACTAAGTCAAGTCTGGTCGAGTTCAGATTCGGAGGACACCGTGACCATTTTGGCGGCGGCAAGCTTAGGACCGGCTTTAGAAGCGGTCGAGCGACAACTTGAAGCAGAGTTCGATGGGATCGATGTTCGAGTCGTGACGAACGGGAGCGGCGCCTTGCGAGCACAAATCGATCACGGGTCTCCGGCAGATATCTTTTTAGCCGCGAGCGTTGATGATGTCGACCGACTACAAATCCCGATTCTAGAGCGGGATGCGTTCTTGTATAACGAGCTGTGGCTCGTGACACCGAAAGGGAAACCGTGCGCGGAGACATGGTACGACTTAAACGCATGTGCTCGGATCGTCATCGGTGACCCGGTCAATGTCCCGGCCGGTCGCTACGCGAAAGCGGCGCTAGAAGTGGAAGGCGTGTGGGAAGAAGTGGAACCGCGAATCATGTTCGCCCAGAATGTAAGACAAGTATTGACGCTCATCGAACAAGGCGACGCCAATGCGGGATTCGTCTATAAGACGGAACTGACGACGGACGTCGAGTCGCTTCAGTCGGTCCCGTTTGAAGCGACGGGTACGATCGCGTATCCGGCGGTCCGGTTGACGCACAACCCATACGTACACGATGTGTACGCGCGTTTGTTTGACGATGATATCCAAGCTCACTTTTTAGCGAAAGGATTTTCTAAATGACGCAACATCCACTTCAACTCACATTCGAAGTCGGGATGATGGCGACGGTGAGCGCCTTCGTCCTCGCCTTCGGAACGGCTTATTTCATGCATCACCGTCAATTCAAAGGAAAGCGGCTACTCGAGACGGTGTTTTTACTGCCGCTCATCTTGCCGCCGACAGTCATCGGACTATACGCCTTGATTGTCCTCGGGAACAACGGGATCGGTGGATTGTTACCGATTACGATCTTGTTCACGAAACAGGCGAACATCATCGCATCCGCCTTGGCCGCGTTTCCGCTCATCTACCAAACGATTCGTCTCGGTCTTAAACAACTCGATGCGGAATGGTATGAGGCCGGACGCGTGCTCGGTGGGTCAGAGCGCCAACTGTTCACCTACGTGACGATTCCGCTGCTGTTACCTGCGTTGACGAGTGGGTTTGTCCTTGGTTTTGCACGGTCAATCGGCGAGTTTGGGATCACGATGATGATTGCCGGAAATATCCCGGGCGAGACGATGACGCTCGCCACAGCGATTTATGTGGCGACAATCAACGGTGATATGACCCAGGCACTCGTGTGGAGCGGATGGTTAGTTGGTTTGGCGTTTTTAGTCCTCTGGCTAAGTGAACGTTACGGCAAGCGTTCATATTAGTCGATCACGTCGATTTTTTTCACATAAGACCGGTTCGGAGTATTTAAGATACTCGGACCGGTCTTTTTCCAAATGTGGACGTGGTCCCCGACAGTGATTTGCTTGAACGTGGCTTTCACTTGAAACTTGAACCAGCTTACGTCTTCCGGTTCACTTTGTGCGAACAAGGTGTCAGGAGAGAGCGTGGCCTCTTCTGCGGTAATTCCGCTGATGACGAGTGCGGTGCGGTCAGATTCATTTATTTCAATCACATACCCCTCGACATCTGGTTCGGTCGTCGCTCGATTGGCGAAGACGAAACCGATGGAAAAGACGACGAGCATGGCCGCGATGGTGAGGAATAACATGATTTTAAGCGATGATTTCATAAGGGAACGCCTCCTTCGTTCATTATTCTGTCACGTCTCGAATCGCTTATCTGTGAAAAAAGTAACAGTTAAGTCGAGATGTCATCTTTATGATGAAACTATGAAGTCGCTCGGAAAGAGAAGGGGGAACACATATGTCCGATCGTTATTTTTATTCGACCGCCGCAAAGTGGTCGTTCGTAGGATTCACCGTCTTGGTGCTCTCGACATGGATCGCCTCGGCAGGATTTGAGCACGTAGACATGGCGCTGTTCGGCTACTATATCGCCGCCGTCATTTGCATGATTGGGATGGTCGTCCGCTTGACGTTATTTTTTGCACGGCCGGCCACCTCACAAGTATTGAAGCGGAGCCTCAAACAAATGAAGGCAGAAAAAAAACGGGCCAGCAAGGCCGTCGCCGCCACGACCGTCAACAATATTGTCTTACAGAAGTTCATCTGGGAACGTGGCTGGTACCGCTGGACCCAACATATGTTGATTGCCTGGGGATGTCTCGGGTCGTTCGCCATCACATTCGGGCTGACGTTCCAATGGATGCGGTTTGATTTGATTGATATCGAGACGTATCAGATTGTCGTCTTTAACATCCCGACCATCAAGATGGCTGCGCACGGGTTGTTCGCGGAGCTCGTCTATAACGGGTTGAACATCACCGCGCTCATGTTGCTCGTCGGCGTGCTCATGGCACTCTATCGCCGGATCAACGACCAGGACGTGAAAGTGACCCAGCGGTTCGAATTTGATATTTTACCGCTCCTCATGTTGCTCATCGTCACTGTCTCGGGGTTGTTGTTGACCGTTTCGTACGTGTTCTTCGGAGGCTTCATCCATCACGAGCTCGCCTTGTTCCATCAATTGACCGTCATCATCTTTTTATGTTACTTCCCGTTCGGTAAACTGTTCCACTTGCCGGTCCGACCGATGGCGGCCAGTGTCCCGATGAACTACCGGGAAGTCGAAGCGGATGAGACCCGTGTCTGCGCCGGGTGCGGGACACGTTATGCGACGGACAATCAAGTCGAGGACGTCCAAGCGATTTTGCAAGCACAGACGATCCAGCTCGGGCTCAGTGACGGGACCCAGCTCTCCGATTACTGCCAACCGTGTCGACGTTCGATGCGTGTGAAGATGCAATTGAACTTGATGAACGGCCAGTTACCGACACACCCGGTCGATACGAACACGGGCATGTCGATGCCAGGATTCGGCCGACCGAAGGAGACGAAAGGTGAGGCAAAAGATGAGACACCTGTGCGTTAAGTGCGGCGAACCGATCGGCACGCTTGAAGAGATTGAACAAGTGAAACAATTGCTCGAAGGGTCGGACCAACTCGTGAAAGTCGATGCGGCGCACACGGTCCAAGACCTCTGTCACGGCTGTCGTCGTCGGGCCCGGCTCGATTCGGCGCTCGGACGGCCTGGAAGTGACGGGATGCATTATCCGCTTCAAACGATTAACGGCTATCACGTCAGTGGATTTTCAAAACGAAGAGCGGAAACGTTCTATGGAGGGGAAGACGATGAGTGACTTTTTAACGTCGCCAGAAGTACAGAACTTAATCAAACCAGGCGAAAAATTGATTACAACCCATTGCTGTTACTGTGGCATGCAGTGCGGCATGCATATCCGGGTCGATGAGAAAACCGGGGCCGTCAAAGGCGTTGAACCACGCTACGATTTCCCGGTCAACAAAGGAAAACTTTGTCCGAAAGGCGTCACGGCCTATCAAACGATCGAACATCCGGACCGCATCATGACTCCGCTCATCAAACGGAACGGCAAGTTTGAGAAAGCGACATGGGAAGAAGCACTCGACGTGATCGAAGCGAACTTTAAACGCATTCAACGAGAGCATGGGAAAGATGCGGTGTCCGTCTTCGGCGGCGTCTCGATGACGAATGAAAAATGTTACCTCGTCGGGAAGTATGCGCGGGTCGCACTCGGCACACGGTTCATCGATTACAACGGTCGCTTCTGCATGTCGTCAGCTGCCGGCGGTTTCTTAAAGACACTTGGGATTGACCGCGGAGCGACGCTTCCGTGGACGGAGTTCGAGCACGTCGACACATTCTTTGTCGCCGGTTCGAATATCGCCGAATGTCATCCGACGACGACGCAACATATTTGGAAGGCGAAAGACAAAGGCGCGAAAATCATCGTCGCCGACCCGCGTGAAATTCCGATGGCGCGCGTCGCCGATGTCCATCTCGATTTGAAGCCAGGGACGGATGCGGCGCTTGCGATGGGACTGCTCAACTTTTTAGTCGAACACGATTATGTTGATCAAGCGTACGTGGATGAGCGTTGCGATAACTACGAAGAGTTGAAAGCGTCGGTCCGAGACTGGACGCTCGAACGGACGAGTGAGGTGACCGGTGTCGCCATCGAAAAACTCGAGAAGGCCGGTCATATTTACGGGAAGAGCCCACGTTCGGTCATGTTGTTCGCCCGCGGCGTCGAACAACAGTCAAAAGGCGTCGACAATGTCTCGCTCTATACGTCGATGGCGCTCTTACGAGGCATGGTTGGGAAGTTTGCTTCGGGCGTCGCCACGATGACGGGGCAAGGGAATGGGCAAGGTGGACGAGAACATGGACAAAAAGCAGACCTGTTACCAGGCTACCGGAAATTAACTGACCCGAAAGCCGTTGAATATGTGAGCGGGGTTTGGGGCATCGATCCTTCCGAGATGCCAAAACCAGGTGTGTCCGCGTTCGAAATGTTCGATGAGATTCAAGCGGGAACGATTCGGGCGATGCACCTCATGTGTTCGAACCCAGCCGTTTCGGCACCGAACCTTCCGTACGTGTGGGACAGTTTCAACAAACTCGATTTCTTCGTCGTTAGTGACTTCTTCATGTCGGAATCTTGTGAGTTCGCGGATGTCGTCTTACCGGCTTGTTCGTGGGCCGAAGACGAAGGGACGACGACAAACTTAGAAGGACGAGTCATTCGGATCCGAAAAGTGCGCGAACCGCTCGGGGATTCGCTTCCAGACTGGGAAATCATGAAGCGGATCGCTGAGCGGATGGGACGCGGACAGTACTTCCCGTATGAGACGGCGCGTGACATCTGGGAAGAGTTCCGCATCGCGACGAAAGGTGGAGCGGCTGACTACTCTGGGATCACATGGGAACGAATCGACGACGAGTATGGTGTCTTTTGGCCATGTCCGTCCGAAGATCATCCCGGCACACCGACGATGTTCAAAGAACGGTTTGGAACGGCGAATGGAAAAGCAAATTTGCCTGTCGTCACATATCGGCCGGCCGGTGAATATGCGAATGAAGAATATCCGGTCACGCTCACGACAGGTCGGGTCGTCTTCCACTACTTATCGGGCAATCAGACGCGCCGTGTCGACTTCTTGAGCACGATGTCAAAACTGCCGTTCGTGGAGATCCATCCGGAGTTAGCATCAAGTTATGGCCTTCAAACGGGCGACAAAGTCGAGCTTCGCACACGTCGCGGGTCGATTGTCGTCGAAGCACGTTTGACGAAGGCGATTCGAAAAGATACGGTCTTCGTCCCTTATCATTGGGGCAAGGAGCTTGCCATCAATCAATTGACGAACCCGTGTCTCGATCCGATGTCACGCATGCCGGAGTTCAAGGTATGTGCGGTACAAATGAAAAAGTTACCGGCCAACACACCGTTACACATTAATCCGTTGACGGTCCCGCTCGGATCAAGCGTGCCGTTCATGGCGGACCATGCGATTGCGACGAGCTGTCACGTCATGGATGAGGAGGTTCATACGAAATGAATAAGGTCATGTATTTAGAGTTTGAACGTTGTATCGGCTGTCGGGCCTGTCAGGCAGCTTGCCGCGAATGCGGGGACCACGAGGGGCTCGAGCGCAACTATGTGGATTATATCGATTTCTCGGAGAACCGTCAGACGTTCCCGATGATCTGTATGCAGTGTAAAAATCCGGCTTGTGCTCAAGTATGTCCGGCGAATGCGATTCAAATCACGCCAGAGGGCGTCGTGTTATCGGCTTCAGAAGAAAAATGTATCGGCTGCCGGAACTGTACGTTCGCTTGTCCGTTCGGGATTCCGAAGTTCGACTTTGAGAAGAATAAGATGTATAAGTGCGACATGTGTTACGACCGCTCCAAACATGATATCGCGCCGATGTGTGCGTCGGTTTGTCCGTCGGATGCGATTCGCTTCATCGACCATGACGAGATGATGCAACTCCGTCGTCAACGCGTCCAAATGAACATGATCGAAGGGAAAAAGCCTTCGCAAGACGATAAATGGAATTACGTCCCTGAATTCTTTGGCGTCTATTCCGATTGAGATGGAAAGGAAGATGACTTATGTCGAATGAATCAAAAGACCGGGAACGCTTATCCGAACTCGTCGATAACTTGAGTCGGGCCGATGACGTGAAACTGAATCGACGGGCGTTCATCAAATCAACGTTCGGCGCAGGTATCGCACTCGGTCTCGCGACTATCCCGTTCAATATCGCGGCCTTCGTTCGAAGCGAGCCGAGAACCGACCGTCAGTTCATCACGACGGTCGAGGCGCTAGAGCGCGGGAAATCACTCGAATTTGAATATCCGGGTACGGAACCATCGTTGCTCGTTCATTTAAAGAATGGTGAATTCGTCGCCTATAACAACAAATGCACTCATCTGCAGTGCCCAGTGTTTTATGTGGAGGAAGAAGATGTTCTTCTTTGTCCGTGCCATCGTGGTTACTTCGGTGTCGACGGCCAACCACAGGCCGGTCCGCCGCAGCGGGAACTCCCTAAAATCTTGCTTGAAATCGAGAACGGGAAGATTTTTGCGGTCGGAAGAGAGATTCATCATGGGGCGTAACGGTTGGAGTTTAATCGGATTGGTCATATTGCTCGCGACGAACATGATACTCTTGCAATATACAATCGAGAGCTACATGGTGTATGATCACGCCTCGATGCGACTGTATATGATCATCGCCGTCATCAATGTCGGATTGATCGGCTTATTATATCGATATTGGAAAAAAATTGAATATCGTACGAAAGAATAGTCCTCCCCTTGAAACGCTTCCAAATGTTGATTGCGTTTCGAGGGGGTTTGTGTTTAGAATGAAGGCAAGCTTTCATATGGCGCAACGTGTTTTAAGGAAGGTCGGTGGAAATGGCTCATTCAACTAAAGCGATGGTGCTCGAGGAAACAAAAAAATTGGCACATCGAATCATTCATGTCCCAAAAGGCGGTTTTCTGTTCCGAGAACAAGAAGATGCAGCTGAATTTTATATTGTAAAGAGTGGACTGATTCAAATTTCGAAATTGACGGAAAATGGAAAAGAATTGACGTTACGTTGTTTAAGCGCTGAGGCTTGTTGCGGAGAGTTGACGTTATTCGCAATCGAACCAAAATATTTATTTAACGCCAAGGCGTTAGAAGATAGTGAAATTTATGCGGTCAAAATCGAGCGTATTGAAACGATGATTTTGTCGTCGAACCCGGAATTCGTGCGCGAGTTCATGGTCATGATCAACGAACATATGCGGAAACAGCATACGAAATTTAGAGACTTGGTGCTGAACGGGAAAAAAGGAGCGCTCTACTCGACGCTCATTCGTATGGCGAACAGCTATGGGGTGGAAGTCGAAGACGGCATTCTCATCGACTTGAAACTGAAAAACCAAGAGCTCGCCAACTATTGCGGGACATCGCGTGAACGCGTGAATCGCATGTTGAACGAGCTCGCCCAAGAAGGGATTATTTCACTCCCTTCCCGTCAAATCATTATCCATGACCTCGACCGGTTGAAACTGCTCAACCATTGTGAGGACTGTCCGGTCTCGGTCTGTGTCATCGATTGATCACATTACGGCGGCAAGCGATAGCTCGCCTTCAAAATGCTCCAATCCATCGGTCTCGATTGTACAGGCCGATACATAAAACTCGCCATCTTCCATCAATTCATAAGACCGGAGCACGCCTTCGGCTAGCTTGATCCCGTTGGCACGGACCTCGACGACGACACCTTCCATCGAGCGGACACGCGCTGCAGATAAAAAGTCGAGCCATCGTTTGAAATGGCGATAAACGGTGACCTTGGTCCCGTCCCCTAAGTAACCGATAACTGCCTGGGTATCATCGATCGTCACGTCATGGTGAGTGTCGATCCGAACGAGCAAGGTGTGCAGCGCTTCTAGTTCTTCTAACGGACTTTCAAGTGGGAATGTGATATCGAGCCCCGTTTCGGTGAACGCAGCCTCGGCGATCGCGACGCCGAAGACACGGAACACGTGGGCCCCGTCTTGACTGAAGAAATATGGTTGTAGCGCCAAGCGAACTTCGGGCGCACAGTGGATTTGAATGAGATGTGACAAATTAATCCCTCCTCTATTCCTTATCGTAAGGAATAGAGGAGGGTTTTTCTGTGTTCAATGTCACAGAAACAAAAGATAGGCGATTTTGTCACAGATTGATGACAGGGTGAGAAAAAAACTCAAGATGCGAAATAAGTGTGAAAGAAGGCACACTTTTTTAAGAGGACGGTCGATAGGATGGGATTAGGGTACGAATTGAACCGTTAAGAGGAGGGATAGACCATGCAACAATTAGACAAAGGGTCACACGCACTCGCCGAGTGGAAGCCAGAGGATGTGGGATTTTGGGAAGGAACGGGAAAACAAGTCGCCAATCGGAACTTGCTCGTTTCGGTCCCGGCACTGACGCTTGCATTCATCGTCTGGCAAATGTGGTCGGTCGCAGCCGTCCAATTGAATTCGATCGGGTTTAGCTTTACGCAAGGCCAGTTGTTCACGTTGGCCGCACTGCCTGGACTTGTCGGGGCGACGTTGCGCTTTTTCTATACGTTCGCAAACAGTATATTCGGCGGTCGGAACTGGACGATCTTCTCGACATCGATTTTGTTGTTGCCGCTCCTAGGCATTGCCTATGCCGTTCAAAACGTCAATACGCCGTATTGGGTATTCATGATTTTGGCCGCACTTTGCGGACTAGGCGGCGGAAACTTCTCGTCATCAAACGCCAACATCGGCGCGTTTTATCCGAAAGCGAAAAAAGGGACGGCGCTAGGGATTAACGGAGGCATCGGAAACTTGGGCGTCTCGCTCGTCCAATTGATCACACCGCTCGTCATCACGACAAGTATTTTCGGGTTCATCGGTGGGAACGCCCTCGTGACCGAGACCGGCGAAGAGATTTGGCTTCAAAACGCCGCGCTCCTTTGGGTCGTGCCGACCATCATTTTGACGGTCTGCGCATACTTGTTCATGGATAACTTACCGACTGCTCGTCAATCGCTTCGTGAACAGGCGAGCGTGTTTAAAGACAAACATTTTTGGATTCAAACATTGCTCTACACGGCGGCGTTCGGTTCCTTCATTGGATATGCCGCAGCGTTCCCGATGATTTTAAAGTTAAAGTTCCCTGAGTCGGACTTGATGGCGCTCGCCTTCCTTGGTGCATTCCTTGGCGCCTCTTCGCGTCCGTTCGGGGGTTGGATCAGTGATAAGATCGGAGCGGCCAAAGTGACATTGATCGTGTTCGGAATCATGGCGCTCGGTACGATCAGTGTCATTATGGCCATCACGAACAGCAACTTGACGATGTTTTTCATCTCCTTCGTCGTCTTGTTCATCGCAACAGGACTCAACTCTGGAGCGACGTTCGCGATGATTCCTCACGTGTTCGTGGCGACGAAGACACCGGCCGTCGTCGGATTTTCGGCAGCGTTTGCTGCTTACGGCGCATTCTTCATTCCGAAGATGTTCGGTTGGTCGCTCGAGCTCGTCGGTTCGTTCAACGGTGCGTTGTTCGTCATGCTAGGGCTCTATGCGATCTCGATTGCCACCACAATTTATTATTACTTGCGCAGCGGTGCTGAGAAGCCGATTCGCTGACAAATCGACGCAGGGACTGTGAGGGTCCCTGCTGTCGTTGATGGATAGAAAGGATGAACCAAGATGACACCATGGACCGATCGGCGGAGACGACCGTTGGAAGACTTACGCATCTCAGTCATTGATAAATGCAACTTTCGTTGCCGATACTGCATGCCGGAAGAAGCGTTCCGCCACCACCAATTTTTAAAACGAGATGAGTTGTTATCGTTTGACGAGATCGAGCGCTTCGTTCGCATCATCGCCCCACACGGCGTGAAAAAAGTGCGTCTGACCGGGGGCGAACCTCTACTCAGGCCGAATCTCGATGAACTGATTCGCCGCCTTCGCGCGGTCACGACCATCGAGACTATCGGGTTGACGACGAACGGCGTCTATTTAGAACGGATGGCGAAAGTGTTGAAGCAAGCTGGGCTCGACCGGGTCAACGTCAGTCTAGACGCCTTATCGGCCGAGACGTTCGGGATGATGAACGGACGCGGCACGTCGCCCGAGACGGTATTACGAGGAATCGATGAGGCGAAACGGCAAGGGCTCGAAGTGAAAGTGAACATGGTCGTCCGAAAAGGCTGGAACGATCATGAAGTCGCCTCGATGGCCGCTTATTTCAAAGAACGGAACATCACACTCCGTTACATCGAGTTCATGGATGTCGGCACGGCGAATGAATGGAACGTCGAACATGTTGTGTCGTCTGAATCGATTCTTGAGGTGTTGAAACAACGAAATGGATTACTTGAACCGCTTGCACCCGAAACACTAGGCGAAGTCGCGCAACGTTACCGTTACACGGATGGGGCGCAAGTCGGCTTCATCTCTTCGGTCAGCCAACCGTTCTGCGGAACGTGTACGCGAGGTCGCCTATCGAGTGACGGCAAATGGTACACGTGCCTGTTCGCAGAAGACGGGACCGATATCCGCGAATTGCTCCGCAGTGGGGCGAGCGATGAATTGATTGCCATGACACTAAAAATGGTATGGGAAGTACGGGACGACCGCTATTCGGAAGAACGGTCGCGAACTGGGAGTCGGACGCGAAACCGAATTGAAATGAGTTATATCGGAGGATGAAGACGATGCAAGCACACAACCATGTACATCAAAACACACAGCGTGTCCGGGCAGCGATTTTGACGATCTCGGATACGCGAACACTGGATACGGACGTGTCTGGCGAACATATTTGTACGCTATTAAAAGAAGAAGCACATACGGTCACATACCGTGAGATCACGAAAGATGACTCATTTGAAATCGAAGCGGCCGTCAGACGAATGGTCGACGAAAAAATGGACGTCATCTTGACGACCGGGGGAACGGGCATCACGAAACGGGACGTCACCATTGAGACGATTCGACCGCTGCTTGACCGAGAAATGGTCGGCTTCGGCGAGTTGTTTCGCTATGTCAGCTTCACGGAAGATATCGGACCGGCGGCGATGTTGTCGCGAGCTTTAGCAGGACGCATCGGGGATACGATCATCTTTTCGATGCCAGGGTCGCGAGGCGCCGTCGACTTGGCGATGACTCGCTTGATTCTCCCTGAGCTCTCCCATATCGTCTGGGAAGCGACGCGATGATCGGCATCGTCTTGGCAGGCGGAAAATCGCGCCGGTTCGGATCCCCTAAATGGCAAGCCTGTTATGAGGACATCTCGTTTGAAGAGCGGGCGCGACAGACACTCGCTACAACGACGACGTCCCAATGGAGCGTCGTACCGGCCGGACAGTCGATAACCTCATATCAACTTGAAGATGAAATGGAATGGCGTGGCATGGGACCGCTCGCCGGCATCATCACCGTCATGCGGCACGTCCCGTCTGATTGGTATGCCGTCTGTGCGTGTGATACGCCCTTGTTGCCGCCGACTGTTTACGAACGGCTTGCGACGGAACGCGGGAAGCAGCCGGTTGTCGCCTACGCAGATAATCGAATCCATCCGCTCATCGCCTTGTATCCCCGCTCGATACTGTCCCAGTTCGAAGCCGCTTTACGTCGAGGCGAACGGGCGGTCATGCCTCACTTGACAGAGGCGACAATCGTCTCGTTTGCTGAACGGGACTGGTTTAAAAATGTGAACACACCGAGTGATTATGAAGAATTGCTAGGAAAGGAAGTGGAGTAATGGAAAAGATGTCGACGCTATTTCGTAAGCCGCTCGCCGTTGACGAGGCGGTCATCCGTGTCCAAGAAGCGACGGGGAAAGGTCGGACGGAAACGGTACCGTTGTATCGAGCGAACGGCCGGATTTTAGCGATGGATCTCACTGCGACGCATGACGTTCCAGCATTTAATAAATCTCCGTATGACGGTTTTGCTGTCCAGTCCGCGGATTTGTTGAGAGCGAGCCGCGATGAACCGGTGACATTACCCATTCAATACGTTCAGGGAGCCGGACACGTCGGAGAACCGCTCCGCGCCGGCGAGGCGATTCGCATCATGACCGGGGCAAAAATTCCAGACGGAGTCGATGCGGTAGTCATGCTCGAGCTCGCACAAGCGGATGAACGAGTCGTGACGTTCAAGCGACCGGCCCGCGATGCCAATATTTCCTATCGTGGGGAAGATATGACGGCGGGGACGAATATCGTTGACCGAGGCACCCGCATTAATCCGGGCGTCATCGCCTTGCTCGCTACGTTCGGGTATGAGCAGGTCGACGTATACGTAAAACCGCACATCACCGTGTTTGCGACCGGTGATGAGCTCGTTGAACCGGGACAGAAAAAAACCGATGGGCAAATCTATAATTCGAATGCATATATGATTCTCGCTCAAATCGAGGCACTCGGTGGCGCGGCGACATATGGCGGTATCTTGCCGGATACGTTCGCTTCGACAAAGCGGGCGATTGACGAGGCACTTCGGACGAGTGATGCCGTCGTCACGACAGGCGGGGTATCGGTCGGAGATTTTGATTATTTACCGGATGTATATGAGGCGCTCGGGGCGACGGTGCTGTTTAATAAAGTTGGGATGCGGCCAGGGTCCGTCACGACGGTCGCGCACGTCGAACATCGGTTGTTGTTTGGATTATCCGGGAATCCGTCGGCGTGTTTTGTCGGAACGGAACTGTTTGTCGGCACGTATATGAAGACGTTATTCGGGCAAGCGGAGCGACCTGTCATCCAGGCGGAACTTGGTGTCGATTTCCCGAAAACGAATCCGTTCGACCGGTTCGTGCGTGGACATGTGACGATTGATGCGACCGGGCAGACGGTGGTTCATCCGAGCGGGAAAGACAAGTCGGGCATCGTCTCCTCACTCGCGACGTGTAACGCGTTGATTCATCTGCCAGGCGGAACGAGAGGGTTTCAAAAAGGGGACTCGGTGCGATGTCGAATCATCGATCAGCTTTGATTTTACAAGTGGTCGGCTATCAAAATAGCGGTAAAACATCGTTCGTTTCTGAGCTGACAGCACGCTTGTCGGCGACGGGGCTCCGTGTCGGTGTCATCAAACACCACGGTCACGGAGGGACGTTCGACTTGCCGATGACGGACTCGCATCGTCACGCGTTGGCTGGTGCCGTGCTATCGAGTGTGATCGGTGAAGACGGGACGTTAATCGAGTGGCAAGCGGTCGACACGTTTGAGTTGCTCCTCAACTGGTACGAGGCGCACGTCGACATCGTGATCATCGAGGGATACAAACGGAAAGATTATCCGAAAGTGGTGCTCGTGCGAGACGGGCATGAACAACCGGTCGATGTGACGAACGTGATCGCGCGCGGAGATTCCGTGGCAGACAAGGACCGGTTGATGCGTTTAGTGGAAAGGTGGATGGAGAATGAAATGGTATCAAGTGAATGAACATCCGCTCGAACCGATGGCGCTTTACGAAACGGTCCGGCATCGAAACGTCGGGGCGGTCGTGCTGTTTATCGGGACGGTGCGAGAAATGACGGGTTCCAAACAGACTGAGCTCTTGGAGTATGAATCATACGTACCGATGGCCGAGAAGATGCTCGAACAAATCGCGAAAGAAGTGGCGGAACGTTGGCCTGGTGCGTTGACGGCGATCCATCACCGGATTGGACGACTCGATATCATGGAAGAAGCGGTCGTCATCGCGACGAGTTCTTCCCATCGCGCCGACGCATACGAGGCGAATCGTTACGCCATCGAACGGATTAAAGAAATTGTCCCAATTTGGAAACGGGAGCATTGGACCGACGGCACGAAATGGATGGGTGATCAAAAAGAACAACACCCAGGACGCCCGGAAGGAGTGACGTACACATGATTGAGGTATTATGTTTTGCCCACGTGGCAGAAGAGTTGGCGGTCCGGTCCTATACCGTTTCGGCTCCCCAAACAATCGCCGCCTTGCGAGCGGATTTGGCCGAGCGGGGCGTGTCGGGAGCGGAACGTCTCATGTTCGCGGTCAATGAGCGCTATGAGACGGACGAATATACGGTTGCAGACGGAGACACGGTCGCCGTCATTCCAATGGTGAGCGGAGGATAAACGATGGAACTGACACACATGAACGACCAAGGGCGGGCGCGGATGGTCGATGTCTCGGATAAACCGGAAACTACACGGACAGCTCGGGCCCGCACATCAGTTGAATTGAGCAGTGAACTGAAACAGCTCATCACGGATGGTGACCTTGCGAAAGGCGACGTGCTTGCTGTCGCCCAAGTGGCCGGGATTATGGCCGCCAAAGAGACGAGCCGCATCATCCCGATGTGTCACCCGCTCGCCTTGAAAAAAGTCGATTTAACATTCGAATGGGACGAGACACAGCTCATCATCGAGTCGTTCGTGAAGACGAAAGGTGATACCGGTGTTGAGATGGAAGCGTTGACGGCCGCATCGGTCGCAGCGTTGACCGTATACGATATGACGAAAGCGGTCGATAAAGGCATCGTCATCGGGCCGACATACTTGCTTGAGAAACAAGGCGGGAAGTCAGGGGACTACGTCCGATGACACATGTTCCGGAACGTTACGCGCGGCAGGCCCGGTTCCACGGTATCGGTGGGGACGGGCAAGAACGTCTGATGGTGAAACGAGTGCTCGTCGTCGGTCTCGGTGCGCTCGGAGCGGCCGTGAGCGATCAACTTATTCGGGCCGGCGTCTCACTTATCCTCGTCGACCGCGACTATGTAGAGGTGACGAACTTACAACGACAGACGCTCTATACGGAACAGGACGCACGTGCCGAGACGCCGAAAGCGGTCGCGGCGCTCGAACGCCTGCGGACCATCAACTCAGACGTTGAGTTGGACGCGCAAATCGCCGACGTATCGTGGGATTGGCTTCGGCCTTTGCCGCCCGTTGATCTCGTCTTGGACGCGACCGATAACGTCGAGACACGTCTTCTATTGAACGATTTCGCACTCGAGCGCGGCATTCCTTTCTTGTTTGCCTCTTGTGTCGGGGCATACGGCATGAACTACACGGTGATGCCGGAAGAAGCGCCGTGTCTTCGTTGTCTCATGCGTCATTTGCCGCTAGCCGGTCAGACTTGCGCGACAGCGGGGGTGGTGGCTCCAATCGTGCAACATGTGGCGAGCCGTCAAGCCGTCGAGGCATTGAAATATTTGACCGGGCGTCCTGAAAAGATGGAACGTCGGCTCTTGATTGAAGACATGTGGGAAAACCAGTCGCAGCGACTCGATGTCGCACGGCTCGTCGACGTGTCTTGCCCGTCTTGTCAAACCCATGACTATCCGAGTCTCGTTTCGAATCGACAACAGACAGCGATCCTATGTGGGCGCGATGTCGTCCAAGTCCGTCGGTCCATCGAGGGTCTGGAACCAATCGTGCATCAACTCGAACGGGCGGACATCGCCGTGAAGCAGACACCGTTCACGTTGGAATGGCGATGGCGGAATCACCGGATGCTCTTGTTCAAAGACGGAAGGGTTCTCGTCCATGGCGTTGACGATGCGCATGTCGCGGTCGCGATGGTCGATGAATGTCTTGGTACGTAATTCATCGCATCATAGAGCTTGTTTCTCCCTAAAAAAATACAAAATGATACAACAATTTCTGCGACACGTCACCAACGTGAAGTCGGAACGGGTTACTTCGATGAAGTCTCGCTCGTCATCTCAGGTGGACAATCATCAACGACTGCACTGGCTGGGTCGACAGAAGCAGAGCAGTTCACAAATTGATCATATTTTGGAGACGCCAACTTGTTGGTGTCTCTTTCTTTATGTGAAAGTATGTGAGATAGATTGATGAATATGTGAAAAAAAGATGAACCAAAGTTCATTTTCACTTCTCCAATTCGACGAATAGTTGTCGCAAATAGTAAGAATAAACCGTTTCCATTCCTTGTATACTCAATCTGTTCACAAGTTGGACACAATGATAAAGGGGGAAGCATCATGCAAGGGGAACGATTGAATAAACGCAACGCTTGGTATCAAGCGGTATGGCGTTGGCACTTTTATGCAGGTCTCATATTTGCACCAATTTTTATTATCCTGGCTGTGACAGGAAGCATTTATTTATTTGAACCGCAAATAACGAAGATGCAATACAAAGACATGATGACGGCAACTTTCACGGAAGAACAGCCGATTGAAGTCCAAAAAGAATCATTCATGACGGAATATCCGGATGCGATGATTACATCGATTCGTTTGCCGGATGAAGGCGAATCGACTCGAATCGGTTGGATGAACAAAGACGAGATGATGTATACATATATTCATCCGGAAACTACAGAAGTTTTAGGAACGCGGTCTGCTGAAGGTAGCATAGATTTATTAGTTGTGATTCATGGCACACTATTAGGTGGTCAAATCGGGAACTGGGTCGTCGAACTCGCGGCGTCCTGGGCAATCATTCTTCTTATTACGGGGACATTCTTGTTTTGGCCGCGTGGTAAGAATCCGCTTCGGATGCTTATGCCGAAGCTTGGGAAAGGACGACAGTGGTGGAAGCATATGCACGGTAGCGTCGCTTTGTGGTCATCGCTAGGCCTCGTGCTCATTATCAGTTCAGGGTTGGCTTGGTCATCCGTTTCGGGTGCGATGTTGCAGTGGGTTTCCTCGTCGACAAACACGGGAGCACCGATGTATGCCTATGCGTTTGGCGCCAAGCCAGAATCGACCGTGACGACAAAAGAGGTGGCGGAAGACGTACCTTGGGCGACCCAAGCAGATCTCGTTCCAACGTCTTCTCCAAGTACGATGTTGCCGATTGATTTAAATCAGGTGGTGAACAAGTCCACGATTGATCGACCGTACACAATCTCGCTTCCGGAAGGCGAAACAGGCGTCTATACTGTCACATCGGCAGCAGGTCATCCATTTAAAGAATCGACGGTGAACTTAGATCAATATAGTGGTGAAACACTCAGCTCTGTGACATACGCAGATTACGGGATTCTCGGAAAACTGATTACGGTTGGAATCGCGTTCCATGAAGGTCGCCTGTTCGGTTTACTCAATCAATTGGTCGGTGTCGCGCTTTGTCTAGGTCTCATTTTCGTGGTCATCAGCTCGTTCATGATGTGGCGCAAACGAAAAGTCGGATCCATTGAACAGATGAAGCGGTTTGAGGACGAACGCATTAAACGAATCGTCGGTATCTTGATTTTACTTCTAGGTGTGACATTACCGCTCGCAGGAATCAGTATTCTTGTCGTTCTCCTATTTGATTGGTTAATTGGTCGCCGGAAGTTGAAAGCGGAGGTGGCAGCATGAAACGATTTAAAGCAGTCATTCCTGTCATCCTAGCGACAATTTGGTTAAGCGCGTGTCAACTTCAACCAGTAGAACGCACCATTGATCCGATAGGGATTCAACTGATCGTACCTGAACGTGTAGAAGTTGGCTCGACGACGCTTGCGATGAAAGTATCGAATGATGAACGTGTGACGGAAAGCCATATTCAAGTCACGCCTTACGATTCGGAAGAGACCCGGACGTATGAAGTGACAGAAAAGGATGGCTATCTCGTGACGAGCGTGAAACTCGATCAGGGAATCTACCAAGTGAACGGCATGGTCCATGAAGGGCAGAAGGTCTATACGCCGTCCGCATGGATGATTGTCGGTGATGTACCGCAAGACCAAATCGACCAATTGCAGCAACCAATCGTTCACTCACACGACCATGGTGGTGAACATCAGCATTAAAAAAGTAACCGTTGCGTATGCAGCGGTTACTTTCGTTTAAGACGTATCCCGATCTCTCCAATGAGAACGGCAATGCCCATAAATCCGGCACCGAGGATGGCCATTTGATTCTGGTTGGCGACCCCGATTCCGTTCTCGAATTGATAAATCTCACGTGTTAAGAATTGGATCGGCTCACCGGATGTGAGTGCTTGTTCATAACCGAGCCAAATCAAAATCGAGAATGTGGCAATTGAAACCAAAAGTCCGATGAATGCGGTAGTACTGACACGGATTACGGTTCGAGTCATAGCGTTTCCTCTTTTCCTGTTTGTATACGATACGTCACAAGCTGAGGAAAAGATTCACGAGGCAATCATTTCGGAATGGTCAACACTTGCCCGACACTGATTAAGCTGACGTTCGTGATATTGTTGGCGGCCGCGATTTTCGCAACAGTTGTGTTATACATCGTCGCAATCTTGTACAGCGTGTCCCCTAATTTGACCGTGTATTTTACCGTAGTTGTCGGTGGTGTGACCGTCGTACCTGGGATGACGAGCACTTGTCCGACATAGATGGAGTTGACGTTTGCGATGTTATTGGCAGCTGCGATTTTTGCGACGGTCGTATTGTACATCGTCGCAATCTTGTAGAGTGTGTCGCCCGATTTCACGGTGTATTTCACGGTCGTCGTAGGTGGTGTAACGGTCGTTCCTGGAATGATGAGCACTTGTCCTACATAAATCAAGCTGTAGTTCGTAATGTTGTTGGCGGCAGCAAGCGCCGAGACGGTGACTCCGTATGTCCGTGCGATACTGTACAACGTATCACCTGACTTCACGGTATACGTTTTGTTCGTCGATGCGTTTTGATATGCAAGTAATTGTGAGATCGTGACAAATTTGTACCCTTTTGCTTTGAGTTGTGAAATCATCGTTGGGAGTGCGAGCGGTGTACCCGGGGCCCCGGCTCCGGTATGCATCAAGACGATTGAACCCGGTTTGATGTTAGTCTGAACTTTCGTGTTGATTTGGCTCGCGGTCAATCCTTTCCAGTCAACCGTATCAATGTTCCATTGAATCGTGTATCCGTATCCTGAAGCCCCGACACCGCTCAATACGGTACTATTCACTGCACCAAAAGGGGCTCTGAAAATCGGTTTTGTCGTTTTTCCGGTCAACGATTTAATCAAAGCTTCCGTGCGGTCGAGTTCGGATTTCATCTGCGTGGCAGTCAGTTTGGTGAAGTCAGGGTGTGTATACGAGTGATTTCCGAGTTGATGTCCTTTTGCGGCGATATTTTTAATGTACTGTGGATGGTTATTTGCGCCCGACCCCGTTAAAAAGAAAGTGGCTTTGACATTGTTTTTTGCTAAAATGTCTAAAATCTTGTTCGTGTTCGCCCCGTCTGCCCCGTCATCGAACGTCAATGCGACGACCTTGCTCGTCGTGTTCACACTCGTGACAAATTTTGAAGCGGCGGCACTGACGGAAATCGATTGTGTGATCACCATCGCCAATAAGATGAACAGTGCCATCGCCCCACGAATGACCTTACGTTTCATCTGAATTCGCCTCCATTCATGATGTAACTCTCTTGATGTTAAGACTTTCCAAATGATTGACCTTGATATATTTTATATACCCCTTTTTAGAAATGATGGACTAAAATTCGGAAATGTACTCAATAAATTTTGATTCAACTATATGTGTGAAATTTGTGAGAATGTATCGTGGGATATATCACAGAATGCTCACACTCTTTTTGGAAAGAGATGGTATCATGAACAATGTATGAAAGATGTAAGCGATTTATAAGGAGGACTTATGATGAAAAAGATGATGACACGGTTTGGGGTCGTGTTTGGACTCATCGGGTTGTTCGTACTCGGTGCGTGTGGTACTGAGAAAGAAGCGGAGAGCGCGGCTGTTCCACAGTCAATGGAACCGGTCGAGGCAGAGTTGACGGTAGAGGCAACGGCTGAAAAGGGAGAGGCGGTACCTTTATCAGTAACAGTCACGCAAGATGGTCAACCTGTAGACGATGCGGATGAAATCAAGTTCGAAGTATGGAAGAACGATGCGAAGGAAGAAAGTGAGATGATCAAGGCGTCACTCACGAAAGACGGTGTCTATGAAGCGGAGACGACGTTCGCGGAAGAAGCGGTCTATACGGTCCAGGTTCACGTGACAGCGCGTTCGATGCACACCATGCCGACGACAAACGTGACGGTTGGACATCCAGAAACGGCTGCTGAAGCAGAAGAAGAGAGTGAGCATCATCACCACGCTGGAGCGGATATCACGCTTGACCCGAAAGAGGCGACAGCAGGGGAAGAACAACCATTCATGGTACACGTCATGATTGAAGACGAGATGCTCGCAGGGGCGGAAGTACAACTCGAAATCTTCCAAGATGGGGCAGAGAAGCATGAGTGGGTGAAGTTAGAGGAAGCAGATACTGGGATGTATAAAGGTGCACACACCTTTGCTGAATCAGGCGCATACAACGTTCAAGTCCATGTCACGAAAGGTCATGATATTCATGAGCACGTCATGGAGACGGTAAACGTTAAATAAAAAATCGGCTCACGTTGAGCCGATTTTTTATTATGCATTTTGGTAAAGGGATTCAACTTGTTGTTGAAGCGCTTCGTTCTCCAAGTACTCATCGTATGTTGCTTCTTTGTCCACGATGCCATTCGGAGTCACTTCGATGATGCGTGTCGCGATCGTCGAGATGAGCTGATGGTCATGTGAGCTGAAGAGAAGCACGCCTTTGAACGACTCGAGACCGTTGTTGAGTGCTGTGATCGATTCGAGATCCAAGTGGTTCGTCGGATCGTCAAGGACGAGTACGTTCGAGTTCGAGAGCATCATCTTCGAGAGCATGCAGCGTACTTTTTCTCCTCCTGAGAGGACAGACGCCTTCTTCATGACTTCTTCACCTGAGAAGAGCATGCGGCCAAGGAATCCACGAAGGAACGTGTCTGACTCATCGGCAGGTGAGAACTGGCGCAACCAGTCGAGGATGCTCTTTTCTGAGCCCTCGAAGTACTCCGAATTGTCTTTCGGGAAGTATGACTGAGTTGTCGTGACGCCCCATTTGACTGACCCTGTGTCTGGCTCCATCTCACCCATGAGAATTTTGAAGAGTGTCGTGATGGCAACGTCCGAACGACCGACGAATGCGACTTTGTCCGTCTTGTTGAGTGAGAACGTGACGTTGTCGAGTACTTTTACACCATCGATTGTCTTCGATACGTTATCGACATAGAGAACATCGTTTCCGATCTCGCGCTCCATCGTGAATCCGACGAACGGATAACGACGTGACGACGGACGGATGTCATCAAGTGTGATCTTATCGAGCAACTTCTTACGAGACGTCGCTTGACGTGCTTTCGATGCGTTCGAGCTGAAACGTGCGATGAAGTTTTGAAGCTCTTTGATTTTCTCTTCTTTCTTCTTGTTCTGGTCTGCCGCCATACGTGTAGCGAGTTGGCTAGACTCATACCAGAAGTCGTAGTTCCCGACATACAATTGGATTTTTCCAAAGTCGAGGTCGGCCATGTGCGTACAGACTTTGTTCAAGAAGTGACGGTCGTGGGAAACGACGATGACTGTGTTTTCAAAGTTGATCAAGAATTCTTCTAACCATTGAATCGCTTTTAGGTCAAGTCCGTTGGTCGGCTCGTCTAAGAGGAGGATATCTGGCTTACCGAAGAGCGCTTGGGCAAGAAGGACTTTGACTTTCTCCCCACCTGTGAGTTCGCTCATTTGTTTCTGGTGGAGCGCTTCAGAGATACCAAGACCTTGGAGGACCATCGAGGCTTCCGACTCTGCTTCCCAACCGTTCAACTCAGCGAATTCTCCTTCGAGTTCAGCTGCGCGCATCCCGTCTTCATCTGAGAAGTCTTCTTTCATGTAGATGGCGTCTTTTTCTTTCATTACTTTGTAGAGACGCTCGTGACCCATGATGACGGTCTCGAGAACTGCACTGTCCTCATACGCGTAGTGGTCCTGTTTGAGGACGGCGAGACGTTCGCCCGGTGTGATGCTGACATCACCCGTCGTCGTATCTTGTTCACCTGATAGAATCTTTAAGAATGTCGATTTTCCGGCACCGTTCGCACCGATCAATCCGTAACAGTTGCCTGGCGTGAACTTGATGTTCACCTCTTCAAACAACTTGCGACCGCCAAATTGTAGGCTGACGTTATTTACTGTAA
This sequence comes from Exiguobacterium sp. s131, assembly GCF_018617345.1. Lineage (GTDB taxonomy): Bacteria > Bacillota > Bacilli > Exiguobacteriales > Exiguobacteriaceae > Exiguobacterium > Exiguobacterium profundum. The sequence goes on along the minus strand of NZ_JACSJX010000002.1, from coordinate 131,840 downwards.
TCATGTATGGTATCCCTCGTTTTTCTGATTAGTTTACGACGTGTATTGTATCACGTTTTTGAAAAACGCGCAGTCGCGTAAAGAGTGGAAGTGAAAAATGACTCTATTCGGTAATTCCCAACATATCATATGTTTAGTAAAAACATAACGTCTCACTTAATACATTTGGTTACTTGAAGTGAGACGTTGTGTCAAAGCAACGAAGTAAACGAATTCCTTCAGGGGAAATAGTGCAGTTCAGTTGCCATATTTCTAATCCGGAAGGTATCGCATCGTTAATCAATTGACGAATTAGATGGTCTTGTTTTCGGTTGGGATTACCGGTATAAATTGGTGCGTCATATAAAAAAATATATAAGAGGACTGCTCTTCCGGTTTGGGGTAGAGTGGAAATCAGAGCGTAGAGATGACGAATCAAACGTTCTGTTTCGATGGGTCGTTTCAATCGTCTACGTTTAAAGTGTGGGAGAGGAATAGTGAGTAGTTCGCTGAGCGGAGCCTTCACTTCCATGAAGATTCCATCAATCTGAAAATCGATCCGTGCACCGTCAGTTACTATTTCACGTTTGATTCCCCTCGGGGTTGAGAAAGCATCAAGCTGGTTCTCGAGTAAGAAAGCTTCAACATAGTCGTTGACACGACCTTGATTGATTCCAATCCATTGTTCACCATCGACTGAAATGGCTTCGACTGTAAAGCGAGTTTTACGATTCGAGTCATAGGTTTCTGAGACGAGGCATGGGGTGTTTTCAAATATAATATCTCCAATCCTTCCTGTTACTGGACAATGGCAAGGCGCGAGCAAATCATCAACGAGTACGTCCATGACAAAGCGATTACGTCTGTTTACAATTATCGCTTTTTTCAAAGGTTCTTCAAATAAAATCATTGCTACTTTTACGTGAAATGACGGTATTCAACTCAAATGCTACATTTCCTGCGAGTGCGCGTGAAATCATACATTGATCTTTCGCTTTTTTCGCGATGCGCTCGACAAGCGTGATGTCTCGGTCGGTCATCTCTGTAGGTACATGAATCGTTGTCGCATAGCGAATTGTCTCGTAAGTGAAGATGCCGTTTGTCACATCGACGATGCCCTCTGCATCAATCGTGATACCACGATGAGTCAAATCACTTCGCCCGAGTACGGCTGCGAGTGTGATGATATAACACGTTGCCGCTGCCCCGAGTAACATCTCATCCGGATTCGTGCCGACTCCGGGACCGTCCATTTCGGGTGGAATCGAAATCTGTGTCTTTAATCGCTCGGCCTCGAGGGTGCCGACGTCGTTTCGTCCGCCATCCCAGCCGAGGTTCATGCTAAATGTATGCTTCATCAAAAATCGCCTCCAATGTCTCTAGTGTAAAAGAGAACGATTGGAGGCGCATGTGTTATGCTTGTGCGCGCTTCGCGAATGTGCGAAGTGTTTCGATGATAACCGTTGTTGCTTTTTCCATGTTGTTCACAGAGATGTATTCAAACTTCCCGTGATAGTTTTCGCCACCTGTGAAGATGTTCGGCGTCGGAAGGCCCATGTAAGAAAGTTGCGATCCGTCTGTCCCACCACGAATCGGTTCAATCTTCGGTTCGATGCCAAGGCCGCGCATGACGTCAGCGACGGTATCGACGATGTGTTTCACTGGTTCGATTTTCTCGGCCATGTTGTAATACTGATCTTCCATCTGGAGTTCAATCCGTTCTTCCCCGTATTTTTGTTTCCATTCGAGGACAAGTTTCTCCATCAACGCTTTACGTGCTTCGAACTTTTGTTTGTCGTGATCGCGGATGATGTATTGAAGCGTCGTCTTCTCGACGTCCCCATTGAAGCCGTTCAAGTGGAAGAACCCTTCGTAGTTGCTCGTACGTTCCGGTGCCTCATCAGCAGGCAAACGGTTTTGGAACGCCATCGCAAGCTTCATCGAGTTGACCATCTTGTTCTTGGCGCTACCTGGGTGCACGTTCGTCCCGTGGAAGGTGACGGTCGCACCGGCTGCGTTGAAACTCTCATACTGCAACTCTCCAAGTGGACCGCCGTCCATCGTGTAAGCGAAGTCCGCATTGAATCGGGCGACATCGAATTTATGTGGTCCACGTCCGATTTCTTCATCCGGTGTGAAGGCGATGCGGACCGGCCCGTGTGGAATCTCAGGATGAGCCAATAAGTATTCGATTGCTGTGACGATTTCAGCGATTCCTGCTTTATCGTCCGCACCGAGGAGTGTCGTGCCGTCCGTTGTCATGAGCGTATGCCCGACATACCCGTCCAGTTCTGGGAAGTCTTTTGGTGATAACACGACATGAAGCGACTCGTTCAAGACGATGTCGCCACCTTCATAATGCTCGACGAGTTGAGGGGAGACGTTCGTTCCTGTGAAATCGGTCGCCGTATCGACGTGAGCAAGGAAGCCGATTGTCGGGACGTCATAATCGACGTTACTTGGAAGTGTGGCGAAGAGATAGCCGTATTCGTCCGTCTCGACGTCTGTCAGTCCGAGATCTTTCAATTCTTTCTCCAAATGGCGAATCAAATCCCATTGTTTGGCCGTCGATGGTGTTGTCGTACTTGTGAAATCCGACTGTGTATCAATCTTCGCGTACGTCATTAAGCGTTCAATTAATTTTGCTTGCATGGATTGCCCTCCTCTAATAAGTTTCATCTTCATTAGTTTATCACGCGCAATCGAAGTCGAAACAAAAAAGTCGCGCCCATCGATGGACGCGACCTGTTCAAAAGAGAAACGGATATAGAATCGGCAAGATAAACGAGGTGAAGATTGCGGTCAATCCCATTGCGGCACCACCTGTTGCACCGGACAACGGATGTTCCGTTGCCGCCTGAGCGGTCCCAATCCCGTGACTGATTGTGCCGAGTGTGAGTCCACGCGTGAACGGGTCGTCCATACGAATCCACGTCAATAAGACCGGTCCGAGCATCGCCCCTAAAATACCGCAGGCAACGGCGATCGAGGCCGCAAGTGTTGCATCCCCCTCTAGTTGTCGAGCCAATTCAAGGGCAATCGGGGACGTCGCCGATTTGACCGATAGTGCAATCAATACGTTTTCGGTAAACGAAAATAACTTGCCGAAAAGTACAGCCACAAAAATCGTAGAGAGTGACCCAAGTACGATGGCACTCAGGGCCCGTTTTGCCCGAGCGAGTAACACGGGTAAGTTGCGATAGAGCGGTAACCCGAGGGCGACCGTCGCTGGTCCGAGTAAGATGGTGATGATATCGGTAGCCGGTTTATACGCATCATAGGACTGTCCTGTCACGAGTAACAGAAGAATCAAAATCGCTGTACTTAAGAAGACGACATTGGTGAACGGAGATGCCCACTTCATGGAAAGTCGACGACTGAGCGAATACACGAGAATCGTCAATCCAATCCAAACGTATGTCATGATATCTCACCTTCTTTCCCGGAAACAAACGCCGTCACGACCATCCCGACCGCCATGCTGGCGAGTAACGTGATAAGGAGCGGGATACCGGCAGCTTTTAACAACGTGCCGTACGCCATAAGGCCGACGGCAATGGGGATGAAAAAGAAAGCGAGATGCTTCGTTAAATATCCGGCACTGTCCTCAATCCATTCCACGCGAATGACTTTTGTCAACAAGAGGACGAGCAAGAGCACCATGCCGATGACGCTGCCTGGTACTTTCCACGAGAACGTCTCAACCATCCAGTTTCCGAGCGTGCTCAACCCAAACAAGAGTGAGAGCCCGATAATCCATTTTAATAATTTCATATACATGACTTCCTTTCACGTCATTCAAAACGTATGAATCTTCTCAAATTCAACGAGAGAGGTCAAGAAAAGGGTATAACAAAAAAGGCAAGGGGTACATACGTTCGGGATGCTATACTACATCTATCATAAACAAGCGGGGTGCCGAGATGGAATTAAAAACGATTGAGCAATTTATTCAAGAGCATGGATTACAAAACAGGGAAGACATTTTACATGCGTTCACAAAGCGGGTCAATTTGACAACTTTGCCACGGACAACAAGGGAAGAAGTAGCGGTTGGCCATTCTAAGTTTGGCGGATATCCTGACTTACCACACGCAGACTTGCATCCTGGAGAGAATATGACGTTTTTAGCTCAGTTTCGTTTAAGTGATTTAGCTGAGTTTGAATCCGTAGATGCACTCCCGAAAGAAGGGGTGTTGTCTTTCTTCTATGATTTAGAAGAACAACCTTGGGGAGATGTGGATGAACGTCATCTTTGGCGTGTTCTGTTTACTGAAGAATCGAAACTTGAGCGAGTGCGAGTTGGGGAAGCATTAAATGAACGTGCCGTTTCCTTTAAAGAAAGCTATGCAGAGAATGAATACAGTTTATATGAGCTGCTCGACGAAGAGATGTACGATCGGTTACTCGAACGATTCGAACAAGAAGAACTTCATGCAATCGGTGGACATCCGAGTGAAGTGCAAGGTGACGTTTTTGAAGAGATACAAGAAACATATGGGGAACGATTCGATCATCCTTTCCTATTGTTTCAAATGGACACGTCTGAAGAGTTAGACGTCATGTTCGGGGATGCAGGTATTCTCTATTTTCTCATTCCGGAAGATGCTCTCCGTGCCAAACGGTTTGGAGAAACCGAAATCATTATGCAGTGTTATTGAACGCAAAAAAGGGAGCCGACTCGAATGAGTCGACTCTCTTTTGATTATGCTTGTTTTTTCTTACGGAATCGTGCGAAGAACTCATAGACGATTGGTACGATGAGCAACGTGAGAAGTGTCGAACTTGTGAGTCCGCCAATCACGGTGACCCCGAGACCTTTCGAGATGAGTGCGCCACCCTCGAGACCGAGTGCGAGTGGTGCGAGTGCACCGATTGTCGCAAGTGCGGTCATCAAGATTGGGCGAAGGCGTGTGCCCGCTGCCTCAAGTAACGCTTCACGTGTTGATAAACCAGCTTCTTCTTTATGAATGACGCGGTCAATCAAAACGATGGCGTTCGTGACGACAATCCCGATCAACATGAGTGCCCCGATCAAGGCAGAAACCGAAATCGTTTCACCCGTGATGAGAAGGGCGACGAGTCCCCCGATAATCGCATACGGAAGTGAGAACAACACGACGAATGGCGTGAGTGCCCCACCGAATGTGATGACGAGAACCAAGTATACGATGGCGATCGCGGCGAGCATCGCAAGACCGAGCTGAGTGAACGATTCTTGAATCTGTTCTGTTACACCGCCGACATCATACGAGACGCCAGATGGGAGCTCGATGTCCGATACGCGTTCTTCAATCGCAGCAGACGCTTCTGTCGCTTTATCTGTGCTGAGTTCAACACTTACTTGCGCAAGCAGTTTTCCGTCGCGCTCGACGAGTGTGTCCGGTGTTGTGCCTTCTTCGATTTCAATGAAGTCTGAAATCGGGCGTGGTCCGAACGGTGTCGTGATTTCTTGTGCTTGCAGGTCATCGACACTGTCATACGTCACTTGCTCGTTCGGGATGACGACGTCTAACTGTTTGTCATCCACTGTGACACTTGTAAGTGGACTTTCTGGTGCCTGGAACTGACTGATGACTTGCGCGATTTGACCTGCCGACACACCGGCTTCTGCAGCGGCCTGTTGGTCGACGTTGAACGTGTATTGTACATAGGACTCACGTAAGTCAGATGTCGCTTGACGGACATAATCCGTTTCCTCTTCAATCGTTTCGATGAAAGTCGGCACGATGGCTTCTAAATCTTCAAGGGAGTTGGCATAGACGTTGTATGTGACACCGCTCGTTGCGCCGCCACCTGAGAAGTCTTGTTCTTTCCATTCCCCGTTCGAAGCGAGTTCGTTCAATTTCTCGATATCAGCTAACTTCACATCCGCGAAGTCTTCCGTATCTGGATCATATTGAACGATGAAGATTCCTTGTTTGTTGTTTCCGGGGTTCAGCGGGTTCTCTCCACCGACCGTGAACTGAACATCGGTTGCGTTCGGTTGTTCTTCCATGAAGTATTTTTCTGCCACTTCTGCTGCGGCAATCGAATCTTCAAGTGTTTGACCAGGTTCTGGGTCGAACGTGACGAACAACGTCTTCTCCGAATCCTGATTCAAGAAGTTGACCCCAATCGCTGGGACAAGGGCAAAGCTACCAATCAATAGGGCAGTCGCGAGACCGAACACGACGAGTTTATGGTTCAGTGACCAGTTCAAGACGCCACGATACCATTCCGCGAGCTTGCCTGGACCTTCTTCTGGCTTCAACTTGTCGCGGTTTTTAAAGAACGAGTCGGCCATCATTGGTACGACCGTGATCGCCACGAGTAACGAAGCGAGTAATGCGAAGACGACCGTCAATGCGAACGGCAAGAACAGTTCACCGACAAAACCAGTGACAAATCCAAGCGGCAAGAATACTGCAATCGTGACGATGGTCGACGAGGCGATCGGGATGAATACTTCTTTTGTTGCCGCGATAATCAACTCTTTACCGCGAAGTGGTTCGTTCGAACGCGTGAGTCGACGGTAAATGTTCTCGATGACGACGATGGAGTCATCGACGACGCGACCAATCGCAACGGTCATCGCACCGAGCGTCATGATGTTCAACGTGATGTCCAATTGCTTCAAGACGATGAGTGCCATGAGAAGCGATAACGGGATCGAGATGACAGCGATGATCGTCGATCGGAAGTTACGTAAGAACACTAAGATGATGAGGATGGCGAATAGGCCACCGAGCAACGCTTTCGATAACATCGTTTCGACCGACTCTTCAATCGGTTGTCCTTGGTCGAGTGTAATTGATACATTCGCCGTATCGTTTTCAGCTTCGAAGTCATTCAATACTTCTTTGACGGCGTTGACGACATCGACCGTGTTCGCATCTTGTGTCTTCGTCACTTGTACGCCGATTGAGCGTTCACCGTTCGAGCGAGAAATCGATTCTTCGATTCCTTTGTCCTCGATTGTCGCAAGTTCACTCAACGCGACAGTCGGAACCGTCGTCGGAACGTTCGGTGGTAATGCCGATGGTGTTTCCGTCGGGACCTCTGTTGGCACGTCTGGCGTTTGACCAGGTGGCAATTCAGTCGGGGCAGATGGTGTCGTCGGCGTTGATTGTGCTGGTGAGTAAGGGATTTGGATGTCGCGGAACGCTTCGAGCGTCTCCGACTTGCCGTCGATGACGACCGCTTGCTCCGTATCACCTAATTCATATAACCCGAGCGCAATTCGAGCGTCATTCGCTTGAATCAATTGTTTGACCGTATCTTCTGTCAAATTGTACTCAGCGAGCGCATCTTGGTCGAATTGAAGCTCGACGCGGCGAATCTCTTGTCCGGCAATTTGGACGGTTTGCGCACCTTCCACTCCTTCAAGAGCAGGCTGTACTTCTTCCTCGACGAGTTTTGTCAATTCGGCCAAATCTAGGCTTTCATCCGAGATGGCAGCCCCGATGACCGGGAAAGCGTCGAAACTGAGACGCGACACTTGAGGGTCTTGTGCCGACTCCGGCAATTCGATGTTGCTTAACGCATCTTTGACTTGTTGCTCCGCTTCATCCATATCGGTGCTGAAATCATAATCGATTTGGATGTTTGAAGCGTTTTGGAACGATGAAGAACGAACTTGTTCTACACCATTTAAATTCTGAAGGCGATCTTCTAACACGGTGCTGACTTCTTCGAGCACTTGCTCAGGGGATGCACCTGGATAAATGGTTGTGACCGAGACGGTCGGAGTCGTAATGTCCGGTAACGTCTCGAGCTTCATCGTCAGACCGGCGAAAAGACCGGCGGCCGTCAAGATGATCGTCATCAACCAAACCGCAAACTTGTTGTTAACGGAGAAGGACGTGATTTTCTGCATGGATTTTTAATCTCCTCTATTATTATGTTGTTTTATGACTCACGATCGATGTCGTGGGCTCGTTCAATCAAGCGTGCGATAATCGCTTGTTTGAGTTCGGCAGGGGGAACACCGACACCGAAGTGTTCGGACATCATCATACCTTCGAGTGCATAACGAATAATCATGGTTTCTACCGGGTCGGCCGTTTGTTGGAACTGTGCGAAGAACGTATCTAAATCATGTTTCCAACGATTGGCGTACTCTTGGTCGACTTCGAACAACGTGAGAAATGCAATCATCTTCTCGACGTCGATTTGGATGGCAGCACGCTCAGGATGTAACTTCGTTTCATCAAATAGACGAACGAACGCCTCGACAGGTCCATGACCTTCTTGTTGCAATGAAGCATATAGCTCGTTTTGTTCTTGTTGTAATCGCTCGACCATCGCCGTCATCAAGGCTTCTTTTGAAGGATAATGATAAAGTAGTCCCCCTTTAGATACACCCGCAGTCTTGGCGACTTCATCTAATGTAAGTTGGTGCACGCCGTGGTTCATGATGATGTCGGTTGCCGCATCCAACAGCTTTTGCTTTGTAACGTTTGATCGGTTTGACATATCTTCACCTCTTTCTGTACCGACCAGACGGTTTGTTTGATTTTACTATATCGTTCGTATTCTTTTGAAGTCAAGAAATGATGTCCTCAAAACTGTCAACAAGTACACATTTAGTGTGATAGCGATTGCAAAAAAGTCTTGACGTGAGAATGATTATCAGTGATAATAGATGCTGAGAGTAATTATCATTTACCAGAGAGAGAAATAACCGAACGTGGGGGAATGACAGATGAACAAAAAATATGCAGCTTTAGGAATTTCAGCAGCGTTAACGACATCGCTCCTTGCCGCTTGTGCAAGCACAGATGAGACAACTTCAAATGAAGGCTCAGACGATTCGAACGTCGTCAATGTTTACTCGAGTCGCCACTACGATGTCGATCAACAATTATACAAGCAGTTTGAAGAAGAAACAGGCATCAAAGTCAACGTGGTGGAAGGGAAGAGTGACGAACTTCTCGAACGTTTGAACACAGAAGGGGAGAGCACAGAGGCTGACCTCTTCATCACAGCAGATGCCGGAAACTTGTATCAGGCAAAAGAAGCAGGACATCTTCAAGCGGTCGATAGCGATGAGCTTGAGTCAAACATTCCTGAAAAATATCGTGACACGGACAACGAATGGTTCGGTTTGACGAAACGCGCGCGTGTCATCGTCTACTCAAAAGATCGCGTGAAACCAGAAGATTTGTCGACTTACGAAGCGTTGACAGAAGAACAGTGGAACGGCAAAGTACTCGTCCGTCCATCTGAAAACATGTACAATATCTCACTCCTCGCATCGTTCATCGAAGTGAACGGTGTCGATGAAGCGAAAGAGTGGGCGAAGGGCTTAGTGAACAACATGGCACGCGACCCACAAGGGAACGACCGTGACCAAGCGAAAGCGGTCGTCGCCGGTGAAGGGGACGTGGCCATCATGAACACGTACTACATGGGGCTTATGTTGAATTCTGAAGACGAAGAAGAGAAGAAAGTCGCTGAACAGCTCGGTGTCTTCTTCCCGAACCAAGATACAACAGGCACACACGTGAACATTTCGGGTATCGCGATGACGAAAGCATCGAAGAATACAGAAAACGCTCAAAAATTGATGGAGTTCATGTCAGAACCGTCAGCACAAGAAAAGTTTGCGAGTGTGAACTACGAATATCCAGTCAACGAGTCGGTTGAGCCGAACGAACTTCTTCAATCATGGGGCGAGTTCAAAGAGCAAGACATCAACCTCTCTGCAATCGGTGAAAACCAACAAGAAGCAATCCGCATCTTTAACGAAGTGGGTTGGAAGTAAGATGACTTCGGCTTGAACGAGAGTTCAGGCCGGAGATTTTTGTGTTCTTCACACCCTAAGCGCTACACGGGATGTACAGAAACTGATATGATGGGACAGGAATTGATAGTTTACAGAACGGGAGCGGTACGACATGAACTGGCACGCAGTAAAACGACAACTGAATGGATGGGCGATCCTTAGCTTTCTCGCGATTTTATTGATCGTCTTGCCGGGAATTGTCGTGCTCGTCGAATTGTTCGCCCCGGTCAATGACAATTGGCAGCACATTCAGGAGTACCTGTTGCCCCGTTACGTGAGAAACACGTTGTTCATTATGGTGGCTACCGGTGTCTTGACGACCGTGATCGGGACGAGTCTCGCTTGGTTCGTGACCGTTTATGATTTCCCGTTCCGTCGCTTCTTTAAATGGGCACTCATCCTGCCGCTCGCGATTCCGCCTTATATCGGGGCGTATACGTATCACGGCATTTTAAATTACACCGGAGTGATCCAAACGACACTACGGAATCAGTTCGGGATCACCGTCGATCAGTCGTACTTCAACATCATGTCGATTCAAGGAACCGTGTTTATTTTCACGTTGTTCCTCTATCCATACATTTATACGATTACACGAGCGTTTCTGCATAACCAATCATCCTCGATGATTGAGAACGCACGGATTCTCGGTCGCGGCTCATGGGACATCTTCTTCACCGTCGTCATCCCGATTTCCCGAGTCGCCATCATCGGCGGTGTCAGTCTCGTCTTGATGGAAGTGCTCAATGACTATGGTGTCGTGAAATACTTCGGGATCCAGACGTTCAGTACCGCTATTTTTAGCACATGGTTCGGGATGAAGGATACGTCGTCGGCGCTGAAGCTTGCGGGCACACTCATGATTCTCGTCATCTCCATCTTGACGATGGAACGACTCGTCCGAGGACGGAAGCAGTTCAGTTACGCTTCGACGAAAGTGAAGCCGCTCAAACCGAGACCGCTTCAAGGTTGGCATCGCTATGCGGTATTCGCATATGTTTCTATCGTCTTTGCCATTGCATTCGTCATTCCGTTCACGCAGTTGACGGCTTGGACGTTCCTGACGTTCGATACGGTCTTCACGGAAGAATTTTGGCAACTCGTTTGGAATACGGTGCGTGTCGCCTTTATCGCGACGGTCATTATTCTGTTGTTCGCACTTATCATCGCAAACTACACACGACTCTTCCCGTCGAACATGACACGCGTCATTTCGAAAGTGACGACGCTCGGATATTCGATTCCGGGAGCAGCCATCGCGATTGCGGTCATCACGCTCTTCTTGTGGCTCGATGACAAAGTGCTCGAAACGGCACGGGCGCTCGACTTGAGTCAGACGTTCGTGTTCCGCACGACGCTCATCATGCTCATCTTTGCTTACGTCATCCGCTTCCTCGCCATCGGCTACAACTCGATCGAGAGCGGGTTTGAGAAAGTAGGGAAGTCGTTTACCGAAGCATCCCGTATGCTGGGGTGGAATACGGTCCAAACGTTCTTCCGTGTCGATATCCCGATGATCAAAGGCGCCATCATGAGCGCGTTTATCCTCGTCTTTATTGATATTATGAAAGAGTTGCCGTTGACGCTCTTTTTACAACCATTTAACTTTTCGACGCTTGCGACACAGGCGTTCAAATACGTGAGTGATGAGAAGATTCACGAAGCGGCACTCGCTTCCATCGTCATCGTCATCATGAGTGGACTGTTGATTTTCGTTTCCCACAAGGTGCTTGATAAGGAGGCCGACTAATGTTTGTTCAAATCAATGATTTACATTTTAGCTATAAAGGTGCACATGAAGAGACAATCAAAGGGTTCTCGATTTCAATCACGAAAGGTGAAATCGTCTCACTTCTTGGGGACAGCGGATCGGGGAAGAGTACGATTCTCCGTTTGATCGCAGGACTCGAGATGCCGAACCAGGGCGTCGTCGTCGTGAATGACTGTGTCTGTTGCGACGATTGTCAGTTCATGCCGCCAGAAGATCGTGGCGTGGGGATGGTCTTCCAAGACTATGCACTCTTCCCGCACATGACCGTTGAAAAGAACATTCGATTCGGTCTTCATAAACTGAACCGCAAGGAGCGGAATGCGCGTGTCGAAGAGATGCTCGCGCTCGTTAACTTGACGGAGTTCCGTCACCGCTATCCGTACGAACTCAGCGGGGGACAACAACAGCGTGTCGCGCTCGCGCGCGCGCTCGCACCGAAACCGGCGCTCTTGATTCTAGACGAACCGTTCAGTAACCTGGATACGTCACTTCAACACCGGATTCGCGACGATTTGCGTCGTCTCTTGAAGCAGACGGGCACGACGACGATCTTTGTGACGCATGACGAAGAAGATGCCGAGGCGCTTGCCGACCGCATCGTCTATCTCGGAGAAGGCAAAATTAAAAAGCAGGTCATGACGGAGAACAACAAGACGTTCAACCCGCAAATTCCTTGTTTCGTATAAACAACAAAAGACCCCTTACTCATTTCTAAAGCGAGTAAGGGGTCTTTTTGTCATTTTGTCATCTCGGAAGGTTTTGACTCATTTCCAAGTTGGTCAATCGCAGTCACGTAGTAGGATGCATTGTTCTCATTTGTGACCTCGATACTCTTTCGTGCATGGGAAGGGATACTTTCGATATGAGTCGCTTTTCCGTCGATGACTTCGTAGACTCGATATCCAATCACGCTCTCTTGACGAACGGCGTGCCATGTCAATAAGTTACCTTTTAGTTCGACTGCCGTCGGTGTCTCGAGATCGACAGTTTCATTCAGTTCGGTGTCCACCAGCTCTGTATAGACGACGAATCGTTCATCATAGCCCCCGTCCCCGAACGTACCCGAACAGGTAATCAAATTTAAGTTCCGATTTGATGTGGCACCGAAAATCTCTTCAATTGGCGCGGTTTTCGTATCATATCGTTCTGTTTTCGTGACGCGGAACCGAAGGGTGTTACCCGCCTCATCTTGAATCAGAACGTCATCGCCTTTTGTCAGTTGATCGAGTTGATAAAAGATAGCCGGGCCGGTCTTGCTGTCGACGTGACCGGCAATCACAGCATTTCCTTTGCTACCCGGTGTGACACCGGGTTCGAACCACCCGACCTGGTTCTCATCTTCTGGTACACCCATCTGTCCATTATCGAGGACCCCGACTTGTTCGATGGCGGTGTCGACATCGATTTTAGGGATCTGGATTTGAACAGGGGTGACGGCCTTGGCGTTTTCTTCTTCCTCGGCTAAGCGTAGCTTTTTCACCTCTTCCTGTAGAAGTGAGAATTCAGCCGTTAAATCCGGGCTCTCCTCTATTTGTTTTTCTTCTACAGGTGGTGACGACGATTCTTGGGCGCTCGTCCACGTCCAGAAGCTAAAACAAAAGAGAGAGAGCGCCAGAAACAAAAGGCGCTTGTTCATGGGACTCCCTCCTTATTGATTATTGTTCAGATACTTTACGTTTGCGAAGCGTTACGAAGGCGAGTAAGATTCCGCCAAGTACAGCTAATCCAGCGTAGAGAGTGTTCATTGATTGTTCTTGTGCACCACCGAGACCTGTTTCAGGCATCTCTTCAGGCATCATTGTTTCTTCGAACTTGTCAGGCATTTGTGTCACGATCGCGTTACCGAGTGTTTCACCAACACCGAACATGAACGCATATCCTTCACGGAATGACATCCAAGCCGCTTCTGCATCGCCAGCGACATATTGATCGAATGTGTCGAGTACGAGCGCTTCGTGCTGTTTGATTGCTTCTTCACCGGCAGCTTGTGGTAAGTTACCTTCTGTTGCTGCATCGAGGAATGTGCTGAAGTCGACAGCGAATTGGTCGAGGCGCATACGCGCATCTTCGATCATCGCTTCGTCTCCTTCGAGTGTAGCGGCAACGATGTCACCTTGTGCTGTGATGTGATCTGAGTTCCATACTTTCTCGAACTGTGCTGCACCTTCGTCACCATACACGGATGCGATGGCTGCTTTGAAGTCGAGTGTGTTCTGGTCTTCTGCCCATGTCACGTAATCATAGTCCTCTGCTTGGTCGTACCCTTTTTGCATACCGATCGCAGCGAGGGCGAAGTGCTCACCTGCAAGACTGTTCAATGTTGAGCGGAGTTCAACAGCTGGTGTGTCTGCTCCAGTCGTAAATTTGTCAGGCATTTGTGTGACGATTGCACCCGAGAGAGCTTTACTGATGTTGAACATGTGCTTGTAGCCTTCACGGAACGTCATGTAAGCTTCTTCGTAATCTCCTTCGACATAGTTATCGAATACAGAGAGGACTTGGTCTTCATGAAGTTCGAGTGCATCAGCTGCTGCGTCCTTCGGTAAGTTCCCTTCTGTCGCTGCGTCGAGGAATGTTGAGAATTCTTCTACGAACTCATCAACTTCCGCTTCAGCTTCCATGCGTAGTTCCTGGTTGTCTGATTTTGCTGCTTCTACGAAATCAGCTGAGTAGTCGTTGTGACCACGGAAAATTTCTTCAAATTGTGCAGCGCCTTCTTCACCGTAGATGGAAGCGATGGCTGGTGTCATGTCGAGCGCGTTTTGATCGAGAGCTTGATCCGCGACCTCAGCATCTGCTGCCTCGTCATATCCTTTCATCATCGATGTGACGGCTAACACGTAATGCTCAGATAAGAGTTGATCGAGTGTGGCGCGAAGGTCACCTGCTGGTGTACTTGCTGTCGGTGTGTGATCCGCTGCCTGTGCGTTGACTGGTACGAGTAGTCCTAAGGCTAGTGCCGGTGCTACGATTTTGTTTAACGTCTTCTTCTTCATGGGTAATCGCTCCTTTTCGTAAGTGAGTGCTGTCGTTATTTACACCCATCTAACGGAGCGGTTCAAAAAATGGATCACTCTTTTTTTATTTTTTTTCGTTTTTTTGTTGAAGAGTACGATAAACCCCTGGTGCTACGCCATATTTTCGTTTAAAAATTCTGTGGAAATATGGATAACTTCGAAATCCAGACAGTTCCGCTATCGTTTCTAACGAATGTTTTGTATAGCGCATTTGCTCTTCGGCAAGCTGTAAGCGAATCGATTGTGCATATTCGATGATTGTCATCCCGGTTCCTTCTTTAAAGAGATGAACGGTCCGTGAAACGCTCAGTCCGACGGCGTCGGCGACGTTTGAAACTTTGAAGTCACTCGTGACGTGTGCTTCGATAAAGCGCATCATACGAGAGACGACTGGAGGTCGCGCCTGGGAATGCACATCTTGAATCGAGCGATCGAGCATGAGTAGGAGTGCTTGAACGAGTGTTTCAATTAAAACGGCACTTTGTTCAGACGGTGGACGGCGCACTTCTTCCGTAATGTGTTGCCATAGCGAAAGAAGGCGTGAATCGATGGTGATGGCATACAGTCGCTCCCGTGGAGTCGCATGCCACCATGTATCGATCGAATGTCCGGTACAGAAGATATGATAGTCTCCGCTCGCGGGTGTATCGACATGCATTTCATAGAAGTCACCCGGACGAACAATCAATACGTCACCAGGTCGTGTGATCATCGTTTCCCCATTGACCACAATCCGAGCCGTTCCTGCCGTTTGTAAGCGAATCAGATACGTATCGAGTCGATTAGCAAATGGAAAAGTATAAGTCGTTGTATGGTATGAATAGCCACAAAAGCCGATTTCCATAATAGTCTCCTCATTTTATAGCAAAATTGTACATATCTTAATCATATCATGGATGGTCATGAATCCTTGAAGACAGTACGATGAAAGCGTTGAAACGGAAATGAACTTCAAGGAGGACGTAACATGAAACAATGGTGGAAAGAAGCGGTCGTATATCAAATTTATCCACGTAGCTTCAATGACTCAAACGGTGATGGGATTGGCGACATCCAAGGGATCACGAAGAAGATGTCTTATTTGGCAGAACTCGGGATCGACGTTATCTGGCTCTCGCCGGTATACGATTCACCGAACGACGACAATGGATACGATATTCGTGATTACCGTGCCATCATGGACGAGTTTGGTACGATGGATGACTTTGATGCGATGCTTGAAGAAGCACACCGTCACGGGATTAAAATCATGATGGACCTCGTCGTCAATCACTCTTCGGACGAACACCAATGGTTCATGGAGTCACGTTCTTCAAAAGACAGCCCATATCGTGACTATTACATTTGGAAAAAAGGGAAAGATGGTCAACCTCCGACGAACTGGGGGGCTTTCTTCGGCGGCAGCGCTTGGCAGTATGATGAGGCGAGTGATGAGTACTACCTCCACCTCTTCAGTAAGAAACAACCGGATTTGAACTGGGAAAGCGAGACGCTTCGTCGTGAAGTGTACGACCTCATGACATATTGGCTCGATAAAGGGGTCGACGGGTTCCGGATGGACGTCATCAATATGATTTCAAAAGACCCGAGCTATCCAGACGGTCAAACGCAAGGAACGGGGTATGGAGACGGGACACCATTCTTCTTTAACGGACCACGCATCCATGAATTCATGCAGGAGATGAATCGTGAAGTCTTATCGAAATACGACACAATCACGGTCGGGGAGATGCCAGGGGTCAGTGTGGAGGAAGCGAAACTGTATACGGGTGAAGACCGCAACGAACTGAACATGGTCTTTCATTTTGAACATGTGGACGTCGGGAACGGGAGCTTCGGCAAGTGGAATCCGACAGACTGGAAGTTGACTGAGCTGAAGACGATTTTCTCGCGTTGGCAAGAAGGGCTCGAAGAGGAAGGATGGAACAGCCTGTACTGGAGTAACCATGACCAGCCCCGTGCCATCTCACGCTTTGGAAACGATTCGCCTGAATATCGCGTTCGTTCCGGGAAGATGCTCGCGACACTTCTTCATCTATTGAAAGGGACGCCTTACATTTATCAAGGAGAAGAGTTCGGCATGACGAACGTCGCGTTTGATTCGATCGATCAGTACCGAGATATTGAGACGTTGAACGCCTACCGTGACTACACATCCAAAGGGTTGTTAACGCACGACGAGATTTTCCGTGGCATCCATGAGCGAGGACGTGACAATTCACGTACACCGGTACAGTGGTCAGACGAAGCACATGGTGGATTTACGACAGGGACGCCATGGATCGAGGTCAACCCGAACTTTGTTGACATCAATGCGGAAGCGGCAAGGAAAGATCCGAATTCACTCTTCCATTACTACCGTCAGTTGATTGCGCTCCGTAAAGCGAACCCGCTCGTCGTCTACGGAAAGTATGAGCTGTTGTTACCGGAAGATGAGGCGGTCTATGCATTCACACGTTCATTCGAAGGTGAGACATGGCTCGTACTCTGTAACTTCTCCGACGAGACACAACAACGAGAGCTACCATATGACGTGAAAGAACGTGTCATCGGAAACATGGAACCGATAGAAGCGTTCACCCTTCGTCCTTATGAAGCACAAGTGTATAAATTGTGACGAAAAGCTCGCCAGACGGCGAGCTTTTTTAAGTGCATACGTATCTTCTCTCGATGATTCGGGAATAGTGTAAGTAACGTCTGACATGAAAAGAGGGAACGACATGGGTACTTTAATCGCGTACTCTTCCAGATATGGGACGAGTGAAAAAGTGGCGGCTTTACTCGCTGAACGCCTATCGGGTGACGTTCGTGTCCAAAATATCGTAGAAGAGCCGAACGTCACGTGGGAGACGGTAGATCACGTCATCGTCGGGAGCTCGATTCGAATGGGCACGATCCAAGACGAGATGAAAGAATGGTTGACGCTTCACGAAGCACACTTGCTGGAGCATCCCCTCGCTTTATATTTGTGTGCCGGCACACCGACAGAGTCAGAACGGATTCGCGAGTTAGAAGAAGCGTACCGTGAATCACTCCGCGAACACGCCTACTTTGTCGAGGTCGTCGGGAGTGGGTACGACTTTGAACGAATGGGCTTTTTAGACAAAGCAATCGTTCGCATGATGGCCAAACAAAAAGAGAGTTCACTTCAACTCGATGACGCCAAACTGAATCAACTCGTGGAAGCCGCTCAAACGTCTGAGCGCACCCGATCTGAAAATCCTTGAGCGAGTAAATCATGCACATCAATCGGGCTTTTCGCGGAGATGAGCACATCTCCGCTTTTTTTCTGCCCTTCAATCTGATGAAGAGCAAGGTGTTCGAGTTGGCGACCGATTTTTAGAGCGATGGGTGCAGATTCTTGGCATCGTAAGTTTTCGATAGTCACTTCATCGGTGCGGTTATCTCCCCCAAATAGTTCGAGGTCGGCTCGGGCTGTGGTAAACCCGCGCACGGAGATTCGTTTCAGTTGAACGCGTCTCGATTTGTATTGAATCGCAAGAGCCGGATGCTGTTCGTAATCGTAGGTCGGGTCGCCGATCGCAGTCAAACCGTGAATCAAGACATCCTGGTAGGCCGATACGACCAGGCTCCGTGGTGAAGATTTTGTATAGAGTGAACTGCGGACCGGCTCGACGGACACTAAGTTCGTGCCAGACAGGAAACGGGCCGTCTCCGAGTTCGGATCATCTGCTAAATGATGACCAATATGACGGAAGTTAAATGAACGATTGTCATGCACAGAAAGATGGCCGAAGATATGAACGTCGTGTGCGGCAGATGAGGTCCCATGCGCTTTTACTTCGATGCCTCCAAAGCAGCCTTCCGTTCTATTGTGAACGAGTGTGACGTGCCGCGATCCGTCATCAATCTCAATCCCATTTGAGTTTGAGAACCCTAAGGCGTGTGTTCGGCCGTGAGGATGATGACAATAGCAGTTCGTGATGTAGATGGCATCACTGTGATGTGTGGTGATTCCGTCATCCCCATAATTCGTCGCCTCGAGGTGGTCGAGATGGATATATCGGCTCCCGTTTGCCGCGCGGAGTCCATCCCCTAAGTAATGATAGTGTGGAGACGTGATGTCGAACGCATGGAGCCCAGCATTTTTAGCCGTCACATGATGCACCCATCCATATGTCACATGGGCAAACGTCAAGGCGCTCGATGTCGTGTCACCGCTCGTCGTCCGTTTCACATCGCCTAATCGTGCGACATTCCAATCGAGCGTCAGGTGGCATACCTCGATATGATGATTTCCTGCAAAAGGCGTGACGTTTCGTAACAATCGTCGATGTCTCGGTGCACGATCGGACAGTTTGAGAATCGTGACGTTTTGTCCTGCGCCTTCGAGCACGCAGTTGGAAGGCAGACGAATCCCCCGAACGATATAAACGCCTGCTGGGACAAAGACACGACGGTTAGAACGGATGGCGAGTCGAAAGGCGAGGGTACAATCCGTTTTTCCATCTCCGACAGCACCATAGTCCGTCACATCAACACGTTGTTTCGTCGTCTGCAGTAAATTCAAATATTCGGCATCGAGCCGACGCATCCAGACGGGACGAACGATGCCGTCGACTTGCTCGAGCGGAAAGGACGTGCGGACAGGGGTGATCCGTTCCGTCAATGGGATTCGACACGGGAGAGATTGTTGTTGCTCGAAGTAAGAAGCTTCCCGTGTAGCACGGTGCCATTCAAGTGATTGCTGGATGAGGTCTTCTTCCGACCAATCGGAATAAGAGGCAATCATCGATGCGATTGATTGTGTGTCCTTAATGTTTTTCATTATAAATCCTCCTAGCATCATCTTCTCTAGCATGTACCCGTTTCACCTTGTTTTTTAGCAATCAGAAGTATTTACTAGACAGAAACATCTAGTCGTGTTATATTCAATATGTGCTTAATTAAGAATAGCTGGAATCATAATTCACAAGTGCTTGGGATTATTTTTCATTAGATAATCCAGAGGCTTGTATTTTTTTTGGTCAAGTTTTTTCTAGTAAGGCACTACTATAACGCATAGCGTTTATTTCAGGAGGGTTCATTCATGAACACAGGTAAAGTAAAATGGTTTAACTCAGAAAAAGGTTACGGCTTCATCGAAATGGAAGGCGGAGACGACGTATTCGTACACTTCTCAGCAATCCAAGGCGACGGCTTCAAAACACTTGAAGAAGGCCAAGAAGTAACTTTCGAAATCACTGACGGAGCTCGTGGACCACAAGCTTCTAACGTTGAAAAAATCTAATCTTCCTTTCTAAGGAATATGATACCTGCTCGCATCAGCGAGCAGGTTTTTTTGTGTTTAATCCCATAGTTTGAGGGAACAGTATACGAGCGACAAATCATGAAGGAGGAATTTGGAATGAGTGCAAAAGACACAGCGTTAAAAATTCTAGAGGGTAGCAATGTCGGGACGATGGCGACCGTGTATAAGGTGAAACCCCACAGTCGATATATGACATTTTTCCATGATGATTTCACACTCTACACAGCAACCTCTAACGATACAGATAAAGTAGAAGAACTAGAAAAGAATCCATATACGCATATTTTAATCGGCTACGATGGAGATGGTGTGGGCGACACTTACTTAGAAATCCTCGGTAAAGCGACCGTGTCGGATGATGAATCGATGAAAGAGAAAGTATGGAATGAGAAACTTGAAGGATGGTTCGATGGTCCGGACGATCCAAAGCTTGTGATCCTTAAAATCGAACCGGAATCGATGCGCGTGATGAACAAGAAAGGTCAACCACCACAAGAAGTGACACTATAATCTCTTCTAAGACACCTAAATCAGGTGTCTTTTTTTGTGGATGAATGTGAATAGAATATGGCGTACATATGGACGAATCATGAACAAAGGAAAATACATATGTGAAATAGTGAACATGAATGGTATATTGTGAATGTAATCACATTATACATTTATTTAACTTCTTGAAAGGGAGGAATTATGATGTTCACGAAATTTTGGCAAAATCATAACATCGCTACAGCGATCTTGACGGTGTTACGTGTATGGCTCGGTTATCATTGGTTAACGGCAGGTTGGGGTAAAATCACGGGAGGTTTTGGAACAGAAGGATTCTTAAACAATGCGGTGTCACTCGCTTCTGGAGAACATCCGGCCGTTGCTGGATGGTGGGCTGCATTCCTAGAAAACTTTGCGATTCCAAACGCCGGGCTATTCGATGTCCTGATTCCTTACGGGGAATTCTTGGTAGGCTTAGGATTATTGCTCGGTGCCCTCACACGTAGCGCAGCGTTCTTCGGACTTGTCATGAACATGGCGTTCTTACTATCAGGAACAGTCAGTACGAACCCAACGATGTTGATCGTATCTGTCTTGATTTTAGTTGCCGGTCATAACGCTGGAAAAATTGGGGTCGACGGGTTGTTCCTTCGCCGCTTTGTCGACACGAAAGTGTTACATCGTTCACCAAATCGTCAAATAGCCTCGTAACTTTTATGCGTTCTCTTGTGACAAACCTCTCACGTTTCGGCTACGATAGACATAGCCTACAGAAATAAAGGAGAACGCATATGACTACGACTCATTTTAAATGGCTTGGCTACACAGAAGGTGTATCCTTCTTGTTGTTACTGTTCATCGCGATGCCGTTGAAATATATGGCCGGCATTCCACTCGCGGTCAGTATCGTAGGTGCAGCACATGGTTTCTTATTTGTGGCCTACGTGCTCGCAGCGATGTATATGGCATGGCGCTTGCGCTGGGGATTCAAAGTTTTGACACTTGCTGTCATGGCGTCCGTCATCCCATTCGGACCATTCTTATTAGAAAAACGGGTACTCCCGTCAACAGAGAAGACATCGAACTGATTCGTTCGATGTCTTTTTTCGTTACGATACACGTTCCATTGATTGGGCTGCATCTCGTTCTGCTTGGATGTCATGCCGGATTCGGTACGTAAGGACGAACGTACAGATGAGTAGACCCACCATACAAGCGGTGTAGAGATGGGCAACAGAGACGAGATCACTCAATACCCCGAATAGGATAAATCCAATCGGCGTAATCCCCATCGCGAGTGATTCGAGCACACCGATGACGCGCCCTAAATAGTTCGGATCCGTATTCGTTTGGAGGAACAATTGAATCGGGATGTTGACACGTACGATCAAGAAACCACTCAATAAAGCGAAGACCGCGAAAAAGAAAATTGACGTGATGACGTTGAAGTTAAAATATAATGGAATGGCGGGTCCGACGAACAGAACGCTAAGAATGGTCAACGCGAATCGCATCGTTGCTAAGCGATGTTTGATTTTGAATAACGGTAAGGCATGAAGTAAGGAAGCGACTAAAAAACCAATGGCGACCATGCTTTCAAGGAGTCCGAATTGAAACGGGGACACACCGACTTCCTGTAACGCTGCAATCGGGAACAACACTTCCGATGCGACGAAGAAGAAGTTCAAAAATGCGGCGAGGACAGCAACTGTCCACAAGACTCTTTGTTGTTTCAAGTAAGACAGACCGGACCGTACGTCTTCCCAAGTCGATTGTTCGGTGGGTGCGACCTCTTTCTGATGAAATTTAAGTCGAGAGGCGAGAAGTGCGGCAATCATAAAGAATAGAGCTGAACTGAACAAAAAGACAGGAATCGGTATAAGCTTAAACAGTGCCCCGGCAAGAAGCGGGGTACCGATGCTTGAGATGGAGATGATACTTTGAATGAGAGAGTTGGCGCGTTGCAGTTCATCTTCCTCAAATAAAAGAGGAATCGAACTTGATAACGTGACCGATAAGAAAGTGGAAACGATCGCTAAGAAGAATGTGATGACGTAAAAAGCGGGTGCTTCAAACGTCCAAAGTAAGCTTCCAACACCTGCGAGTAAAAATAATCCTCCGTTCAAAGACTCCATCCTAATGATGACTCGCTTTCGGTCAAGTTTGTCTGCATAAGCGCCGGCGAATGGGGATAGAAGCACACGGGGTAATGTACCTGCGAGGAGAACGAAGGCGAATTGGAGCCCAGATCCGGTCGTCGTCAACACCGTGAGTCCCGCCACAAACGTAAATAAGTTGGATGCGAATAACGACATGAATTTACCGAGCAGTAAAATTGATAGATTTGAAGAGAGAAACTTCATAGAAACACTCCTTTGCAAATTAGTTAAATGTGATTTAACATTATCATAAAGGCAACGAAGTGAATTGTAAATATAAAGTTCAATATAATTTAACTTTTAGAGGTGACATATGATTGGTGAGCGCATTAAAGCATTGCGAAAACAGAAAAAAATGACTCAGACGCAGCTGGCGGAAGGGATTGTCACAAAATCGATGCTCAGTATGATTGAGAACGGAAAAGCAGAGGCATCGATGCGCAGTTTACGAGAACTTGCCAGTCGATTAGATGTCTCGATGCAACAATTATTGACCGATCCAAAAGAGGTCGAACTACAGTCGCTGGTGGAAAAGCTAGAATTTGAGGAGATGCAACTTATTTCACTACCGGATCAAAAAATTCGGGAAATGCTCAAGCCTTACTTACAGGAAGAAATGAACTCCGTGTGGCAAGGAAAAGCATATATGCTGTACGGTGATACGTACTTTCAAGAGGGCGAGAATGAGAGAGTACTAGCTTACTATGACCGCGCGATTGAGATTTTTGAGAAGCTAGGTGAGTCCGAAGAATTGGCGATGGGACGAATTAGCCAGGCATATTATTTATTGATGTGGAACCGCTACGAGGAATCGATTGAACGGATTGAAGCGATAGAACTACTTGATGCAAAATATATGAAAACAAAGACACGAACTGAATATGCCATGTTAATTGTATTTAAGAATCTTCTTTGTGATGAGGATTTAGAAGGGGCAATTCGACAGCTTGAAGACGTGCTCGAGTATATGACACGGACAAGAATCTACTACCGTGCGGACGACGTGTATCGCACCATTTCGATTTGCGCGCTCTATTTGAACGATGAGAAGAAAATTCATGAGTCGTTACAAAAGGCGGAGCAATATATTCAATTCACGGAAGATCGTTTGGCTGAAATCAAAGTGGCACTTTCTGAAGCGCTCTATGCGATGGAATATCGACATATTGATCTGTTAGGGGAAAACGTCAAGTTGATGGAATCACTGACGACAGAGATCGAGCCGTTCATTGCGGCGATTTCGATGGCGAAAGGGGTGTACTACGCTTTTCGAGGAGAATCAGAAAAAGGAAGAGAGTGTTTATTGGCATTATGGGAAAATCGAGACGAGTGGAAAGCACATAGTTTAGTCGATATCGCGATTTACTACGAAGGTTTATTAAGGGGAACATTGAACGGTTGTGGGGATGATTGGGTGCCAGTTATCGAAGAACAAGTAGCTGAATTCCCGCAAGGACTGTTTCGCAAACGTTTAGAGACATTGCTACAACAAATCAAGGGCTGACAAATCAGCCCTCGAACGTTTGAATCAATGTCCCTTTGCCATGCTCGACTTGGACGGATGCGTGTGCTCCATTGACGAGTGTCATCTGAGGGGGTACGTGTCCGCAATCGATATCAAAAAAGATAGGAACTTCTAACATATGATGAAGCTCCTCGTATACCATTTCGACCGTATAGTCTTGATGCACAGAGGGGGCGTCACTCCGTCCAAATAGAATGCCCGACGTCTGCTCGAACCAACCGGCCCACTTCATTTGAAGAAGGGTCCTTTTTAATGCCGGAACGTTTAGCTCAGCGTTCTCAAAATACCAAAGAATCGGTTCATCGTTCAGGTGATCGCGTTGGAACGTCTTGACGTCTCCATACGGTGTCCCGATTGTATGTAAGAGCACATCGAGACATCCACCGAGCAAGCGCCCCGTGGCGTTTTGACCACCGATCGCTTTCCATTCGGTCGTCTCCGTCAGATGAAACAGATGCGGCGTCGGATTATCATGCTGCCATTCGTTTTGGAACTTCTCGGACGAGCGTTGGACGACCGTCTCGTCGGTCCGCGTCGACAACACATCGAGCCAGCGCGAACTCGTCTCGTCCCACACATCGGCACGCAAGTCGACCAGGTTAGGACCGTGGGCGGAGGCGATTCCGGTTTTTAGCGTATACACAAAAAGTAATAGACTCGTATCCGAATAACCGAGCATCCATTTCGCGGGTAAGGATTGCCAATCGACTTGATCGAGGATTTCCATTAAGAGTTCCCCACCCCAGGGCGGGATGATCAGGTCGATATTGTCATCTTGAAGTAGGGATGTCAGTTCATGTGCACGGATCCGAGCCGGCGCGGATTTCCCAAATCGTTGTTTCCACGCATTCGGAGTGAATTGTAACGTGAACCCTCGATCGGAAAACTTCTGTTCTGCTTGTTGCAATAGATGGTGTAATTCTTCTGGTATACCTGACGAAGGGGCGGTGACACCAATTTGATGACCGGTTAACTGTGGATAACGAATCATGACAACCTCCTGTGGATAAGTGATATGTTCAGTAGAAAAAATGGGTTATCCACATGTGGACAACTAATTAGAGCGCATCCGTTCGGCATGACGCATTCCCCATTCGTTCATCGCTTCGAGAATCGGGATCAGTGTTTTCCCGTACTCACTTAAGCGATAATCGACACGTGGTGGAACTTCTGGATAGACGGTCCGGATGACGATATCCTGTTCTTCTAAGTCGCGGAGTTGTGCGGTCAATATCTTTTGGCTGATTTTTGGTAACGCGCGTTTCAACTCACTGAAACGCAATGTATCTCCATTAATCAACACAAGGAGGATGGAATGTTTCCATTTTCCTGTAATCAGTTCGAGTGCCGTATCGACTTCACAGCTTGTTATGTTAGTCACGTCGCTCTTCCTTTCCATTAGTATCGTTGAAGTAACTATACCACCTTTTTGTGCCTACTTCTGTAACATCGACCGAGCGGGTATAGTGAAGGGGAGGTGATAATATATGAAAATCGAAAAAATCGAACTCGGTCCGGTAACGCTTCGAGTCCGTGACATTGAACAGGTGACACGATTTTACGTAGACGTGATTGGGATGAGTATTTTAGAAGAGAGCGAAGAGCTCATTACACTCGGTACGAAGGAACGTCCGCTTGTCATCTTGCACAGTGTCCCGCAAGCGAAAACGAATCCACGGGCGGCAGGCTTGTTCCATTTAGCGATTCTGTTCCCGAACCGTGTAGAGTTAGGAAGCATGTTGGCACATCTCATTGAGCGACGCATCGAAGTGGGGCAAGGCGACCATCTCGTGAGTGAAGCCTTCTACTTGAGCGATCCAGAAGGAAACGGGATTGAATTGTATGCCGACCGCCCGAAGGACCAATGGACGTACGAGGCAAACGGCCATGTGAAAATGGCGACCGAGCCTGTCGACTATGAATCGATGCTTCAAGCGGCAGCCAATCGGTCGTTTACTGGTTTACCGATCGGAACGACGATGGGGCACGTGCATTTTAAAGTACGCTCAATTGAGGCGGCGAAACGTTTTTATCATGATCGGCTTGGCTTCTCCATTACGACGGATTCTTATCCAGGTGCACTTTTCCTAGCAGCTGATGGCTACCACCATCACATCGGGACGAACGTGTGGGCCCGTCCGAGCGATCCTGTGGGAATGGAGACCGGAATCGAAGCATGGACGCTTCTCGTCAATGAAGAGACGAACCAGGCGTTAGGCGGAACATCATCTGAATGGTCGTTGACCGATGAAGACGGGATTACCGTGCATATTAAAAGAACGAACGCTTGAGCGTTCGTTCTTTTTTAACGTGCGGATGTTTTCTTCTGACCTGCGTTAAACGAGAGACGAAGTCCGCGTTTTTGATACGCTTGTTCGACTCGTTTTGGATTGAGGCTGAGCTCAAGGTGAGCTAGCTTCAAATGTTCAAGTGCCGGCACCGTGACATCGAGTCGAACGAGCTCCATATTGCGCTCTGCTTTTTTGCGTGTTCGTCTCAAGTTACGGGGCACCTCCTCTGACGTCAGTGCCGCGATCGTTTCATTTACTTGTTGTCGTTTTTCACCTTTGATGCTCAAGGCGGAATACAGCTTATCGAGCGAACCGAATCGTTTGATGAGTTGAACCGATTGGCTTTCGTCGAGCCCAGCAACTGGAGGAATTCCATCAGAACGGTCTCCTGTCAACGCTTTAACGGCTGACAGTTGCTTCGGTTTCAATCCTTCGTATAGCGCCGCAATCTCTTCTGGTCGAATTTCTAAATGACGCTTGAGCGGCAACGGACGATTATCACGAATGTCACAGCGAGCCTGCATTTGCTGAAGCTCTTGTGTCTGTAACCAAACGGTGATTCGTGGACTGACAAGCTGTAACAAGTCTTTGTCTTTTGTCATGATGACGACAGGCGCACTGCAACTGAATTTACGGGCGATGTGGGCAATTAAGTCTTCCCCTTCATACCCTTCTACTTGAAATTGTGGGATTCCACTGTCCTCAAGCAGTTGGCGCATGAGTTCCATCTGCGCTTTCAATTCAGGCGGTGTTTGACGTCTGCGACGTTTGTAGCCCGGGTACAGTTCTCGACGCCATAATGTTTCACGTGAGACGTCCCAGACGACGACAAAATGAGTCGGACGATGTCTGCGTAGAATCGTCCGGATGAGGCCGGTCATTCCGATGACGGCACTCCGATCGTTTTTTGATACCTCGCGTCCTTTTTTCGTTCGGCTCGCGGCGGCACCATAATAAGCACTGGCCAGCATGGAGTTACCGTCAATCAAAAATAGTTTGCGTTCCATGCGTAACCTTCTTTCTATTTCTTTCTGTTTAAACCGAACATCTCGCCATGTTTCGGTGATGTTGTGTCATTGAGTGGGTGACACTCAAATAAGCAACATATGTGCAGTATATCACGGCAAGAGGCGAAAATATAGCGACAGTTCGGTGCAAACGTGAAAAACCCTTCTCCATATTTTAGAGAAGGGTTAGAAAGATGCATCATTCAGATAATGGTTCTTCCTCTTCATGAGAGGCGAGAATCAGGTCGACAAAGACGATGCGGTGGTTATCGACTTCACTGACAATCAGTTCATGGTTGCCAGGTAGAAGGAAGCGTTCCCCCGTTCGCGCGTTCGCTTTTTGTGATAAAACGAATCCACCGACCGTATCGACGTCATCTTCGATTTCGATGCCGAACCGCTCTTCGAGTTCTTGCGTTAAAACGAGTCCCGAAAGGCGATAATGTTTCGGAGCGACTTCTGTAATTTCAGCCTGTTCGTCTCGATCGAACTCGTCTCGAATCTCGCCGACGATTTCTTCTAAAATGTCTTCAATCGTCAACAGTCCTGCCGTCCCGCCGTACTCATCGATGACGAGACACATCATCGTCTGCGAGTTTTGCATTTTCACCATCGCTTCTTGAAGTGGCGTGAACTCGGTGACGAGCGGCAATTGATGAATGAACGATTCGAATGGCGCGTCATTTTTTGAAAGTTGGGCAGTGAAGAGCTGTTTCGCATTCACGAATCCGAGAACGTCATCGCGATCGCCATCTCGTGTGACGGGATAGCGTGTATACTGGTGCTCTTCCACTACGGCGATGATCTCTTCAATCGTATCTTCTTCATCGATTGTCACCATGTTCATTCGTGGCACCATGGCATCTTTGGCGATCCGTTCGTCAAAGGAGAAGATATTTTGAACATATGCCAACTCGTTTTCGTTGATCTCACCGCTACGGAAACTTTCCGTCATAATGATTTTCAATTCTTCTTCAGAGTGTGCCGTTTCTTGCGCTGTCGTCTGTACCCCGAATAAACGGAGCGTGATTCGAGCCATACTGTTCAAGGCTCGAATAAACGGATAGAAGATTTTTGTGAAGACGTAGAGCGGACGTGCGACGAGCAGCGTCAACTTCTCCGCTTCGTGAACCGCGAGCGTTTTTGGCACGAGTTCACCGATGACGACATGGACGAACGCAATCAATAAGAAGGCGATCAGAAACGACAAGAATGTCACGAGAGAAGGCGATATGTTCAATTGTTCGACCAATGTGTGGATATACGTTTCGATTTGATCGGCACCAATCCACCCAAGACCGAGTGCAGAAAGCGTGATTCCGAACTGCGAGGCAGAAAGGGAGTCGTCGATATTCTCGATGACTTTTTTCGCGCTGACCGCTTTCTTATTTCCTTCGAGCACGAGCTGGTCGAGTCGAGCACCACGCACTTTCACAATTGAAAATTCGGCTGCCACAAAAAAGGCAGTCAAAAAGATTAAAAGTGCGACGACGAGTAAGCTGAATAACATGGGACTGTCCAACAATTCCCCCTAAAATCGGGGAGTCACCTCCATTGAGTATAAGATCAAACGTCTTTCAGGCGTTTCCTGAAAACGAATAGTTTGTTTCAGTATAGTTGATTTGTTTCAAATATTCAAAATGCAGCCAATCATGTTTGATGAAGAGGGGAATGCGGGAACTAAACCCGAGAAGATGAAGGAGGAATTGACATGGCAAACTATCCAGAGTTAAAAGGTAAGGTCGCAGTCATCACGGGCAGCTCGAAGGGCCTCGGTCGTGCCATCGGGGAACGTTACGCAAAAGAAGGGATGAGCGTTGTCCTGAATTACCGCAGCAGTGAAAAAGAGATGGAGGAAGTCATCCGTGGAATCGAGGCAGCTGGTGGGAAAGCCGTCGCCGTGAAAGGGGATGTCGCGGAAGAAGGACTCGCCGAGAAGATGATTAAGAAAGCCATCTCTGAGTTTGGAAAGATGGATATTTTCGTGAATAACGCCGGCGTTCAAGTCGAGGCAAAAACACATGAGATGGAGTTTGATAACTGGAAGCAGATTATCGACGTCAACTTGAACGGAACGTTCCTTGGTGTTCGTGCTGCTTTAAAATACTTCGTGGAGCATGAAATCGAAGGGAACATCATCAACATGTCTTCCGTTCACGAAGTCATCCCACGTCCAGGTTATACACACTATGCAGCCAGCAAGGGTGGCGTGAAAATGTTCACGAAATCTGTCGCACTTGAGTATGCTCCAAACCATATTCGTGTCAATGCGATTGCACCTGGGGCGATTGATACACCAATCAACGAAGAGACGATGAGCGACCCGGAAGAGAAGAAGGGGTTAGAAGCGCTCATCCCATCCCACGTCATCGGGAAGCCGGAACAAATCGCAGCCGTTGCCGCTTGGCTCGCGTCGGATGAGTCGTCCTATGTGACGGGGACAACCATCTTTGCGGACGGTGGGCTTTCGCTCTATCCGTCATTTGGTCCAGAGAACAAAGTCCAATAAACAAGAGGGTGCGATGATGCACCCTCTTTTCGTTTAGCTACTCATTTGATTGGTCATATCCAACTTGGGAAGACTGACCGTGAAAATGGAGCCTTTGCCGATATTCGATGTGGCGTGAATCGTTCCACCGTGACCTTCGGCGATTTCTTTACAGATTGCGAGACCGAGACCGGTCCCCCCGATTTTTCGACTTGCCGAATTGTCGACGCGATAAAACTTGTCAAACAATTTTGGTAGCGCGGTTTGGGGAATCCCGATGCCGTGATCTTCAATTGAAATGTCAATCCAATCCGGTCGTTCACATGCGACACGGACATGGATTTCACCACCACGAGGCGAATACTTCACGGCGTTGTGAAGTAGGTTCATGAAGAGTTGATTGAGTCGCGTCCGGTCTCCGTATACATAGACGTCTTCCGTACAATCAAACGTGATGTGATGGTGTTGGCTCGAGCCTTGATGCACCGAAATCGCTTGCTCAAGAATGGCGGATAGACGCTCCGGTTCGTTATGATATGTCTGTTGCCCAGACTCCATCCGTTGTATATCAAGCAAGTTTGAAATCAAGTCTTCAAGACGCAATGTCTCTTGATGAATCATTCCTAAATATTTTTCGGAACGTTCAGATGAAAGTTTTCGGAAACGAAGGAGTTCAGTGAATCCAATGATACTTGTGAGCGGAGTCCGGAGTTCGTGAGAGACGGTCGAAACGAGTTCGGTTTTCAGACGGTCGACTTCGGTCTCGTGCGTCACGTCACGGAAAACGAGCATCGTTCCATGGCGTGTTCCTCGCAAGTAAATCTTCTCCGCATACATTTGAATGAAGCGCTCTTCCTGATTCATCGAGAACGTGACGCTCTCTTCTTTACACTGTCCATCGAATGACCGTTCCATGAACGCGGAAAAGGCATCCTTTTGGTCGACCTGTAGTCCGAGCTCCTCAAGGCTAGCGTCTAAACGGTATAAATCGACTTCATTTCGCTGCGTAATCGGTTGATTGAATAAGACGAACAACGCTTGGTTTGCTACTTTCTCACTTGTTGCGTGTTCGACATAGATGACGGCATCGCGAATCGAGTGAAGGAGGCGCGCTGTCTTCTCACGTTCTTCTTCAATCCGATAGCGTTGTGCCGTGAGAGATGTAGCCATTTGCCGAAATGATGTTGTCAATTGCCCGACTTCATTTTTAGATTGGGCGGCCGCCGGTGTCATCGGCTGTCGCTCTCCGGCAAGGCGCTTGCTGTTTTCAATCAACTCTTGCAGTTGACCAGTTAAGCGTCTCACATATGGACGGGCGACGATAAAGAGAATGAAGAGGACACCGAGTAAAGAGAGGAGCCAAAAGGCCTGTGCCCACTTCGTATGGGTCGCAAGCTGAGCACGGAGCGCATCCTCTTCTGCGTTCAGTGAGTTCCGGTATTCCGTGAAGACGCTCTCCATATCGACGATGCTCGCACTCATATCTGCGGCACTTTTTGAATTGATTTTGAATTTACGATCTGCCGGTGGCTCTTGTTGTGGATTCACTTTCCCGAGCGTCGGCATCTTTAAGAAGGGTTCGGTTACACTACCGTCCCGTTTTCCTGCTACATAACGTTCGAGGCTCGGCATGACACGTTCTTGATATGCGTCAAAGAGCGTACGAGCATCGCTCGCGTACGTTTTTTCTTTCTCGGTTACGGCATTCTGCTCGAACCAAGTGGTCTGTTCGTCAATCAAAACTTGTTTATCTTGCACACGCTCTAACATCGCGTCGTCTCCAAGGAGGACATATCCGCGCATTTCATATTGCATCGACTGCCATGTCTCGAACAATTCGGTCGCATTCGTGCGCCGTTCACTGATGTTCTCGAGCGATGACGTCGTCTGTTCGATTTGGTTTTCCGTATACACATATACGGCAAGCGACGTGAGGAGGATCAGTCCGATGAATAAGTAGAAGACAAATAAAAATTGTCTCCCGATCCGCTGGTCAATCCATGACTTCATAAAGACCGTTCCTTCCTAAAATGATGAACATTCCGACTGTGACTAATATCCTACGAGTGTCATTCTTTCATTGTACAGATTCGTTTCTTTATATGCCACAAATTGAGAAATCAAGGCAATGACCACTATTAATCATTGAATAGTAGTAAATGATGTGCTATTGTTCAATGTATAGTAGGGGGTGAGATGATGAATCCTCAATTCAAAAAAGGTGTGCTCAACCTGTGCGTGTTAGCACTCGTCGCGGAACAAGACCGCTATGGGTATGAGCTCGTTCAGGCGATCTCGGCTAAAGTGGCGATTTCAGAAGGTGCGGTCTATCCGTTGTTGCGTCGACTGACGACAGAGGGTTATTTCACAACGTATTTAATGGAATCTGGAGAAGGCCCTCCACGGAAGTATTATCAGATTACAGAGCAAGGGCGAACACACTTAGCTGAACTGCGAACGGAATGGTATGTATTCACGAACGGTGTTAATGACTTAATCCGAGGGGGAGACGACAGATGAATGAAGAACAGTACTTGTCAGAGCTCGAACAGCTATTGATGGACGTGAAGGTGAAAGATCGGCTCGATATATTAAGGGATGTGTCTGAATATTTCACAAGCGGTCGATTAGAAGGAAGAAGTGACGAAGAAATGGCACGTGAGTTAGGGGAACCGAGCGTACTCGTATCAGAATTACTCGCCTCTGTCGACGTTGAAGAATCGATTTCGACACAACCAGCTGCGGTTGTCAAAAGCTCGGCGGTAGCCTTCCAAAGCGTTCTTATTCAAGTACAGAATGCGCAGGTGTTCGTCACCCCATCACGAGATGGGTACGCTTATGCGACGCTTGAAACGGAGACCGGTCATGGGGTCGTGATGGATATCGTGGGGGACACCCTAGAGATACGGATTGAATCCGAACGTCGTTTTGGTCTTTCGGACCTGTTTTCATGGTTTGGGTCAAAGGCACCTGTACTTCGGGTTGAATTGCCACATCACGCCTATCATCAGATTCAGTTGAAGAATCGTCACGGTTCGAGTGATGTACAAGACCTTCACACGGAACGGTTACACGTGGAGAGTGAGAACGGTCGAATTGTCGCGCATCACATTCAAGCACGTCATGGTGTCCTGCGCACATCGAACGGAAAAGTGCTCGCATCAAGCTGTCACGGTCACGATTGGGAGCTTCATTCCTCAAACGGTCGTGTCGAAGCGAAACATTCTCAGCTCGAGCGGATCAACATCCATTCCTCGAACGGTCGAATCGATGTCGATCACGTCACGGGAGCGGTCGATGCCAAAACTTCTAA
Organism: Exiguobacterium sp. s131; assembly: GCF_018617345.1. Classification (GTDB taxonomy): domain Bacteria; phylum Bacillota; class Bacilli; order Exiguobacteriales; family Exiguobacteriaceae; genus Exiguobacterium; species Exiguobacterium profundum. The sequence goes on along the minus strand of NZ_JACSJX010000002.1, from coordinate 98,760 downwards.
TGGACGGATAGACTGTTCCGTACAAGCGATTCAAGCACCGATTCGCTTGAAGACGAACAATGGGAAGATTGACTTACATGTCGATGAACGTCCGGAAGATGTGACGATTCGTGCGAAGTCACGAAACGGGAAAGTTGATGTGTTTGGAGAGCGGTCGAAAGAGTGCGTATTTGGAGACGGATCGATTGAAGTGAAATTAACGAGCTCAAATGGGAGCGTCACCGTATCAGGATGAATATAGCCCCTCCATCGATCGATGGAGGGGCTATACTTATAAATCATGTACCAACACATAGGCGACTCGAACAGGACCATGAACGCCGACGATGAGGTTCATCTCGATGTCGGCCGAGTTCGAGGGACCAGAGATGAAATTGACACCGTTCGGGGAATGGAGACCGTCTCGGTCGAGTGTGGCAAGTTGTTGTGCCGTTTGCGTCATACGTGGAACAAGGACAGATTTCGGGATGATTGCAATATGGTCTTGCGGTAACAGACTGATTGTCCGTGATCTACCAGGCTTCGCATATTGGACGATTGTCGCACTTTCCGCAAATGCCGCATCCGCAATCGTGATTCCAATGTCCGCTCGAATGGCCAGCTCTCGACTCGCTTCGGGTTGTGACGAATCCCACCAATCAAACGTCTCACTTGTTGCAGGTGCCCAAGCGGAAATTCGCTCATCGTTTTCTGCGAGAATCCGTGCGCCATGATAGCGTTCAATCAAGAGGCGAAGCGTATCATCAAGCTTCGCAGATTCACATTCCACCAAATCGGTATGGATTCGGGTCGCGACCATGCGGAACGTCTCGAGCAGCTCTTCTTCACTCGCGCCTTTCAACACCTCATCTTGCGGACGATGTGTATATTCCCGTTTTGGCGGTGTGAGCTTGACCTCACGACCGAGTTGCTTGGCGATTCGTTGTAGAAAGTCCTCACGGTTTGTGATTGTACCAGGATTCATCAGTCATTCCCCCGTTTCTTGAACCAATCTCGGACGGTCTGTTTGTTCGGTTGTGGCAAGTCTTTCGAGTCTGTCCAAGCCGGTAGCCCTTTCTCAATCTGCCCCGCTGTGGCAAATGGTGATGTCGCAAAAGGTGCGACATGTTCTGCTGCTTCGAATAAGAAAGGACTCGAAGCCGTGACGGCAAATCCTTTCATCGCAATCCGCTCCACGAAAGGTGATTGCTTTTTCTCCTCTACGATGACGCGTCGATGTTCAATCAACAGCTCATGCAGCGGAATCTTTACAGGACACGCCTCCGTACAAGCGCCACAGAGACTCGACGCATAGGGGAGTTCTTTATAGTTTTCATATCCGTCAAGAAGCGGAGCCAAGACGGCACCAATCGGACCTGGATAGATTGACCCGTACGCGTGACCACCGATATGGCGATAGACGGGACAGACGTTGATACAGGCCGCGCAGCGGATGCATTGCAACACCGATTGGAACTGTGTCCCGAGAATGCCAGAACGCTTGTTGTCAACGATGACAAGATGGAACTCTTCGGGTCCATCGACTTCGCCGACTGCGCGCGTCCCAGCGAACGTCGTGATGTATGACGTGAGTCGCTGACCGACCGCGCTTCGACAAAGCATATTGACGAGCACCTCGAACTCTTCATAGGACGGGACGACGCGTTCCATGCCCATAACAGAGATGACCGTATCAGGAAGTGACGTCACCATGCGTCCGTTCCCTTCATTGGTCACAAGCCCGACGGCTCCACTCTCTGCGATGGCGAAATTACAGCCGGTGATGCCGACTTCTGCCTTCAAAAAGTCTTTGCGTAGTTCTTGTCGTGCATAGCGTCCAAGTTCAGTCGGATCGTTCGACCCGCTGTAGCCGTGGGCAGTGAACGTCTCATGCACAGCGTCGCGGTCTTTATGCAGGGCCGGGGCGACGATGTGAGACGGTGGATCTTCGTCGAGTTGTAAAATCCATTCACCGAGATCGGATTCGACGACAGTACATCCTTCTTCCTGAAGTGCCTCGTTCAAGCCGATTTCTTCCGTGACCATCGATTTCGATTTCACGACATGTTTGGCTTGTTTCGACCGGACGACTTCTCGGATGTAGCGGTTCGCTTCTTCCGGTGTCTCCGCGAAAAAGACGCTTCCACCACGTTTTGAGACATTCTCGCTCAATTGATATAAGTAATAGTCCAGATGTTCCAGCACATGTTGACGAATTTCTTCCGAATGGTCGCGAAACGCTTCCCAGTCCCCGAGTTCACCTGCAGCATTCAACCGGCCATCCCGTAGACGGTTTTGAGCCGAACTGACGGCCTGCCGCATGAACGCATCTTCGATTCCATCTTTTCGTCGATCTTGAAACTTCTCATCCAATCGAATCCCCATGCTCATGCTTGCTTCACTCCTTCGTTCAACACTTCGGCAATATGCATCACTTTAATCGGATGTCCCTGTTTATGAAGACGTCCGCCGATGTTCATCAGACATGACGCATCCGCTCCGATCAACACCTCTGCGCCTGACTGTAAGATGGAATCGACTTTTTCATCTACCATCTGCACCGACACATCTGGCATCTTGACGGAGAAGGTCCCACCGAACCCGCAACAGTTATGTACGTTCGCGAGGGGGACCATCGTCAGTCCATCGACGTTTCCGAGCAACTTTCCGGGAGCTGCTTCGATTCCGAGGAGGCGGGTCATGTGACAAGACGCATGATAGGTCGCTTTGGCGGGAAACTTGGCACCGACATCAGTGACTTCGAGCACATCGACGATGAACTGTGTCAGTTCGAACGTTTTGGCGGCGTGCGCTTCAGCGCGAGGACCCCATACTGGATCATCTTGGAACAAATGAGGGTAGTCGCGCATCATCATGACACACGACCCCGATGGTCCGACGATATATTCTGCATCTGCTTGTTCAAATGTTTCAATCATGTGCTTGGCAACCTTTTTCGTCTCCTCATGATAGCCGCTGTTGTAGGCAGGCTGCCCACAGCATGTCTGCTCAAAGGGGAACGTCACCTCGCACCCTAAATGTTCGAGTAGTTCGACTGTCGCTTGTCCGACGGATGGAAACAACGTATCAGATAAACAAGTGACGAATAAAGCTACATTCGGCATAGCCATTCCTTCTTTCTTCTGATGATAACGATTTCAACGTCATTATTTCATAAAGCGTAGGAAAGTGACAGAAAAATGGGGAGAAAAACTGATTTATTTGTAAAATCCTGTCTAATTGATAACGTATCTCACTGAACCGATATTCATCTCATTTCTGATATAAAACAGGTAGGAAGTACGTATAACAGAAAAAAATCCTCGACACATGACGAGGATCTTCTGTCTAACTTATAGGAAGAACATTTCCAAGATGAAGAGTGCGCCGAACAAATAGATGAGCGGGTGAACCGTCTCTTTGTTCATCGCTTTGAAGATCGGGTACAAGATGAACCCGAAGGCGATTCCGCGTTCGATGCTTCCTGACAAAGGCATGATCAAAATCGTCATGAACGCGGGGAAGTATTCGCTGAAGTCGCTCCAGTCGATGTACCGGACGTTCGTCAACATGAGTGCCCCGACGATGATGAGTGCAGGAGCCGTAATCGCCGCAACGCCAGAGATGGCGCCGATAAGTGGGCTGAAGAAGAGTGTCAATCCGAACAATCCGGCGACGACGGCCGTTGTGAGCCCTGTACGTCCACCTTGCGCGACACCGGCAGCAGACTCGATGTATGCCGTAGACGGGCTCGTTCCGACGAGTGATCCACCCATTGTGGCAAGTGAATCGGCAAAGAGTGCACGGTGACCATTCTCAATTGTTCCATCTTCTTTTAAGAGACCTGCCTGTTTTCCGACACCGACAAGCGTACCTGTCGTATCAAAAAGCGTGACGAGGAAGAACGAGAGGACAGCACCGAACAAACCGTATTGAATGACATCACTAAATGCCGTCACGGGGTTGACCATGAGTCCTTCCGGAAGTGTTGGCATCGCCGTGACACCATCGATTTTTAAGATATCCATGAAGTATGCTGCAATCCCCGTGAGTACCATCCCTATGAGTAAAGAACCGGGTACGTTTCGTGAGAAGAGGAGTGCCGAGACGATCAAACCACCGAGTACAAGTAGTACTTCTGGAGAAGACACGTCACCGAGACGTACCAAGTTCGCTTCATCAGCAACAATTAAGCCTGATAATTTTAATCCGAGTGAAGCGATGAAAAGACCGATCCCGGTCGTGATGGCATGCTTCAACGAAGTCGGAATCGCTTGAATCAACTTCGTCCGAATTGGAGAGAGCGACAAAATCAAGAAGAAGACGGACGAGACGAAGACGACACCGAGCGCGGCGGACGGGGCAATCTGTTCTTGAGCGACAAGCGTGTAAGCGAAGAATGCATTGAGCCCCATCCCGGGTGCTACAGCGATCGGTAAGTTCGCATAAAACGCCATCAAGCCTGTTCCGATGAGGATGGCAATAATTGTCGCCGTGAATGCTTGTGCGAACGGAATCCCTGCGTCAGATAGAATCGCTGGGTTGACGACAGAGATGTACGCCATCGTCACGAACGTTGTGATCCCAGCAGTCACTTCCTGTTTAACATTCGTACCATGTTGTTTTAATTGAAAGATATTCATCGATAAAACTCCTTATTTCAGTCTATTTCCGAACATTAATTGAGGAAAATTCTTAAATTAACGTTTTCAACTTGATGACTATACAAAAATGTTTGATTCCCGTCAATTGTTTTGAGTAAAAAACATGAAAAATGAAATTTGAAGACAAATAATGTTCGGAAATAAACTTTATTAAAAAAGATGCTTGCTCTGAAACGCGTTTCAGAAGATACGGTATAGACAAAGGGAGGGGAACCGATATGAAACCGACAACGTGGAAAACATGGTGCTGTGGAATCGTATACGAGCTCGTCATCAATCAGTTGTACACACCGTTTGGGAAAATGTTGTGTACTCGTTTCCGTGAAGAGTTTCTTCATCTGCCGTTAGAGGAGCGCTTCCGTCTCGTTCAAGCGATTCGTTGTCAAGTCGTCGAAAGAGGTGACAGTCAGCAAGCAGAGTGGGTACACTATATGCAAAGGCTTACAAGTTGAGGTGAGATGAATGGCAAACATTCGAGATATCGCAAAGCACGCTGACGTTTCGGTGACGACGGTCTCACGCGTCCTGAACGAGCATCCGTACGTATCGAAAGAAAAACGGACCCGTGTACATGCGGCAATGAAGGAGCTCGGGTATTTGCGAAATCAACAGGCGTTGACGTTGTCGACGGGGAAGACGCAACGAATCGTCGTCATCTTACCTTATATGGATCATCCGTATTACGGTTTCTTCGTCAACGGGCTCGCCAAGGCGGCGCTCGAGCACGATTATCGCCTCGTCATGTGGCAGACGGAGTATAAACTGAGCGAGGAACGACAAGCGCTCGATTTATTGAAGCACCGTGAAGTCGATGGGGCGATCGTCTTGTCTCATGAGATGTCCTTTAAGGAAATGGAGACATATCGCGCGTATGGACCGATCGCTGTGGCGACTGTCGGTGCACCGGAGACAATTTCGTCGATCCATGTCGACCATTACGCGTCGTTCGTATCAGGTATTCATGTGCTACAGGAGCATGGATATGAAGAGATTGGTATCATCTTGTCAAGAAGCCATAGTCCGAGCTCCCTTGCGCGTCAGCAAGCCTATTTCGATGAAGTAGAGCATGCGCGTCAGCAATGGATTTGGACCGGCTATTTGACGAGTGAGGACGGTATTCGATTAGCTGAAGCGTTCCTCTCTCAAAAAGAGCGTCCTCGAGCGCTCTTTTTCTCGTCCGATTATGTCGCTCTCGGATTTTTAGGAGAGATGCAACGGCGAGACATCAAGATTCCTCAGGAAGTCGCCATGCTCGGGTTTGACGGACATCCGATCGGTCATGCATTCGGACTGTCGACGATGCTCTCACCGAATGAAGAAATCGGGCGGCGCTTATTTGAAACGACGCTCGCTGAAATGAATGGTGCGCAACCGGAAACGCATGGCATGACAGTGAGCTATCAAGTTGGCACCACACTTTAGGCAACTTCCTCGCTCGACTCTTTTGAAACGTTTAGAATGAAAGGAGTAGTCGAGAGGAGGAGATGTTATGAAGATTCAAGTAACAGAAGAAGCGCTCCAATGGTTTAAAGAAGAAATGGAAGTCGAAGCAGGCCAAACGGTTCGTTTGTTTGCCAAATACGGAGGTTCGACAGACTTGACGCACGGTTTTTCTGTCGGGGTCATCACAGAAGACGTGAACAATGCGGCTGTTGAGATCGAAGAAGACGGCATTCGTTTTGTCGTGGCGGAACAAGATGAGTGGTTGTTCCAAGGACAAGACGTGAAAGTCGAACTTCGCGGAGAAGAAATCGTCTTCGTGCAGGCCTGACGTTTCAGTTTGTTTACGTTTAATGAAATGTCGTTTGACGAAATCGAGCTAGGGGAACAGATTACGACAAGTCGGATTTTCGAAAGGATGACACCATATGTCAGACAAAGAAAAGCGTGAACAAGAAGAAAAAGAAAAGTTGAAGCGAGATCAACCGGACATCTCCCATGAAGAAGATTCAAAAGGAGATCATTCCGACCTCGAAGAGACAGATGAAGATGAACAAGCATAAGAGCCGACACGGCTCTTTTTGTTTGGGAATTGAAAGAAATGCCGTGGACGTTATAATGGATAAGGGAAAACTATTTAGTGAGGAGAATGAGACATGAGTACAGTACTAGTCTTCGGACATAAAAATCCAGATACCGACACAATCACGTCAGCGCTCGCCTATGCCGAGTTGAAAAAGAAATTAGGGATGGACGCAGAAGCGGTCCGTCTCGGTGAAGTGAACGGCGAAACACAATATGCGCTCGATCACTTCCGTGTGAAAGCACCACGCTTGATCGAAAGTGTGAAAGGTGAGGCGGAAGAAGTTATCTTGGTCGACCATAACGAGTTCCAGCAAAGTGCGGACGGGATTGAAGACGTGCGAATCCTTGAGGTCATCGACCACCACCGTATCGCAAACTTCCAAACGGCAGACCCGCTCTACTATCGTGCGGAGCCAGTCGGATGTACGGCGACGATCTTGTTGAAGCTGTATAAAGAGCATGGTGTCGAAATCGCAGCGGATATGGCCGGCTTGATGCTTTCCGCCATCATCTCAGACTCGCTTCTCTTCAAATCGCCGACATGCACAGATGAAGACATCAAAGCAGCGAAAGAACTTGCGGAGATCGCTGGCGTCGATGCGGAAACATACGGTCTTGAGATGCTCAAAGCCGGTGCGGACCTTAGCCAAAAAACGATTGAAGAACTCATCTCACTCGATGCGAAAGAATTCGCGATGGGCGACTATCGTGTCGAAATCGCACAAGTGAACACGGTCGATGCGAACGATGTCTTGAACCGGAAAGTGGAAGTTGAAGCCGCAATCGCCAAAACGGTTGCAGCGAAAAACTTGGACTTGTTCGTCTTTGCCATTACAAACATTTTGACGAACGATTCAGAAGCGATTGTCGTCGGACCAAAACCAGAATTCTTCGAACAAGCGTTCAATGTGACGCTCCAAAACGGATTGGCGACACTTCCTGGCGTCGTCTCACGTAAGAAGCAAATCGTGCCATTCTTAACGGAAGCGGCAACAAAATAAAAACTCGAAGCCGTGGCCTCGAGCGGAACTGCAGACGTTCATTCGTCTGCAGTTTTTGTTTAAAAAAGACCGGACAATGAAGTCCGATCTTAGGATGATTTTGTTTGTCGTCCGTATGTTCCGAGACGCCATAGCTTCTCAAACGGTCCGTAGCGGTGAGTCTTTAGCCACCACATCGAGAAGAACGACTGCGCAATCAAAATGGCGATGCTGAGGAATAGACCTTCGGTTAAGGAAAGCGCCCCGTACGCCCCGAGTGCGATCACTGGCAAGACAATGATCAACGTATGTGTCAGATAGTTCGTGAGTGCCATTCGTCCGAGTGCTTGAAGCGGAAGGAATGTCCGACCTTTTCGAACGGCGATGGTGAACAGGCAGATGTACGTTGTAGCGAGCAGTTTTCCGGAGACGAGAACGGCCGCAGAGTTCGTCGCCGAATATTCGGCACCGCTACCGTAGTGATGCCAAATAATGACTGCGAAGAACGGTAGGGCGGTTACCGTACAGATGATAGCTGTCTGTGTCAGTCCTTGGATGCTCCAAGTGAGGAGTTTCCGTTCCCGTCCGATATAAAGGCCGAACAAGAACAGACTTAGAATTTCAACCCCGACAAAAAATGAGTTTTGGAACATGTCAAAAATCTCTTCATCTAGGCGATAGTCGAACCATGGGCCGAATCCAGAATTGAAGACGGCCGGGAAAGGATCCCCATTAAACCTAAATCCGAGCGACAATTCTAAGTACATGGGTGACACATAGAACAGTAAAAAGCTCCCAATCAATAAACTCCATGCCCACGTCAAAATCGCACGATTACTCAATCCGTAAAAGAGAGGAAGCAATAAGCCCCACATGGCGTACGTATGGAGGATATCCCCTGACCAAATCGCCAGGTGTGCCAGACCGAACAAGAAGAGAATCAAAATCCGGCGTATGTAACGACTGACCGATTCACCTCGGGCGTATGAGCGCTCGAGGAAAATCGAAAAGCCGATCCCAAATAGGAGGGAGAAAATCGTATAAAACTTCGTTTGCACGAACAAGTCGAAGAGGGTGCGAACGAACAGGTCGCTCCCATAATAGTCGGGACGACCGGACATCCAGTCGCTCCCGAGCATACTCGGGATATTGACGAGGAAAATGCCGCAGAGGGCAAACCCTCGGATAATGTCATACAAGATAATCCGTTCATTCGTTTGAATTGGGCCAGCCATACGACACGTCCTTTACTGAATTAAAATACTTTCGTCGTCCACGATTCACAGTTCCAGACGTCTGTGACGATATCCTCATAGAATTCTGGTTCGTGACTGATGAGGAGGACGCTTCCTTTGTACTCTTTCAACGCACGCTTCAACTCTTCTTTCGCGTCGACGTCCAAGTGGTTCGTCGGCTCATCGAGTAAGAGTAAGTTCGTTTCGTTGTTTAAGAGTTTGCAAAGACGTACTTTCGCCTTTTCCCCACCACTGAGGACAGAGATTTTACTTTCAATGTGCTTCGTCATGAGACCACATTTCGCGAGCATCGCGCGCACCTGTTGTTGGTTGAGTGACGGGAATTCGCTCCAAATCTCTTCGATACACGTGTTATTGCTTGATGCTGCTTCCTGCTCGAAGTAACCCATTTCGAGGAACTCACCACGTTCGACTGTCCCTTCAAGCGGGTTGATCAAGCCGAGCAAACTCTTCAAGAGCGTCGTCTTCCCGATTCCGTTCGCTCCGACGAGGGCAATCTTTTGACCGCGCTCCATCTGAAGGTCGAGCGGACGTGAGAGTGGCTCATCGTATCCGATGACGAGACCTTTCGCATCAAAGATGAGGCGTCCCGATGTACGTGCCTGCAAGAAGCGGAATTCTGGTTTTGGACGTTCCGCGCTCAATTCGATGACATCCATCTTATCGAGTTTCTTCTGACGTGACATTGCCATATTTCGTGTCGACACACGGGCCTTGTTTCGTGCAACAAAGTCTTTCAAATCCGCGATCTCGGCCTGTTGACGCTTGTAGGCGGCTTCAAGTTGCGAACGCTTCATCTCGTACACTTCCATGAACTTGTCATAGTCTCCGACATAGCGGTTCAACTCTTGGTTTTCCATATGGTAGACCAAGTTGATGACACTATTTAAGAACGGGATATCGTGGGAGATCAAGATGAAGGCATTGTCATAGTTTTGAAGATAGCGTTTCAACCACTCGATATGCACTTCATCCAAATAGTTGGTCGGCTCATCGAGGAGCAAGATATCTGGCTTCTCTAAAAGTAATTTTGCGAGCAATACTTTCGTACGCTGTCCACCTGACAAGTCCGTGACGTCACGGTCGAGACCAACGTCTAAAATACCGAGACCGCGTGCGACTTCTTCTACTTTCGCATCGATGATGTAAAAATCGTTCGAGTCGAGCGTTTCTTGAAGCTCACCAACCTCCGCGAGCATGTCTTCCATCTGTTCCGGTGTCGCGTCGCCCATCTCCATGTAGAGTTCGCCGATGCGCGTCTCCATGTCGATCAGGTATTGGAAAGCACCTTTCAAGACGTCACGAATCGTCATCCCGCGCTCAAGTACCGCGTGTTGATCGAGGTAACCGACACGGACGTTTTTCGCCCATTCAATTTTCCCTTCATCCGGTTGCAGTTTGCGTGTGATGATGTTCATGAACGTCGATTTTCCTTCACCGTTCGCTCCAACGAGACCGATATGCTCCCCTTTTAAGAGGCGGAAAGAGACATCGTTCAAAATAGCGCGGTCACCAAAGCCGTGGCTCAAGTTTTGTACCGTTAATATACTCATAATTCGTTTTCGTTCCTTTCAAAGTAAACTACCCGATATTGTAGCATGAATTGAATCAAATTAGTACGCCAGTCCGACTGACTCCCGTACGTGTTCCTGTTCTTCAATCGCATGAAGCATGAACTGGGCGACGTCTGCCCGTGAGATGTGTTTCCCGTTCTCTGGCACTTCATCGATGGCCGTGCGATATGTCGAGGTGCGGGGGCCGTCCGTCAATTGCATCGGTCGTACAATCGTATAATCGAATGACGAATTTCGCCATAAGTCCACGGCTGCCCGATGATCACGGAGCGGTTTCCGGAGCATGAACGTAATGGCTTTCCCCGCAAGGCCCGGAATCTCATTGTCGATTCCCGCTGAAGCGAGATAGATGATACGTGAAACATTGTTTGCCTTCATCGCAGGGACAAGCTTGTCCGTGACACTCGCTAAAAAGTCTGGGTCGCTCAAATCCGTTCCGAGACAGCTGATGACCGCATCATGACCGTGCATCGCTTCTGTTAACGCATCGATGTCATATAAGTCGCCTTCGATGATTTCAAGTTGTGGGGTCCGAATCAACTTTTTCTGTTCACGTACGAACGCGGTGACGTCATGACCGTGCTCGATGGCTTGGTCGATGAATTGATGTCCGGTCCGACCGGTTGCGCCTAATACGAATAACTTCATAAGGGCAAGGCTCCTCTCTCATATCCAATACATACAGTATACAGCAGTTTCAGAAAAATCGAACATTTCGCCGTTTGATTGCAACCTATTGCATTTCTCGTCAGCTCGTCTACAATAAAGTTTATCTTAAATAAATAGATTCGCACTCGTATATCAGCGGAAATATGGTCCGCAAGTCTCTACCGAACTACCGTAAATGGTTCGACTACGGGTGGCGCTTGTCGTATGCTATCGTTGATTTCCATGCGGTTCGTTGCCTCCCGATGAGGGGTGACGAATCGCATTTTTTAATGGAGGGGACAACAATGAAGCAGTTAGAAGACAAAATCCGTGAAGAGGGTCGGGCCTTATCCGACCAAGTGTTGAAAGTTGACGCCTTCTTGAATCATCAAGTCGACCCGGTACTTATGCAAGCCATCGGCAAAGAATTTGCAGAACGTTTCAAAGACGCTCAAATCGACCGCATCGTCACACTCGAATCGAGCGGGATTGCGCCAGCGATGATGACGGCGCTTGAGATGGGCATCCCGTTCGTATTCGCGCGTAAACGGAAATCGCTGACGCTCCAAGACGACCTCGTCGAAGCGGATGTTTATTCGTTCACGAAACAGGAGACGAACCGCATCAGCTTGAGCCGACGTTTCGTCTTACCAGGCGAACGCGTTCTTGTCATCGATGACTTCCTCGCGAACGGGGAAGCGGCACTCGGGCTGACACAACTCGTCGAAGCGGCAGGTGCAGAAGTTTCAGGTGTTGGCATCGTCATCGAAAAATCGTTCCAACCAGGGCGCGATAAACTGATTGAGCGTGGTTATCGCGTCGAATCGCTAGCGCGCGTCGCGAAATTAGAGAAAGACCACATCTCATTCGTGGAGGTCGTTCGATGAATACATTTAAGACGGCAAGTCTCGGATTTCAGCATCTGCTCGCCATGTACACGGGAGCAGCCATCGTCCCGCTCATCGTCGGTGGTGCCATCGGGCTTGGTCCAACCGAACTCACCTATCTCGTCGCAATTGATTTATTCATGTGTGGGGTGGCGACGCTACTACAAGTATGGACGACACGCTTTACGGGTGTCGGATTGCCGGTCGTCCTCGGATGCACGTTCACGGCGGTCGGTCCGATGATCGCCATCGGGAGCGCAAACGGGATCACTGCCATTTATGGCGCGTTGATTGCGAGCGGTCTCATTGTCATCCTCATTTCTGGATTTGTCGGGAAACTTGCGCGCTTCTTTCCACCGGTCGTGCTCGGTTCGGTCGTGACGATCATCGGTCTCTCGCTGATTCCGGTCGCCGTCAATGATATCGGTGGCGGGATGCCAGGTGAGCCTGGATTCGCATCGATGCAGAATCTCGGATTAGGTGGTTTGACGATTTTACTCATTCTCGTCTTGAACCGTGTCGGGACCGTCTTCACGCGTGCCGCTGCCGTCCTCTTTGCCGTACTCATCGGAACGGGGGTTGCTGCTTCGCTCGGTCTCGTGGACTTCAGTCCTGTCCGTGAAGCGAGTTGGTTCCAAATGGTCCAGCCTTTCTACTTTGGGATGCCGACATTTGACGTGTCTGCCATCCTCGTCATGACGCTCGTCGCCATCATCTCGATGATTGAATCGACGGGGGTGTTCTTGGCGCTCAGCGATATCACGAAAAAGCCAATCGGTGCGAACGAATTGACGAAAGGGTATCGTGCGGAGGGCGTCGCGACGATTCTCGGAGGGATTTTCAACAGCTTTCCATACACGACGTTCAGTCAAAATGTCGGACTCGTTCAATTGTCAGGTGTGAAATCACGTCGTGTCATCTTTTGGACAGGTGGATTGCTCATCTTGCTCGGCTTCCTTCCGAAAGTCGCTACGTTCACGACATTGATTCCAAAACCTGTGCTTGGGGGAGCGATGCTCGTCATGTTCGGAACAGTCGCCGCTTCTGGAATTCGGATTCTGAGCCAGGTCGACTTTTCGAAAAACGAGAACTTGATCACCATTGCCCTCTCAATCGGTGTTGGGCTCGGTATTACCGCCAATCCAGCCATCGTCGCAAACATGCCGGAGTGGCTGCAGTTGTTCACGGATAGTGCTATCGTGGCAGGCTCATTCACGGCGCTCGCATTGAACGGATTTTTCCGTATGATGGACCGATTCCGTCCCGGGACAATCATTGCCGAGGAACGGCAAGTCAGCTAGACTGAAGGAAATAGTAGTCTAGGAGGAGTCACGAATGGGGAAAACTGCACTTGTCGTAGGCGCGACCGGCTTGATTGGTCGCGAATTGGTTGAACAGTTGTTAGAGAGTGACCGTTATGATGCGGTCTGGATCGTTGTCCGTCGCTCGAAGCGTTGGAGTCATCCGAAGTTACATGAGATCATCGGTTTCGAGGAGATGGATTCGTCCCTTCCACAGATCGACGACGTGTACTGTGCGCTCGGCACAACAATTGCGGTAGCTGGCTCGCAAGAAGCGTTCAAACAAGTTGATTTAGAATTACCACTTGAAGTCGCCCGTGTCGCCAAGGCACACGGTGCGACGCGCTATGCGGTCGTATCGGCACAAGGCGCATCGTTACGTTCGACGTTCTTTTACAACCGTGTGAAAGGGGAGCTTGAGAACGCGTTACGCATCTTCAACTTCCATCACTTGATTATCGCGCGTCCTTCTCTGTTACTCGGAGAACGTGATTCATTCCGCCTCGGGGAGAAGGCGGCCGAGGTCATCAGTCGACCGTTCCAGTCATTCTTGCTTGAGAAGACACCGGAAGTCGCACCGATTCAAGCGTTGCATGTCGCGCGTGCGTTGATTATGGCGTCTGAAGAAGGCGAAGGAATCGAAGTGTTGACGTCAGGGATGATGCAGAGGATGAGCCGATGAATCCATTGACAAAAAAGCGAACGAAAGCCGTCTTGATTGACAGTATCATTGCAGGTCTCGTCAGCGTGGGCGTGGAACAGCTCGTGCGAAAGAAAGTAAAAAGCGAGTTCGTGCATGCGGTCATCACACCGACACTGCTGACATATGCCATGGAAGCCTGGCAAATGAGTCGAGGTGGACAAACCATCGGCTATAAACTAATGGGGCTTGAATTGACAAACGATGACGAAACGCCTGTCACGGCGAAACAAGCACTACAGCGCGCCCTGCATCGTGATACTTCGTCAGTCGTTCGTTATTGGAAAGACCGTGCGCATTTCGAACAAGAAGAAGGCGCTGTTTTACCGCACGATGCCCGTTACCATATGTATGTACGTGAAAAGAACTGACCAATATGGCCAGTTCTTTTTTTCAATCCTTGATTTTACTTAAGATGGCAGTCGTTAAGGCGACGATTGTTCCGAGAACAAGCCCGTTAGAGAAGACGGTCGCAAGAAGCGGTGGCAGGTCATTCATTGAACCGGGTGGTAATAACATCGCCCCGGCACCGATGACGAGCGGGAGCCCGACCGTGAGGGATGCCGTCGATTGTTTTAATTCAAAGGCGGCCTCATTGATTCCGATGATGATCATCGTCGCGATAAGCGGAGTCACAATCGCATAACCGACAGCGGCCGGGATGCTCGCAATCAACGAGACGAATGGACCGATGAGTGCTAACCCCATCATGAGGGCGTGGGCAATCAAATGCGGAGCACGCTGGACGCTCTCCGTCGAAGAGAGGAAACCAGCTGTCCCGGAGATGGCGACAGGACCCGGTGTGCCGAACAGACCAGCCACGATTTGACTGACGCCACTGGCGACACCTGATGCAGGAACGTTTCCTTTGATTTCTCGTTTTTCGCGAGAACTGACGATGCGCTCAATCAACTTGATGTTCGCAAGGACGTTCGTCATGAGAAGTAGGGTGATGACGAAAGCCGTCGGCAACAAGTTCCAATCCCACACCCAATTTCCGAACGGAAGAAGCTCCGGTACGAGGAAGAAAGATTCCGAACGAACGATTGGATTTCCAAGGTCGAGTAAATGGAACAAGCCGAACCCGACGAATAGCGTCATGACGAGTCCATATTGTTTAAAGCGACTTTGCTCGAGCGTGAGTGCGAACAAGACGAGACCTGCCGTCGCCACTGCCTGAACGACGTTGATTCCGTCTTCCGTCACCCCAAAGCCACCTTTAATGACGGCCCCTGATAATTGAAGGACGAGCAAAATCATATAGACGCCGAGCACTTGCGGTGTAAACAGGGCGAGCATGCGTCTTAAGATACCAGTGACGGTCAACAACACACCAAGGATTCCACTCAAAAACAGCATGAATCCGAGTGCTTGCAAGGTCTCTTGCTGACTTCCGTATAGGGCGGGACCGATGGAGGCGTATAAAGTGAAGACACCCCACCAAATGCCGGCAGGTCCTTCGAGTATCGGGAGGCGATGGCCGAGCAACGTTTGGATGATGCTGAAGAGTGCGAAGATGAAAAGTGAGCGGGATATGAAGGTCATCGTCTCATCTGGTGACAGTTCAAACAAGGCGGCGATGGAGAGTGGTGGTACAATATTTGTAGCTAAAATAAAAATAAACCACTGAATCGTCGTGGTTATATTACTTCTGGTCATGGTGTCCCCCTGATCATGCTTTTTCTTATTAGTGTAACGTTATGATGAAGTGGATGCAAATGGAGACTATATAATGAAGAAATTCTTCAAGTGGACCGCACTCTCAATCGTAGGATTGCTAATCATCGCGGTAGCAGGCTTTTTAATTTGGACGCAGTTCACGTACGAACCGACCGATGAAGCGACACGGTATGCCGAAGAGGGGAAAGTGGTCGACAACCGTCTCGAGTTTGGAGATCCGACGAGTGAGGTCGGAATCATTCTTTATCCAGGGGCGAAAGTGGAGAAAGAGGCGTATGCGTATTATGGAACACGTTTAGCCGAGGAAGGGTATTTCGTCGCCATTCCGTCGCTTCGACTCAACTTAGGCATTTTAGATATCGACGCAGCCGATCCAATCATCGAGGCACATCCGGAGATTGAACGCTGGATCGTAGCCGGTCATTCACTCGGAGGTTCGGCGGCGTCGGGTTACGCGCTTGAGCATCAAGAGTCGGTAGAAGGTGTCATTTTCCTCGCATCATATCCGATCAGCTCGATGGTCGATAGTGACTTACGCGTGCTATCCATCTCGGGTGAGTTGGATGGATTGGCTGTCCCGGAAGACATCGAGGCGAGTCGAAGCGACCTACCTGCCGATAGTCAATTCGTACAAATCGAAGGCGGGAATCATGCCAACTTCGGAATGTATGGTCCACAAAAAGGTGATCAGGAAAGTCCGCTCACATCGAAAGAACAACTCGACGAAGTCCTATCAGCAATTCTCGAATGGTTATAAAAAACGTGCGCACCTTCATCGAGGTGCGCACGTTTTAGCGTTGATCGAGTGAATAACTGACTGCGGTCAACCCGGCTGTGACGAGGGCGACCAAACCACCGACGAGCGCGAGCGTCATGATAGGGCTTGTCGCGTAGACGACACCACCGAGAGCGGAACCAAGTCCGATTCCGACGTTACTCGCCACAGGCATAAGTGATGAGGCGAGACCTTTGGCGTTCGGATTGAACTTCTCCGCCAAATCGATCAAATAAATCTGAGTCGATGTCGTCAATAAAATCGCCATGAACGACATGAGGGCGATATTCAGGAGACCGAGCGTCACATTCGACGTCGTCACGAATAATGCGGCCAGGACGAATGCCTGGACGAGAAAGACGAACCGTAAGCGTCCGATCGGATTGTGACTGGCGATCTTTCCGGCAGCGATATTACTGAAGATCGAGATGAATCCGTAGGCGAATAAAATCGGACTGACCCAAGCGACCGGGACGCCGAGGACATCTTTTAAAATCGGCACGAGATACGTATATATGACATACGTCGCCCCGAAACCGAACGCCGGAATCAAGAAGGCGATCAAGATACGCGGATTCGTCAGGAGTGCCATTTGTTCACGGAGTGATGCTTTTTCTTGAGACAATTGATTCGGCAAGACACGATAAATGGCAATCCAGGCGACTGCACCAAACAGAGTCGTCAACCAAAACGTGGACTCCCATCCTGCCTGTTGTCCGATGAACGTTCCGATCGGAACCCCGAACACGTTCGCCATTGTAAAGCCACCGAAAATAAAGGACACGGCCACACCCCGTTTTGCCGGAGGGACGCTCTCGCTAGCGACGAGCATGGCAAGCGAAATTAAGACACCTGTGACGACAGCCGTCAGCATTCGCAAGACGAGTAACCACTCATACATGGGAGCGAGACTGCTTAATAAGTTCAGGACGGTGAAGAGAATCGTCAAGCCGAGCATCAATTTACGTTTTGGAAGATGGCTCGTCAAGGACATCGTGATTGGCGTGCCGACGGCAAAGCTGATAGCGAATACCGATACGAGACTTCCTGCTGTCGCGATGGAAATGGATAGACCGCTTGCGATATCAGGCAAAATGCCGACGATGACAAATTCACTCGTTCCGAGAACGAAGGTTAATAAGGATAGGGATAAAACTAAAGTCCAGTCGCTTCGACTGAGCGAGCTTGTCTTCATGTTCAAACACTTCTTTCTATTTCATTCATTAGTAGTTAGACATCAGTCTTTTATCACGTTACAAGATTTTCCCCAAAAGAAAAACCCTTTTCTCCCAAGTCGGAAGAAAAAGGTGAATCAGCGCCAAAATACAGTGGCTTCGACACCGGCGTGGTCGGAGACGACGGGGCCGTTTTCCCCATCGAAGACGACGGCATGACGGGAGACGTGAATGGGTGCGTTCGTCAACATCAAGTCGATGCGTAGCGATTTTTTGTTTTCGTCCCACCCGGCGATTTTTCCTTGTACCGTCGCATCGCCTTCACGTTCCGTCGCGAGATGGAACAAGTCTTGAAGTCCATTCTCCATCAAGTAATCGTATCCTTCGCCTCGAATGAAAGCATCGTTGTTGAAATCACCGAGTAGGAGCGCATGGTCGTCATGCTCCACGCGACGGAGAAGTTCGTCGAGTTGATACTTCACTGGCTCCTCTTCATCATGCCACCATCCAAGGTGACACGAGTAGACGGTCGTCGGCGTTTCAGGACCTTCAATCACGGCTTTGACAATTTTACGGGACTTGTAATTGTCAGGGTCCGTCGTCTTGGATACGAAGAACGACTCGGTCGATAGAAACGGTGTCCGTGATAAGATGGCGACGCCTTCCTCGTAAATATCATATCCGTAATGGGCAAAGTCCCATGTCATGTGATAGTGAAGATCTAACTCTTTCAGGCGCTCGACGAGGACGTGTGCGAAGTTGTTTTCACGGATGTTCCTATAGATGAGTGGGGCCTCTTTATGTTGATTGACTTCTTGGAGCGCGATGAAGTCATACTCTTCGCTTGCGATACGTTCGACAATCGCGTCGATTTTCTCTTGTTGGCGGTCTTCTAACCAGGCATGACAATTGAGCGTTAAAATATTCACGATAGTCCTCCTTTAGAAAAAGGCCAACTCTCGAGCGAGTTGGCCAGTAGATTATGCACCGATGACGTCTTGAATGTCTGATTTCAATACGTCGGCTTTCGGGCCATAGATGGCTTGGACTCCACGGTCTTTCACGATAAGACCCATAGCGCCATTTTTCTTCCATTCTTGTTCGTCAGAGACGAGTGTAACGTCTTTAACGGTCACACGAAGGCGAGTCATACATGCGTCGACATCCTCAATGTTTTCTTCCCCACCGAGAAGTGCGATAATCCCCATGACTTGTTCGTTACCTGTAACGGATGATTTTTCTGTCGTTTCTTCCATGTAGTTCCCGTTACGTCCTGGCGTCGGTAGGTTCATCTTCTTAATGAAGAAGTTGAAGACACCGAAGTTGAGGAAGAAGAACACGACAGAGACGAGCACGAAGTTGATCAAGTCTTGAAGAAGTCCTGCTTTGACAATCATCGGAATGCGCGTCAAGAGTTCGATTGCACCGAAAGCGTGTACGCGTAAGTCGATGATATCTGCCAATGCGAAGGCAGCACCGGCCATGAGTGCGTAAACGACATAAAGAACTGGTGCGACGAACATAAACATGAATTCAATCGGTTCTGTGACACCTGTCAAGAAGACAGCGAGTCCGGCTGATAAGAACATCGGCTTGTATTGTGCCTTCTTATCCGCGTCGACGTTGCGGTACATCGCATACGCGGCACCAATCAATGCAGCGAATGACAAGATGACTTGACCGACTTTGAAGCGTGCTGGAACGACATCAGCGAGAAGCGTGTTGTATGCGGCCGTATCACCAGCAGCACGCAAGTTGACGAGGTCTGTTACCCATGCCAACCAGAGTGGGTCTTGACCGGCAACGACCGATCCAGCTGTCGCACCTGTTAAAATTGTGTATGTTCCACCGAGCTCTGTGTAGTTCATTGGTACTGTGAGCATGTGGTGTAAACCGAACGGTAAGAGGAGACGTTCGAGTGCACCATAAATGAACGGAGCGAGGACTGGCGCCGTGTTACGTGATGTGGCAATCCATTCACCAAAGCTGTTGAGCGCACCTTGGATGGTTGGCCATACAATCGATAGAACGAGGGCAGCAACGACTGAACCAAGGATAACGACGAATGGTACGAAGCGCTTCCCGTTGAAGAACGAGAGAGCGTTCGGCAACTTGTTGAAGTTGTAGAAACGGTTATATAGTGCACCACCGAGGAAACCGGCGATAATCCCGACGAACACACCCATGTTGAGGGCAGGTGAGCCGAGTACAGATGTGAAGTAATCAGCGACGACAAGGTTCGCACCGAAGAGTGACTCGATTGTCGCTTCTGGATCTTGAAGCATGTCACTGTTGACACCGAAGATGGCACCTGTGACACGGTTGATCAAGATGAAGGCGAGAAGTGCTGCGAATGCACCGCCGGCACGATCTTTTGCCCACGAACCACCAATCGCGACTGCGAAGAGGATATGTAAGTTGACGATGATGCCCCAACCTAAATCTTCAATGATACGAGCTGTTGTTAATAAGATACCGACATCTCCGGCTGACATTCCAGTCAATTTACCGATGGAAATCATCAAGCCGGCAGCTGGCATAACGGCGATGACGACCATCAAGGCCTTACCGAGTTTTTGCCAGAAATCGAATGAGATCAATTGTTTCATGCTATACGCTTCCTTCCTGTGAGGGAGTTTTATCTATTTTTTGTTTGCCAATAGTGCAATCGCTTGCATAAATGATTGTAATCGATTGCATAAATTCATGCAACCGTTTTCGCTATTTTCATTTGTTTTCATTTTTGAAGCGGGAATGGTAGATGTGAGGCGAACTTGTCAGTCGAATCGAATCTAGCTACAATATGATAGGTTGAAGGGAGCGAGAAAGATGGGTTGGAGACAGACGACATCTGCTTTGACGAAAGACAAGCAGATTGAATTAAAAGAAGAGTTATTGCAGAAGGGTGTATTGCATGAGGACGATCTTCCTCTCTACGAGATGCTCATGCCAGACCGCATTAAACGGATGTATGAAGTGTTGAATACACGAACGAACCATATCACGATTTTGACGGAAGGTGTGGACGATCCGCACAACCAATCCGCCGTGTTGCGTTCAGCCGATGCGTTCGGGGTACAAACGTTGCACGTCGTCGAAGGACGGGCAAAGTTCAAACCGAACTCGATTATCGCCAAGAGTGCCGACCGCTGGGTGGACGTCGTGGAGCATGGCTCCATTGAAGAGGCGATTGACGCTTTAAAAGAAAGTGGTTACCAAGTATATGCGACCGCGTTAAGTGAAGAGGCGATTCCGCTCGAAGAAGTGGATGTGTCGAAGCCGACCGTTCTTCTATTCGGGAATGAACATAGTGGTGTCTCGGAAACAGCACTCCATAAGGCGGACGGGAACTTTGTCATTCCGATGCAAGGGTATGTACAGAGTTTGAACATCTCCGTGGCGGCGGCGATTTCCTTGTACGATGTCACGACACGGTCACGACATATCGTGACGGATGGCTACGAGCTTCCGGTCGAAGATCAAGCGCGCATCTTCAAAGACTGGATGGTCAAGAGCTTACCGAAGCGTACGCTCGGACTATATAAACAAAAAGGTGTCACAGCTTTTGAACGGGAGACAGGAAATTCAGAATGAACGGCGAAATGAACAGACGTACGGAATCTTTGTCCAGAAACTGAAAGGGGATGGCACGATGAGTACGACGAGTTCATTTATCGTAAAAGATGTGACGAACAACTTTAAAGATTTTGAAGAGGACTTCTTCCGGCTGTACCGCACGTTATACGGTGACCTCGATCAGTTGCGATTTAAAGAGCGCCTGTATCGGCACGCCAATCCGTTAGTGCTGCTGGCTTTCTCTGAAGAGCAGCTAGTTGGCTTTAAAATTGGGTATGAGGCGGAGCCTTATCGGTTTTATAGCTGGGCGGGCGGCGTACACCCGGACTTCCAGAAACATGGCATCGGTCGCAAGCTGATGGACACGCAACTCGAATGGGTCGAAGCGCAAGGGTTCCATTCGATTCGGACGAAAGCACGCAATACGAACAAAGGGGTCATCATCTTGAACCTCCTTTGCGGATATGACATCATGGGCGCTTACACAGAAGATGGCGAGCCGCGCATCATGATGGAGAAACAACTGAACAGTTAAATCGATGCCGCGGTCGTGTGATCGCGGTTTTTTTGTTGAAACCGATTCGACTGAATGAACGTACTTAAAGAAAAGGGGGAATTTGAAATGTCTACTTTAGAATTTGGGGCGGACCCATTTTTCACGATCATCAATTTATTCTTTCCACTCATGTTTTTCACCATTGTTGGACTTATCGCATTTGGTGTCATCAAATCAAGTCGAAGTTACTCTAAAACATCAAATACATTGAAGGACTTACAACAATTCGCCTCGCAGCTCGCCGATGTCCCGGCCGACGATACGGCTGAGCACTTAGCAGACTATTTACGGGGCATCGATTCCTTCTCGATTGAACGGACACGCATGGAGCCGTTCCGTGTCGCGCTCGGATGCTATCAATTGGTGATGGAGTCTGACGCTGTTCGCGAAGAGACGAAAGAGCGGGTCGATCGTCAATATAAGCGTCTCGGGATTTTAGACGGAGAAAAATTTGCCGATGAGGCACCACCACGTCGACGTTCTTCTTCATCGAGTCATCATGATATCCACCACCATCACCATGACCATATGTAAAAAGCGAAGGAATCCCTTCGCTTTTTACATATATCGTGATGCATCAAATTCAATGTCAGTCTGATAACGGACGGCTTGAATCGCACTTTCGATTCGAATGGCACGCTTCTTAATATCGCGCGCTTTCAGGCGATACAGCTCCGGATCGTATAAGGCGTGTTTGATCAAGGCAACCCCATGCACATAGTCTTTCTTCGGACGAAGCGATAATTTTTCATAAAGTCGTGCTTGGACGCGTAACTGAACAGCAAGTTCGATTGCCTCGACGAGCGGAAGCGGACCGTCGTGCGTCTCGACAACGGCTTGGACGTTCGCCTCTTGAATGAGACGGTCGAGCTGACGTAAGTCTAGACGAATGTGTTCAAGTTCCATCTCGATGTCTTGAAGGGAACGAGACTGAATGGTCGGAATGGATTCATTCGCTTGAAGCGAGATGAACGCCACATGCTCAATCTCTTCGGTCAATGTATCGATTTGCTCATGGAGCAACTGTTTCAACGTTAGGGCATCTGCAAGGTTCATATCGATTTCCTCCTTCTGCTTTTTCTAACCGTACCATATCGAGATGGCTGAAAAAAGGTGGATGACATCCTCGATTACGGGAATAAAAGCAAATAGAGAGGAGGAGGACGATGAAGAAGTGGAAGATACAATGGATGATTGCACTCGTCCTACTCCTGTTCGGGACGGCGACATTCCTTTATCAGTGGGTTGACGTAAGCCCAGGCGATATTCGGGACTACATCATTCAATTCGGATGGTTGGCTCCGCTCATTTACATCTTGTTGTTCACCGTTCGTCCGCTCATCTTGTTCCCGACGTCCGTCTTGTCGGTCGCCGGCGGCTTGGCGTTTGGAATGTTACCGGGCGTCATCTATACCGTCATCGGGGCGACATTGAGTGCGCTTGTTGCGTATTATGTGGCAATTTTTTTCGGCGATCGTTTCCTGCATCACTTCGAATCAACGAATTACGAAGCCATTCAGCGTAAAATCGAAGAAGACGGCTTCTTTTACGTCCTCATCTTACGTCTCATCCCGCTCGTTAATTTCGATTTGGTAAGCTATGCTTCTGGTTTGGCAAAAGTAAACGTACTCGCCTATCTGTTTGCGACCGTCGTCGGTATGATTCCCGGAGCGTTTGCGAACAATTTTCTCGGGAGTAGTATCGCCAGTGGGGATTGGACGCTCATCGCCTTGGCATTTGGAATCATGCTCGTGTTGACGCTCGTTGCGACCGTTTTCCGTGAACCGATCAAGCGACAGATTCATCGCTATCAAAAAAAGTAGGCGACTCCAGATTGGAGCGCCTACTTTTCAATTAACGGTTGTCGACCGTTTCTGGATACAGGTCATGGTTGAACAGACGGTGTTCTGCCATTTTTTCGTACTTCGTGCCAGGCTTTCCGTAGTTGTAGTACGGATCGATTGAGATACCGCCACGTGGTGTGAATTTCCCCCACACTTCGAGATAGCGCGGCTCCATCAACTTGACGAGATCTTTCCCGATGACATTGATGCAGTTCTCGTGGAAGTCACCGTGGTTACGGAAGCTGAACAAGTACAACTTCAACGACTTTGACTCGACGAGTTTCTCATCCGGGATGTACGAGATGTAGATGGTTGCGAAGTCCGGTTGGTTCGTGATCGGGCACAACGATGTAAATTCGGGTGCGTTGAATTTCACGAAGTAGTCGTTCTCCGGATGACGATTCGGGAACGCCTCAAGGACGTCAGGTGTGTATTCAAAAATATATGGGACGCTCTTCTGTCCGAGGAGCGAAAGGTCTTGTAAGTCTTCTGGTCTCATGTTCATTCTCCTTAGACGCCACGTTCGTTGGCGTACAGTAATGTGTGTAGTTGTGGTAGGACGCGGACGCTTTGCCATGACGGGTCGCGTGCAACGTCTTCCCATAGTTGTTTCAAACGACGGAGCTGGGCATCGGTGATGTCGCCGTCTGCACCAGGCTCTGGGTTACCGGCCGACAAATACATGACGTCCGGTGAGTAGCGCAGTTGCACTTCTTTTGCGTAGGCGAGGTCTACCTCATCAAAGACAGCGACTTTGAATGTCGTCTGCTCCGGGCGTAACCGTTCGACGATGGCGTCGAGTTGCTCCCAGTTCGTCTTCATACCAGACGATGGAGGTTTCGGACTGAGGGTCACGTCATCGATTTGTGTGAGCCAGTCTTGATAGCGGCTACCTTGCGTCTCGACAGCGAGTGTGACACCACGTTCTTTCAACTTCACAACGAGGTCTTCCATTGCCGCGATGAGGAGCGGATTGCCACCCGAGATGGTGACGTAATCGTACATACCCAGTGCGTCTAGGCGAGCAATGACCTCATCGGCTGTCAGCATGTCCGGTTTTTCTGAACCGTCCCACGTAAAGGCGGAATCGCACCACGAACAGCGATAATCGCAACCGGCGGTCCGAACGAACATCGTCTTTTGTCCGATGGCGCGTCCTTCGCCTTGAAAGGTCGGTCCGAACACTTCAAGAACAGGGATTTTCACGATTCCACCAACCATTCACGGCGGAACTCAGCGTAAGACGTTGGCGTTTCATACAGACGGACGAACTCGACACGGACGTCGCGTTCATTTGGCAAGTGTGTCGCCAGTTGTTCAAAAATCCAATAACACATGTTTTCTGCAGTTGTATTCATATAAGGGAGTGACTCGTTCAAATAGCGATGATCGAGATACGGCTCAAGCTCTTCTTTGAAGATCTTTTTCAAATCACCAAAGTCGAGTGTCATGCCGCGATTGTCGAGAAAGCCGCTGACACCCATCTGGAGCTTATACGTATGACCATGAAGGGCACGACATTTGCCGTCATAGTCAAAGAGATGGTGCGCCGCGTCGAACGTTACTTCTTTGACGATTTGAACGCGATGCGGACAGTAGATGAGCGATCCTTCTTGCTTTGATTCGACACTGGTCGGAGCGAGGAATGGAGCATGTTTCATACGCGCACCTCCTCGTAAGCTGTAAGTCCGTTTTGACGAAGCTTACATGCCGGACATTCTCCACAACCTGAACCGATGACACCGTTGTAGCAAGTAAGCGTGCGTTCTTTGACATAGTCAAAGGCACCGAGTTCGTCGGCGAGAGCCCACGTTTCTTTTTTATCGAGCCACATGAGCGGTGTGTCGATGACAAATGGATAATCCATCGCTAAATTGAGTGTCACATTGAGTGATTTGATGAATTGGTCTCGGCAATCCGGGTAACCTGAAAAGTCCGTTTCACATACACCGGTCACGATGTGATGCATACCGAGTTGTTTGGCCATGACGGCCGCAAACGATAAGAATAGATGGTTGCGTCCATCGACGAACGTGTTTGGGACGTCCGCATTGTCGATGGCGAGATCGTGTCTCGTGAGCGCGTTTGAAGTGAGTTGTCCGAGTAGGGACAAATCGAGGATGTGGTGTGGGACATCGAGTTCTGTCGCAATTTCTTTGGCGACTTCGATTTCCGCATCATGGCGTTGACCATATGCGAACGTCACTGCCTCCACATGAGAGAATTGTTGTTTTGCCCAAAACAGGCAAGTGGTTGAATCCTGGCCACCACTAAAGACGACCAATGCTTTTTCGTGTTGCATGAAGCACACTTCCTTTTCGCTAGTTTTGATGTCGGAGGAGGTTACGAACTCCGGAGGTCACCCTCAAGCATATAATTTATCATAAAAAGACGTTTGACAGGGAGAAAGGAAGCGAGTATAGTAAAAAACATCACTGACATGCTTTTATGCATAAAAGCGTTTAAGCGGTTAGGCGAAATAATAAATAAAGAAGATATAACGAAAGGAGGGGACGTCGATGCAGATGAAAGGAAAAGAAGCTGTATTCGTCGTGTTGATGAGCGGGATTACCTTGCTCTCACTGATGTTTTTGGCCAAAGCGACGCCACATATGGCGATTTTTGGCACAATGGTAATAGTAGGTGGATACGCGTATTATCGTTCACGCGACTTCAAACAGATTGAAACGGCGATGATCAACGGAATTCGTGAAGCGATCATGCCGGTGTTGATTTTGTTGTTGATCGGGATGCTCATCGGAGTATGGCAAATGTCCGGGACGGTCGCGACGATCCTCTCCATCGGTCTAAATACAATCTCTGCTGAATGGTTCTTGCCGAGTGTCTTATTGATCACGATGATCGTTTCGACATTCACAGGAAGCGCCTTTACAACCGTCGGAACGGTCGGTGTCGCCTTGTTCGGAATCGGAACGGCACTGGGCATCTCGCCAGCGCTCGCTGCAGGTGCCATCGTGTCGGGCGCCCTCTTCGGAGACAAGATGAGCCCGTTGTCGGATACGACGAACTTTGCGCCGGCAGTGGCGGGGGTCAAACTGTTCGACCACATTCGCTTCATGATGGGGACGACGATTCCAGCGTTCATCATCACGTTGATTTTATTCATGTTCCTCGGACGTAGCGGTCAAACTGCCGACACGGCACAAATCGCAGAGGCGCAAGCCGCGCTCAGCGGACGTTTCGACCTCTCATGGCTCACGTTGATTGCCCCTGTGCTCGTCGCAGTGCTTGCGTTCCGTCGGATGCCGGTCTTGCCGACGATGCTCGTTGGGATGTTTGCGGGTGTGTTGACGGCCGGTTTTGTTCAAGGCAACTGGAGCATCTCGAACTGGCTCGGTGTCATGCAGTCGGGCTTTAAGTCAGATGTCGAAAATGAATTGATTGCGAATGTACTCGATAAAGGTGGTCTTGAATCGATGCTCTGGTCGGTCAGTCTCGTCTTGATCGCCCTCGCGTTCGGTGGCTTATTACGTGAACTCGGTATCTTCCAAGCCATCGTTGAATCGTTGCTCGAGCGTTTGAAGTCACCAGGGAGCTCGGTCCTATCAGTTGTCCTCAGTTCAATCGGTGTCAACTTGCTCGCGGGAGAACAGTACTTGTCGATTCTCTTGCCGGGTCAGGCGTTCAAGCAAGGGTTTATCGATCGGGGGATCGACCCGCGCTACTTGTCACGGGCACTTGAAGATGGCGGGACCGTCATCAACCCGCTCATACCTTGGGGTGTCTCCGGAGCGTTCTTCGCAGCGACACTCGGCGTGCCTGTATTGGAATACGCACCATTTGCGTTCTTCCTCTGGCTCAGCCCGGTCTTCTCCATCATCTTGGGATACGTCCGATTGGGGAAGCAACGTGAATCGCTAAAAATCGCATCATAATATCGAGGTGTCCTGCCATGCAGGGCATCTTTTTTGTGTGCAACATATGACTTTTGAGAAAATAGGAGAAACGGAGGTGGAACCATGAAGCGACTCGATCTAGCATTTTATGAACAACCGACACTCGAATTGGCACGCGCCTTACTCGGTCAATATTTGGTGCGGCGACATCCAGAAGGTGACATCATCGCGAAGATTGTCGAGACAGAGGCTTACCTCGGTGCCATCGACCGGGCGGCGCATAGCTTCGGAGGGCGTCGAACGAAACGAACGGAAGTCATGTTCGGACAACCTGGGCATGTGTACACGTATCAGATGCATACGCACACGCTCCTGAACGTGGTCAGCGGTCCGGTCGGCACACCGGAAGCCGTCTTGATTCGAGCCGTCGAACCGATTCAAGGCCATGAATGGATTGCTTCGAACCGTCCCGGAGTGAAGCGATATGACCAGACGAACGGACCAGGAAAGTTGACGAAAGCACTCGGAATCACAATGGATCTATACGGCCATTCCTTTCAACAAGACCCACTCTACATCGCGGAGGGTGAGGCAGGAGTAGTGATTGAGGCAGGTCCCCGTATCGGGATCCCGAACACGGGCGAGGCGCGCGACTACCCGTATCGCTTCTTTGAACGCGACAATCCATACGTCTCGAAATTCCGTTGAATGCCACTTGAGATGTTTAAGTGATTCATGCCTGTGGAACAGTCTCTATGTGGATAAAACAAACAAAGGGAGTGTTTAGAATATGGCAAAAGTAGCAACGCTCATTACAGATATGTTTGAAGATGTAGAATTCACGGGTCCCCGTGACGCATTGGTGGATGCGGGACATGACGTCGTGACAATCGAGAAGAAAGCTGGCAACACGGTGGAAGGAAAGCAAGGAGAGGCGAAAGTGAACATCGATCAATCGATTGATGATGTATCGCCGGAAGATTTTGATGCGCTTCTTTTACCTGGCGGGTTCTCACCTGACTTATTGCGTGAAGACGAACGTTTCGTTTCGTTCGCGAAAGCATTCATGGATGCGAAAAAACCTGTCTTTGCCATTTGTCACGGGCCACAGCTGTTGATTACGGCGAAGACGTTAGAAGGTCGTGACGCGACCGGCTACAAATCGATCAAAGTCGACATGGAGTATGCCGGAGCGAAATATGCGGACAAAGAAGTGGTCGTCTGCCAGAACCAGCTCGTGACGAGCCGTCAACCAGATGATATTCCGGCATTCAATCGCGAAATGCTCAACTTATTGAAATAACACGTCGACCACGAGATTCGTCTCGTGGTTTTTTTGTGTTTTCGGGAATAGACAAGTAAGGAGGAGATTTAAATGAAAAAACGAGCACGTTCACCGAGTTAAGTTCGTCGAAACATCGTTTGGTTAGGGTGGATTCGTTGGTTTGAAGGGCTGATTCCCGCGTACGTGATTGAGCGGTTATTTTGGGAGTCGCGAGGCATCACCATTCAGGAAGTCGTCTATTTGGAGATGATCTATGCGCTCATCATCGTTCTGTTAGAAGTACCGACTGGTGTATGGGCGGACCGGACGACACGGCGTCGGCTAATCCAAGTAGGTGTAGCCTTGGAGTGGTTATCGTTTTGGATCTTGTTATACTCGTTCACCTTCAGCGGATTTTTTGTCGCCATCAGCTGTTCGGCCGTTGGGTCGGTCATTCGAAGTGGGGCGGAGAATGCGCTGCTATACGAGTCCTTACAAGAAAGTCATGAAGCGTCGTCGTTCGAACGGGTTCTTGGAAAACTGAACGCGATTGGGATTATGGCCGCTGTGACGGCGGCATGGAGTGGCAGTATGTTGGCTCAGTACCTTCCATTGGAGTGGAACTACAGACTGTCCATTCTCAGTTTATTGATGGCGACCGTGTGTAGCTTATTTCTCGTTGAACCCGTTCATGGCGAAGGAGAAGACCGATTGACGTGGCGGCACTTGTTGAAAGGATTTCAATTTGTGTGGTCGCACACATCCATTCGTAACGTCACCATCGGATTTTTGGCAGCCTTGTCCGCATTCAATTTCATCGATGAGTTCTGGCAACTGTATGCACGTGATGTATCCATCCCAATCTATTGGTTCGGTGCCATTTCAAGCGTCCTGCTTTTGATTCAGTTACCTGGTCAACTTTTTGCGGGGACGCTTATACGATTTGTGTCATCCAAGCGTTGGTTAAACGGGTTCGGTTGGCTAATGGGCGGTGGATTTCTTGTCATCGGACTTTTTCCGAATCCAATCGGAATCGGGCTGATGGGGCTGTTGGCTCTTATATATGGAGCGATGGAGCCGCTCTATTACGGTCTTTTGCATCATCAGGTGCCTTCCGATATCCGAGCGACGACGGAATCATCTGTCTCGATGCTATGGCATCTCGGTATCCTCGTGTTGGGGCTGGTCTTTATTGTAGGAACGACAGTGTCGCTATTTTTGGCGTTCATCTTAATTGGGCTTGTCGTTTGGTTCGTTCATGCGACCGCCCGATAATTTTTACAGACATGGGTCATAAGCCATGTCTGTTTTTACGTCTTAAGACGGACGAAAGATTGTGTCGAGAAGTGTATGATGAGAACAATCTTGATGAATCAATAGGAGAAACAATGTGGAATGGTATGAATTATTTGTAGGATTTTTATTAGGTGTCGTCGAGGGATTGACGGAATTTGCCCCGGTCTCGTCGACCGGTCATATGATTCTCGTAGATGGTCTCTGGTTGAATTCGAGTCAGTTTTTAGGGCAGGAAGTAGCGAACACGTTTAAAATCGTCATTCAATTAGGGTCGATTTTAGCGGTCGTGGTCGTCTTTCGGGACCGGTTCAAAGCGTTACTGAATCCGAAGTCTTTGCTCACCTTAAGACAAAGTGGAACCGCGCGCCAATTCAATCTCGTACATATTTTGATCGGATTGTTGCCTGCTGGCGTCCTCGGTGTACTGTTTGAGGACTACATCGATACACATCTCTTCTCGGTCAAGACGGTGTTGATTGGGTTAGTCATTGGGGCATTCTTTATGATTGCTGCAGATTTATCCGGTGTGAAGCGTCAGACGACCGCTACGCTCGATGACATCACGTATAAGCAAGCACTTGGTGTCGGCTTGATTCAATGTTTTTCGCTATGGCCAGGGTTCTCACGGTCCGGTTCAACGATTTCTGGAGGGGTTCTCCTCGGAATGAGTCACCGGGCAGCGGCAGATTTTACGTTCATCATGGCGGTACCGATCATGTTTGGAGCGAGTGCATTGTCACTCTATAGCAAGTGGACGTATTTCACGCTCGATACGCTACCCGTTTTTGTCGTCGGCTTCGTCAGCGCATTTTTATTCGCACTTCTTTCGATCAAATTCTTTTTGAAGTTGATCAACAAAGTGAAATTGATGCCGTTTGCGGTCTATCGAATCGTATTGGCCATCGTGATTTACGTTCTTTACTTCTAAAAAAACACGTGCGAAGAGCACGTGTTTGAAACCAATGAATGGAATTGTTCGTAAAGTCTAGAAGAGGTGAAAACATGGGACAAATCGTTGTAGTATTCGGAACGTTAATCGGTCTTGGGACCGTCGGGGCATTGCTTTATATGACCCGTCTAGCCTATGAATCATGAGAACGGATAATGATAGAAGCGCTCACGTTGGAGTAACTCCATGACGTGGGCGTTTTCTGCGTTATCGATCGCACGAAGCAGACCTTCCGTCTGAGACCGGTGGGCAAACAGGGCATCTTTCTTTTGTTCGCTCTCTTCCGTTACATCGACGATGACGTGAGGTTGTCCGAGTTCGTCTTCTGTGCGGCGGTCAAAGGCGACACCTAAGAACTCAGGGCGCGTCTCGCCAATCTCTTGAAGCGCACGTACGACGGCACGGGCTGTCGCTTCATGGTCCGGGTGGACGGCATATCCTGGATAGAATGAGATGACGGTTTCCGGCTTCACTTCGTCAATCAATGCGCGGAAGCGACCAGCGAGCTCGGCCTCGTCCTCAAATTCGACGGTCTTGTCACGAAGACCCCACATGCGCAGGTCCTCGATGCCCATCATGCGACATGCTTCTTCGAGTTCATGTTTTCGAATTTTCGGCAGTTCTTCACGTGTCGTAAAGATTGGAGAACCCATGTTGCGTCCCATTTCACCGAGCGTCAAGCAGACGTATGTGACGGGTAGTCCTCTTTGACGATGTTGGATAATCGTTCCGGCCGAGCTGAACGCCTCATCGTCCGGGTGTGGGAATATGACGAGTAACGGTCCATTCATTGATTCTCCACCTCCGATGCGCCTTGTGGGAGCGGCTTGATATCGATGTGCAGCGCACATGCGAGACGACCGAGACGATCGTGACCAGCGAGTAACAACTGTTCTTCGTGCATTTCATAGTCGGTCAATCCCTCGACATAGAGCCAACCGTGATCGAGTTTTAAACCGACACGATAGGGACCATTTCCTTTAATTTGACCGATGCTGTATTCGATTTTGGCATTACGGATAAACATCCCGGCGTTATGAAAGTCCGGGTCATTATGTGTCGCGTAGGCACCGTTCGTCGTCTCGACATGGACGAAAAGTGGTGTCGCGACGTGATTGTCTAAATAGTGCTGAATGTGATCAGGTTGAATCGCTTTCACGTCTGTCCCTCCAATGGAAAGGATGACCCGAAACACGTAGTTCCGGGTCATCTGTTTACGATTGTGTTGCTACTTTTTTACGGTATCCGGTATGGTTCGTCGGTCCAACGTATTGGTTGAGACGGAATGAATGACGAACGGCTTCTGTGATGAACTCTTTTCCGATTTCAATCGCTTCTTCGACCGTGTGACCGTTGGCGAGTGAGGCTGCGATGGCAGAAGAGAACGTACATCCGCCGCCGTGTGTGAACGCAGGCTCGATTTTTTCACTTTCAAGAAGGCGGAATTCGTTTCCGTCGTACAAGACGTCGAATGCTGTATCGAATCCGAGTTTGCCACCGACTTTGACGATGACGATCTCTGCGCCGAGTTCATGGATTAAACGAGCGGCTTCTTTGATTTCGTCCATCGTTGCGGGTGTTTTATCAAGGCCAGCGAGCATACGCGCCTCGAATAAGTTCGGTGTGATGATTTTTGCGACTGGTACGAGGTGTTGACGCATCGCGACCGCAACGTTCGGATCAAGAATCTCATCCGCACCTTTACATGCCATGACCGGATCGACGACGGCATTCTGGATTCCGTATTCTTTAATCTTCCGTGCTGCGAGTTCGATGATTTCAGGTGTCGGGAGCATACCTGTCTTCACTGCATCGACTCCAATTCCAGCGAGCACCGTATCGATTTGTTTCTCGATCAAGGTCGTGTCGATTGGAAAGACTTCGTGATTCCATGCGTTATGTGGGTCTTGTGCCACGATGACAGTCAAAGCTGTCATACCGTATACACCGAGTTCTTCCATCGTTTTGAGGTCGGCTTGGATTCCCGCGCCGCCGCTTGTGTCAGAACCGGCAATCGTCAATGCTTTTTTCATCGTCATAATCGTCCATCCCCTTTGTCTGTTTGGATAGTTTCACTATAACGACTTTTTTGAATTCCGACAAATGCAAGGATTACGAGAAGTGTTCATAACTTTTCAGAAAAAGTATGCAGGATATTCATCATATTTGGGGAATAATAATGAATAGGGTGTAGACCACTTTATTATTGGCTGGGAGGAAAACGCATGTTAGTGCATAGCTTATGTATCCCGAAGAAAGATGTTGTCACCATCAGTGAAAAGGCAACATTGCGGGAAGCGCTTCATACGCTTGAAGAAACAGGATACCGTTGTGTACCTGTTTTAGACGAGACGGGGAAATTTTTCCGCGGTAACATTTACAAGATGCATATTTATCGTCATGGAATGAACGGGGAAAACATGGACGATAATGTGATGACACTCATCAAGAATACACAAAAGTACGTCCATGAGTCAGATGGATTCTTTGAAGTATTTTTCTCAATCAAAGAGTTGCCGTACATTGCTGTATTGAAAGATGAGAGCAATGAATTTTATGGCATTCTTCCCCACGGTAAGATGCTCGGGATGCTCGAAGAAGCATGGAGTCGCGACACGGGTAGTTACGTCTTGACAATCGCCTTGAGCGAACAGGCTGGGGCACTTGAGAAAATCACGAAAATCGTGAACAAATATACATCAATCGCGAGCTTGATGACGCTCGATGCGAAAAGTAAAGTATTGCGACGGGTACTCGTGACACTACCACCAGACTGTGAAGAAGACATGAAAAACAAGGTTGTCTCTAAGCTTGAACAAAAAGGCTTCCGGATTGTCGAAGTCGAGAACTTAAAGAACTAAGTCAAAACCCTTTCACTTGGCGTGAAAGGGTTTTTCGTCGAGTCGTTTTTCCATCCGAATATCGGACCAAAATTGACCGTCCCAGTAGGTGAAGTGCTCGATCCGACCGATTTCTTGATACCCACATTTCGTATAGAGACGATGGGCCGCATGGTTGAAAGCGAATACGCCAAGTTCCATACGAGGTGTTTGTTTGGCTCGCAATTGCTCTTCTAACAAACGAAGAGCTTCTGTGCCAACGCCTTTTCCGCGACCTACAGATTCGCCGATGACGAAACCGAGCCAAGCTGTACCGGGTTCTTGTCGATATAAATGAGGCGGGTCATACATGACGTTCATTTCTCCGACGAGATGGTCATCTGCGTAGATAAGGAAAATATCGTGTGTTAAGAGTCGTTCTTCTAAATCGTCAACCGTCATCTCATAATGGGCGGTCAATTCTTCTTTAGAGCGGCTCGGGCGAATAAGATGGACGATCTCAGGATCGTTATTCCAACGATTGAATGTATCGACGATGTCGCCGGATGCGACTGTTAATGGAACAAGTGAGATATTGATAGGTCATTCTCCTTTCTCGCTTGAACACATTCGATTCAATCGTCAAAATTCCTGCTCTTATACCGGCTTTAATACGTTTAAGTGGCTCGGCAATACTTCAAAGGTGAGGGGTAGCTTGCCGCCTGTGTCCCCGTCAGCATTTACAGGAAGCGCATCAGGCGAGGTCACGTTCACCCGTGACGTACAAAATGAGGTGACGCTATCCGTTTCCTTCAACTTTCCTGTAAAGAGGGCGGGTGTTAATTGAAGTGCGTCCTTTAACCCGAGCTCTTCAAAGATATAGACGTGAAGAAGACCATCATTAAGTCGCGCGTCCGGTTCGAAGTTTTCGAATCCTCCGACCGAGTTCGTCAAGGCGATGACGACGAGATAAGCCTCGCCATCAAACTCCCCGTCTTTACTGTCAAGCGCCAACTCATAAGGACTATGTTCACGGAACGCTTTTACACCCTCAATCAAGTAAGCGAACGGTCCCCATTTCGTCTTCTCTTCCACACTTACTTCGTCGACAGCTTCGGCAATGAGCCCGATGGCGATGACGTTCATGAAATAACCGTTCTCATACTTTCCGATATCCATCGGTGTCGGTTCAGCGTCGCGGAGAGCCTCGATTGCTTGTTTAGGGTCACTTGGGACACCGAGTGCACGGGCGAGGTCGTTGACCGTCCCAAGTGGAATGATGCCGAAGTCAGGTCGATGAGTAGCCTCGGCTAGACCGGTCACCGCTTCGTTCAAGGTTCCGTCCCCACCCATCGCAATCACGGCCTGATAGTGCTTTTCTGCCGCTTCACGTGCGAAGTTCGTCGCATCCTGTTCCTTTTCAGTGAAGCGGACATCGACGTGTCCATATCGTTCGCGCAACACCTCTTCGGCATGTGTTGCGTGTTGTTCCCCCAACTCTTTCCCTGAGGATGGATTGACGATTAACATGACTGTGTCCATACCAACATGTCTCCTTTTCAACTCGAATACTGTCCTTTATTCCCGTCAAAGAAAGCAGATACTCCTAAAAAATCCCCATGTCGATTAGCTATCTCGCTCTAATCTTCAAGGGGATGCGTTGGGCATTCGATTGTTTAATAATGACGGAATGCGGACATATCTAAATGACTTGCTTCCGACTCGTCCACGGCAAGTTCGATGCGCAAATGTTCATTGAACGGGGAGACGAGAGCCCCCATACAGGCGACCGGTTCATGATCGGGGACCGGTGATTTACGTTTCGTTTTGACGAATAAATAGTCCGATCGTTTCAACGTCAATAAGAAACGTTCCACGGCATGCGGTTCACGGGTCACGTTTGGCCAAGGTAAATGATTGAATAATAAAAAGACCGCGCCTTCTTTTTCGAGCGCATAGTCCGGTGCGATGCCTTCCCGATTCAACAAATCGATGACAGCATGCAAAAACTCCCGTCTAATCGTCAATGAAATTTCGTAATACTCACGCATACGGTCCACCCTTTCTTAAAATCACAATACTACCATTCTAAACGTTTCCGACATGGGCGACAATGAAGAAGTTCCTTGACGAAGTATTTTTCCCGGCTTATACTGCATAAGTCCTGCTATACTAGTGATATATGATGAACGAATTGAGGTGAAACCGACATGATTGAATCCCTTGAATTGAAGGCGTGGGTTGTTCTTGCGCGTACGATGGATGCCATCAGTGATCGTGTGAAAGAAGATTTACGACGCCACCAGTTAAATTCAACAGAGTTCGGTGTTTTATCCGTACTGTATAAACGAGGAGACACCCCGTTGCAACAAATTGGGGATCAGATTTTGATTACGAGCGGTAGCGTGACATATGTGATCGATAAGTTGGAGAAGCGAGGGCTGATTGAACGAATCGCCTGCCCGTCTGACCGACGTGTCACATATGCTTCATTGACAGACGATGGAAAGGCGCTCATGGACGTCGTCTATCCGCAACATATTGAAATCTTCAAAGATATATATGGACTGTTAAGTGATGAAGAGACGGAACAATTGATTTCGTTATTGAAACGAGTCGGTTATAACGCAGCGGGCAAATAAAGCCCGTTGCTTTTTTATTCAATATCTTGAAATTAAAATAATTGACGATGAGATATACAGATGATATAGTTCTAACTGTTATTGAAAAATTAGAGATTACACAAATGGAGGATTACACGATGACTAAAGTATTATATGTATCGGCTAACCCGAAACCAACTGAACTTTCATACAGCAAACAAGTGGCAGAAACATTCGTTTCGACACTCCAAGCAGAAAATCCATCAATCGAAGTGGAAGCAATCGAACTCTACGATGTTGATGTTCAAGAAATCGACGGAGATGTGCTCAGTGCATGGGGCAAATTCGCTTCAGGCGAAGCGCTCACTGATGTAGAAGCGAAAAAGGTAGGCACAATGAGCGGCATGCTTGAGAAATTCATGGAAGCGGACCTTTACGTGTTCGCAACGCCAATGTGGAACTTCTTCTTCCCAGCACGTATGAAAATGTTCCTCGATAGCGTGCTCATGGCAGGTAAAACGTTCCGTTACACGGAGCAAGGTCCTGTCGGCTTGCTTGAAAACAAACAAGCGATCCACATCCAAGGGACAGGCGGAATCTACACAGGAACTGACCTTAACTTCGCAGACGCATACCTTCGCCAAGCGCTCGCGTTCGTCGGTGTATCTGAAGTGACGACGGTAGCGGTCGAAGGGATGAACCAATACCCAGATAAAATCGAAGAGATCGTGGCAGACGCGAAAGCGAAAGCTGAAGCACTTGCGAAAGAAGTTGCAGGCGCAGTAACGGTATAACCTAGAGAGACGAGTCGATTGACTCGTCTTTTTGTATGCATTTATTTTGGGTATGATACAAAGGGAAAGGGGAGTATGCAATGGCAGATCAGTTATCGAGTCGACTACTTGGAGATTGGATGGATATTGTCCAAGAAGAGATGAAACAACCTTATTTTCAACAGTTGAAGCAATTCGTCGACCAAGCGTATGAAGAAACGATCGTTTACCCGGCCCGAGAAGATATTTGGAACGCATTTATTCACACAAAATTTAGTGAAGTGAAGTGCGTCATTTTAGGGCAAGATCCGTACCACGGACCGAATCAAGCGCATGGACTCAGTTTTTCGGTGCAGGACGGGGTTCGTTTCCCACCGTCTCTACGAAACATCTTTCAGGAACTAAAAGATGACGTTGGATGTGATTTCCCAAAGAGTGGCAATCTCGAGAAATGGGCGAAACAAGGCGTCCTTCTCTTAAATACGGCACTGACGGTTGAAGCGGGAAAGGCGGGCTCTCACCGTGGAAAAGGATGGGAACAGTTCACTGATTCCATCATTGAGCGGCTCGGGAGTCGCGAGGAACCGATTGTATTCATCTTGTGGGGAAATGATGCGAAGAAGAAAATGAAATGGATTGGAGACCAACATAAAGTGCTCACGTCGGTACATCCAAGTCCTTTGTCATCCCATCGTGGATTCTTCGGTTCTAAGCCATTCTCCAAAGTAAACGATACATTGAAGGAGTGGGGAAAATCTCCGATTGAGTGGTGTCTCTGACAGTTTGCGAAAATTCGCAGGCTGTTTTTTGTTGACGCTTTTGTTTAGCTTTGGTACAGTAACTAACAAGACGTCACTTTAGTGCTTAAAAGCATATATGCATAACAGCATAACTGCAGAAAAGATAAAGAATTGGATATGTAAGAAAAGCGAAGAAAGAACCGAAGTAGAGACATCTTCCCTGGCCCAGAGAGCGTGTGGTGCTGCGAACACGCCCAAAAGATGAATCGAATTACAGTTCCTGAGCTCTCATCATTGAGCGGTCCCCCGTTATCGGATCAAGCGGCTAGAATTTTTCTAGCAACCAGGGTGGTACCGCGGCTTTGTCGTCCCTATCGATTCAATCGATAGGGATTTTTTGATTTTAAAGGAGGACTTCACATGTTGACACAATCGATTCCGAAACACCTAGCCCCACATATTTCACCGCAGTTCTACAATGAATACACACCAACAGATCATGCCGTTTGGCGTTTCGTGTTGCGGTTGAACTTGCACACGTTAGAAGGGAAGGCGCATCCGTTTTACATCGAAGGATTGAAACGGACGGGAATGGGACCGGATCGATTGCCGAACGTCGAACAGATGACGGATGAGATGCAGGCGGCAGGATGGTCGACGGTCGCAGTGGATGGGCTCATCCCCGGCGTTGCCTTTTTTGACTTCCAAGGAAACGGGATGCTCCCGGTCGCGACAGACATTCGGAAAGTCGAGAATATTTTATACAGTCCAGCCCCTGACATCATTCACGAGGCGGCGGGACATGCGCCAATGTTGATGGACCCGACGTTTTCGGCAATCGTCAAACGCTTCGGTCAATTAGGGGCCAAGGCGTTCATGAACCGAGAAGAACATGCCTCGTTCTCCGCATTGAAACGCTTGACGATTGTGAAGGAGAATGCGAATTCGACTGAACAGGACATCGAGGCGGCGGAGAAAGCCGTACAGGAGGCGAAAGCGCAAGTGACTGGCTTTTCTGAAGCACAACAGGTCGCGCGTATCTTTTGGTGGACCGTTGAATTCGGATTGATTGGTGACCTCGACAACCCGATGATTTACGGGGCAGGCCTCTTATCATCGGTAGGAGAGAGCCGTCACTGTCTGACAGATGCGGTCGTCAAACATCCATTCGACTTGGAGCACGCGCTACAGACGAAGCAAGACGTGACAAACATGCAAAAAGAGCTATTCGTTATTCCAAACTTTGAGACGCTCTCTTCTGTCTTAGATGAACTAGAGGGAAGAATGGCGATTCGAAAAGGTGGGATTGAATCTGTGGCGAAAGCGTTGGCGTCGGGAAGTCAATCGACGATTCGACTTGAAGATGGATCAGAACGTGTCGGCATCGTTCGTCACATGACGGAGTCGAAAGAACATACGCTCATTCAATGGGATGAATGTTCAATTGTACAACATGGACAGCTCACACAAAAAGAGCGACACGGGCTACTGATCGCTCATGACACAGAGTCCGCGCTCGATCGCGATGACCTCTTTGAGGACGGGACGAGCATTCGGCAAGCATATGCATCCGGTGCACTCGAAGACGTGACGGTTCACCTAGAAGGACGGACGATCTCACTCGACTCGCTCGAAGTACGTGTCGATTCGCTTCCATCAGTTTTCCCAGGAACAACGGTAGACGAGCTGATGATGATTGAAAAACCGGTGATCATCGAACGGGATGAACGTGTATGGACTAACGATGATCCGATGTTCAACCGCATCCATCTAATGCGTGAGCGGGGAGAATCAATCGATGGTCTCATCCCAGAGATTTTAACGAACCACGCTGACGCCTGGTTATTACACATCGAGTGCCTGGAGTTGGTGAAGGATGAAGGACTGAAACAGACATTGATTGAACGTCTTGAAGCATTGCGTCAAACTTCCCCATCCCGAAATGAATTGATTGGTCGCGCGTTCGAACTATTGCGCTAACGAAAAGAGGCGACGTTTTCCACTGTAGGAGAACGTCGCCTCTTTTGCATTATACAGATTGATTTGTCGTTTCACGTAAGAACGTAATCAAACGACGATACGTGGAATTAGCCGCTGGGCGGTCCATTTCGAAGTAATAGTTATGGCCAAGCTCGTGCTCGTTCCGATCATAAAAGACAGTCGTGACATCCGTACGTCCTGAAAGAATCGTTGCAAATTCCTTGGCCTGCTCCTCAAAGGAATGGTCATTCCCATCCGCGATAAACGTTGGGACGAATGTGGCCGGTACATTGACGAGTGGCGACGCTTCAGCAACGACCGGGAGAGTTTCCCAATTGTATGTGCCGAAGTATGCCCATCCGATTCGTTTGAACAAGAAGCGGTTTACTGACTTTGATGATTCGAGCCATGTGCGCTTCAAGTCGAGCGGTGCAGACAAGAGGATGGCACCGAGGATTGAGGATTTTGGTACGACTTGTCCCACTTCAGCAGAAGGCGAATAGTCGTCATTCAACTGGGTCCCGACAAACTGTGCAGCGAGCTGTCCACCATTCGAATCACCTGCAAAGAAGACGCGGTCTAAATCGAGACGGAAGCGGTCATTGTTCTCAGCGATGAACGAGTACGCTTCTTCGATTTGTTTGAGCGGGGTCGGGTACATCACGTCAGGTGCGAGTGCGTAATTGATACTGACGACGTTGTAGCCGTTACTCGCAATCGAAGTGGCGTATTTTAACACATCCGATTTATCCCCACCGACGAATGATCCGCCATGTACCCAAAAAATGGTAGGGATCGTGCGGCTATTTCCTTCATAACGGATCAAATCAAAGGTTCCATTGTCATAAGAAGACAAGTAGTCGATGTCTTTTCGGACAGACGTCTTTTGAACGACTTCCTCGAATCCCTTCATCTCCACTTCGTTTCCCCCCGCAAACGAAGTTTTGATTAAACGTGTGGCTGGTTTCGGTGAGAGGAACACATAAGCCGCTCCTGCGACCGCAGTTCCAATCAATCCGACTCCAGCTCGTTTCAACCCTTTATTCATCTTCCTTCCTCCCTTTCTACAATCAGAAGCTTATTGCGTGAAGAGTACGTCCGCCATGTACGTTTCGATGACATGAGCGATTCCGTCTTCGTTGTTTGATTTTGTGATGAAGTCCGCTTTTCCTTTGACCGTCGTGTTAGCATTTCC
This sequence comes from Exiguobacterium sp. s131, assembly GCF_018617345.1. Taxonomy (GTDB): domain Bacteria; phylum Bacillota; class Bacilli; order Exiguobacteriales; family Exiguobacteriaceae; genus Exiguobacterium; species Exiguobacterium profundum. Next base: position 57,664 of record NZ_JACSJX010000002.1, on the reverse strand, counting down.
CATCGCGACGCCGAGGCCGGCCCATTCAATCATCGTCAAATCATTGTTTCCGTCACCGCAAGCGATGACTTCTTTTTGTGCGATGCCGAGTTGATCTGCTAGGAAGGCGAGACTCGTTCCTTTTGTGACACCGGCTTCAGTAAACTCAAGGAAGAACGGTTTTGAACGGGCTACAGCCAATTTCCCGGCCAATTCTGTTTGTAGCTTCGTTTCGATTGGAGCGAGTGTGTCGCCATCCGCAAGCATCAAACATTTGACGACCGGAGCTGTCACGGCATCTTTAAAGTTGTCGACATGAATGACCGGCATTCCCGTCAATTCACCTTCGATATCCGTATAAGGGTTCGGGCGATCGGTTACGATTTCGTTACCGACGTACGTATGAATCGCGATTCCTTCCCGTTCACTGATATCATGGAGATGGGCGACTGTATCCGGCTGGAGCGTGCTCGAGAAAATCTCCTCGTTTGTCGCACAATCGATGACCGAGGCACCGTTGAACGATAAGATGTAGCTTCCGTATTTCGCAAGTTCTAATTCACGGGCTGCTTCCCACATCGCAAACGTTGGTCGTCCGCTCGCGAGAACGACTTTATAGCCGCGCGCCTGTGCATCGAGAAGTGCTTCTTTTGTCTTAGGGGAAATCGTATGGTCGCTCGTGAGGAGCGTATCATCCATATCCAATACAATCATCTTGTAACTCATAGTAGTAGGGGGTCCTCCTTCAGAATCTAATGACTCCATCCTAAACCTTTTTAAGGTCAATTGACAACCTTGTCGCAAAAACGTAACTATAATGTAGAGAAGTGAACTCTAGAAGAGGTGGAAATCGATATGAATCGAATTTTAGTAGCTGAGGATGAACATGCGATTCGCAGCTTCATTATTGTCAATTTAAAACGAGCCGGATTCGACGTCTTTGAGGCGACGAACGGGCGAGAAGCGGTCACCGCATTTGACCGTGAACCGTTCGATGTCGTCCTATTGGATGTCATGATGCCGGAAATGGACGGATTCGAAGCATGTGCTGCCATTCGTGATCTTGACGAAAATGTAGGGATTATCATGTTGACGGCACGGACGCTCGAAGAAGATAAAATTGAAGGGCTTGGTAAAGGTGCAGACGACTACATCGCCAAACCGTTCAGTCCAGGTGAATTAGTGGCGCGCATCCAAGCGTTGTTGCGCCGTGTCGAAAAAGTGAAACGAAAAGATTCGAAACGCTTAAAGTCGGGACCGTTCGCAATCGACCTCGCCGCGAAACAAGTGACGAAGTATGGACAGTCGATCGATTTGACGCCGACCGAGTATGACTTGATCTGTCATCTCGTCCAAAACGAAGAAATCGTCTTGTCACGTGATGCGCTACTCGATGCTGTATGGGGCGTTAACTATTTCGGTGACCGAAAGACAGTCGACGTCAATATTCGTCGCTTGCGTCAAAAAATTGAAGATGACCCGAGTCATCCGGTCTACATCGAGACGTTGTGGGGTCACGGATATAAATGGCGGAGACATGAGGCATGAAACAACAGTTAGTCATTCGCATGATGATTGTCGTGACGATTGTCTTGCTCTTGCTCGTCAGCATTTTGTCTTACGGGACGTATCGCTACTATTACGAGTATGAGTCGGAAGCGTTACTAGGTCATGCGACAACGAGTGCATATCTATACCCTCAAGCCCAAGTTGGGTTTGAAACGCCGAGCGCCTTTTCAGTCCTCGTCCGAACATTCGGATATCCTGGAACTGATTTGACGATTGTCGACCGGAGCGGTTCGATTGTCAAAACGACGGGACAACGAACAAGGCAGGCCTCTTTCTCTCAAGAACAGTTACAGCAACTGTCGCAAGGAGAGTCCGTCGTGCAGGACTATGACGTCGGGGATGAACATTACTTGTCGGTCACGAGTCCCATTATGACGAACGATACGTCCGAGTTTGCCATCAGTTTCACGCGACCGCTTGAAGACTTGGACACGCTCATTCGCGAAATTTGGATGACGGTCGTCATGATTGGCGTCTTGATCTGGTTGCTCGCCCTATACACCGTCATCCGGATTGCCGATCGCTTCGTCAGACCGATTCGTCACATCATCGAGGCGGCCGATGAGATGGCTCAGGGCGACTTCGATGTATCCGTTGAGTCAAATGAGAAACATGAGCTTGGAGCCTTGGCTCGAACGCTCACGTATTTAGGCGCGAAAGTCCAGCAGCATCAGTCGACACGTAACGAATTCCTCTCGAGTGTATCGCACGAACTCAGAACACCACTCACATCGATTAAGGGATGGACCGAGACGATTCGGGGTGGTGATGAGAAACTATCTGAAGAGACAGAGCTCGGTTTAAGCATCATCCATTCCGAGACAGAGCGCATGATCGGTCTCGTCGAACAGCTTCTCGACTATACAAAAATTGAAGAGAGTCGGTTGGTCTTGTATCGCCAAGAACTGGACCTGGTCTCTTTATTACGTCAAGTGACACTGCAATTAAAACAGTCACTTGAAGACAAAGGCATCACACTCATCGAACGCTATCCTCAAAAATCGGTCGGACTATTTGATGAGAATCGTTTGAAACAAGTGTTCTTAAATATCCTAGAGAACGCGATTCGTTTCTCGCCAGACGGAGGAACGTTGACCATCCGCTTCGTGCAATCGGAACGTGTTGCCTTCATCTCGATTATCGATGAAGGTCCCGGCATTTCACGAGAGCATTTGCAGCGCATCACCGAGATGTTCTATCAGGCTCATGTCACAGAAGGTAGTAGCGGGCTTGGACTTGCGATTTCAAAAGAATTGATTGAAGCGCATGAAGGCAAACTCGTCATCGAGAGCGAGGTCGGACACGGAACGACGGTGACCGTCTTATTGCCGCTCGACCCGAGTGAACTACATTAATAGGATTAAACCTCCCGAATTCAGGCTACATATAGATGTATGTAGACTGAGGGAGGTTTTTATAATGGCCAATCAATCTTTGAAGCCGTTAAAAGGAAGTCCGAATGCTGTGTCAACCCAAACTTCAATTGAAGAATTGCGGATGGACCCACTGCCGTATGCGGGCAGTCGCGGGCAATCAATTGAAGCCATTAAGATGGCGATGAATCAGTTGCCACGGGCTGAATTGGTGAAGGAAACAGATGAAGGACTTCATTATGTAGTGACTTCGAAAGTGATGCGATTTAAAGATGATGTCGATTTTTTATTTGATGACGCTACTCAACAAGTCGAGTTTCGATCTGCGTCGCGTGTCGGCTATTCAGACTTTGGCGTGAATCGAAAACGAATGGAAGATGTGAGCGAACGATACCGGAGGTTGATTCGATGAAGGACTATCAGTTGATTGTCATCGGTGGTGGTGCTGCCGGGATGACGGTGGCCGCAGGGGCTGCGAATTTAGGCGCAAAGGTCGCGCTTGTTGAAAAGAATAAACATTTAGGTGGTGACTGTCTGCATGTCGGATGTGTGCCATCGAAAGCGTTGATTGCCGCTTCAAAGGAAGCGAATGCGATGATGCGCGCGGCCCGAGTTCTCGGAACCGAGTTCAATGGACAAGAGCATTATCAAATGTCAAAAGCGCGTGTCGACAAAGCACGTGCCATTATTCAAGACCATGACGGGACAGAGCGTTTTGAAAAGATTGGCGTCGACGTCTATATCGGAGAAGCCTCGTTCCAAAGCCCGCACGAATTAAAAGTAGGGAACGAGTTATTGATCGGGAAAAAATTTGTCATCTCGACGGGGTCGAAACCGACAGTTCCTCCAATCGATGGACTCGATCAAGTCCCATACTTAACGAACGAAACGGTCTTTGAAGAAGAGACGCTCCCGGAGAGCCTGATTGTCATCGGCGCCGGAACGGTCGGACTTGAATTGGCCCAGTCCTTTGTCCGACTCGGCTCACAAGTGACCGTGCTCGAGGCGCAGGATGATTTCCTACCTAAAGAAGACGAGGACGTCGCCACCTATTTGAAATCTCAACTCGAGATGGCGATGCGCTTGAAAATCGGCGTAAAGGTCAATCGAGTCGATGAGGTCGATGGCCGCATTCGTGTCACGACAGAGGTGAACGGCGAAACGGTCGAATATGAAGCGGACAAACTGCTGATGGCGACAGGTCGCGTTCCCCGAATCGATGCGCTTCGTCTCGACCGGGCGAACGTTCAGGTGACGAAAGGGTATATCGATGTCTCGTCGTCATATCGGACGTCACAATCTCATATCTTTGCCATTGGCGATACGATCAAGACGCTCCCATTCACACACGCCGCTGGAGAAGAAGGGAAGGCGGTTGTCGCGAACGCGCTCTTTGGATTATGGAACAAGGTCGACTATAGTAAGCTCCCGTGGATCACATTCACAGACCCTGAGGTGTTCCACGTCGGGATGACGGAGAGAGAAGCGCGCGAGCGTTACGGTGACGACATTGAGACGTATGAAGCGAAACTGTCCGAAGTGGACCGCTTCATTGCTGAACGCCAAGAAGCGGGCTTTGTCAAAGTGATTACGAAGAAAAATGGAAAAATCATCGGAGCTCATGCAGTCGGTGAATCGGCGGGGGATTGGATGCAAATTGTCGTTTATGCGATGCAACGTGGTGACAAAATCGGGAAGTTGTCCCGTATGATTTACCCGTATCCGTCGCGAAGTGAGGCCGTGAAGAAAGTGACAGACCTTTACTGGCGAAAACGATTGTTCGAAAGCCCACTCACCGAACTGGCGAGACGCTACTTTAAATTGATGCAATAACACAAATCACCCACTCGAACGAGTGGGTGATTGTTAGTTTGGTAAGGTGATGGTTTCAATCATCTTTGGTTCGCCCTCAGAAAGGTCGACGAGTGGTTTAATCAACACCTCGACACGTCGGTTTTTAGAGCGACCTTCTTCTGTATCGTTCGTCGCAATCGGTTTAAACTCACCGTAACTCGCGAGCGTGAATTGAGCCGGGTTCAAGGCATCATTTGCCAAAAGGCCACGCATGAACGCGGTCGCACGTGCCGAACTGAGTTCCCAGTTTGACGGGAAACGTGCTGTATTGATTGGAATGTTATCCGTATGGCCGGAGACGACAATCTCTCGCTTGCCCGCCTTCTCTAAAATTTGACTGATGTTTTGTGCAACGTTACGAGCATCAGCATCGAGAGTCGCCTCTCCTAAGTTGAACAAGGCACGGTCTTGAATCGTCAAGACGAGACCACTTGAATTGATCGTCGCTTTGATTTGGTTTTCGAGACCGTTCTTTTTAATGTATTTGTTTACATCTTCTTTTAACTCGTCAAGTTGAGCCAATTCATACGTCCGTGGGTTGGCGGTCGTATTGGTTTTGTCTGTGCGACTGATGTCACTGTTTGAGGCAGTCGAAGCTTGAAAGACGCTGACGCCTCCAGAGAACACCTGGTTGAAAGACTGTGACATTTTCTCAAGCTTTGTCTGGTCGATGTTACTCGATGCGAATAGTACGATGAAAAGTGCGAGCAACAGTGTCAACAAGTCGGCGTAAGGAATCAGCCAGCCTTCGGGAATATGTTCTTCATGATCATGCTTCTTTTTGCGCTTCATAGTCAGCTCGCTCCTTTGGAGACAAATACACAGACAGTTTATCTTCTAGCGTTTTTGGAGATTCACCACTTTGAATCGATAAAATCCCTTCAATCATCATTTCCTTGATGATGACTTCACTCTTCGAATACTGCTTCAACTTGTTTGCAAACGGGAACCAAAGCACATATCCGGTGAAAATCCCGAAAAGTGTCGCGACGAAGGCCGCAGAAATGGCATGTCCGAGCTTTTCGATATCAGATAAGTCTTTCAAGGCAGCAATCAATCCGATAACGGCTCCGAGTACCCCAAGTGTCGGGGCATATGTCCCGGCTTGAGTGAAGATATCAGCGTTTGCTTTATGACGCTGTTCCATATTTTCGATGTCGCGTGACATGACTTCCGCAATATATTCGGAAGGTTGACCGTCGATGACCATCATCATGCCTTGGCGTAAAAATGGTTCTTCGACTTGTTCAAGTGCCGTTTCGAGGGAGAGGAGTCCCTCTTTTCGGGCTTGGGTCGACAAGTCGACGAATTGCGTGAGCAATCCGGACTTGCTTGGGAGTTCTTGTTTTTTGAACAAGATTTTAAACAGTTTTGGAACATTCTGAAGTTGTTCCTTCGATACAGCGATACTGACAGCCGCGGCTGTACCGACGAAAATGATAACCATTGCGGCAGGGTTGATCAGCGGCGCAACACCTGCCCCTTTTAATAGCATTCCACCGACGAGGGTGAGGAACCCGAGTATGAGTCCGACTAACGTAACGACATCCATGTCTTTGTTTTCCACCTTTCCGAAATAAATCAGGACAAAAAAAGCGAGAGACGCCACTCGTCTCCCGCAACATGCGTTCCCGATGATTAAGCGCCGTTTTCATCAATCAGCATTTGAATGCTGATATTTCGTTCTTCACGCTCTATATCGGTTAATACATCGTATTTTTTTAACAATGCATACAATTGATTCACGACTTCTTGCTCGAGTGACCAATTGAGTAACTCTTCTAGCTGAAAATAAAGGTGAGCGGGCATACATTGTGACTGGCGCTCCAACCTTCGTGAGACATCCTCTATCGAATGATCTACCGTACTAGGGTCCACGGTTTCATTCAACCTCCTCAACATTCTTAAAGTCTATCTCCCATAATACCAAAAAATCGAAGAAAGCGTTAGAGATACATTTTCTTGTTGGCATTTATAAAAGCGAGGAGTAACATGGGGCTTAGAATAATAGAAGTGAAGGAGATGTCGTGATGCGGCATAGACTGTCAGCGCGTGAGGTGCGCTTGAAGCGAATCGAGGTACTTTACCGAGTCGTATTTGAAAAACCTGCCCGTTTTATCGCGGGAGGATTTTTACTGGCGATTTTTATCGGGGGCACTCTTTTATATATGCCATTTGCGCAAGAAGAATCGGTTTCTTGGATTGATTGTTTATTTATCGCGACGTCTGCCGGAACGGTCACTGGACTGTCGACAGTCGACATCGGCTCCTCCTTCACCCTGTTTGGTGAATTGGTCATTGTCGCCCTCATTCAAATCGGGGGTCTCGGGTTTATGACGATCGCCTTGATGTTGCTCAGTGTATTAGGGAAGAAAATCGGATTAAAGCAGCGAATCTTGTTACAGGAATCACTGAATTTAGCGGGGCCGGGAGGAACGGTTCGTCTCGTACGGAACATCGTCTTCACGACGGTCATCGTGCAGTTCATCGGGATGTTGTTTTTGACGTTCGAGTTGTTCAGTACAGAGAACTATTCTTTTGGAAAGGCACTTTATTACGGTTTCTTCCATGCAGTGTCTGCCTTCAATAATGCGGGATTCGCATTATTCCCAGACAGTCTCATGTCATTTGAGCAGAACACAGCCATCATTGTGACCATCGCCATCATGATTATGATTGGAGGTCTTGGCTTCACGACGATTGCCGATACCACGGAAAAGAGAGGCTGGAAACGTCTCGCCCTCCATTCGAAAATCATGATTTTGTCACTCTTGGTCATCAATGGTGTCGCTTGGTTCGTCCTCATGATGTTTGAGTGGGTATCGAACGAGGGGGTATTGTACGGTCGATCTCTCGGTGAGGCGTTACACGTAACGTTCTTCCAAGCCGTGACGACACGGACGGCCGGCTTCAATTCCATTGATATCGCGACCATGGCACCAGCCTCAATCGGTTTGATATTGATTCTGATGTATATCGGGGCAGGGGCGGCTTCGACAGGGTCAGGGATCAAAGTGACGACGCTTGCCGTCATCTTTGCGGATATGTGGGCCTTCATCGCAGGTAAGAAAGAAACGGTCATCATGGAGCGGACGATTGATGCGTTTCAAATCAAAAAGGCGTACGTCGTAGCCATCTCAAGTTTCTTGTTCATTATGATAATCACGACACTCGTCATTTTATCGAATGGCCACATTCCGGCGACTGCCATTTTATTCGAAACGGTCTCGGCGTTTGGGACAGTAGGGTTGTCGCTCGGCATCACAGCGGAATTGAATGATGCAGGGAAGGGCTTGATCATGTTCATGATGCTTCTCGGACGTGTCGGATCGTTGACCATTCTCTTTACCGTCGCACGTCAAGCCGACCGGAAGATTCGCTATCCGAAAGAGAAGATTTTGATTGGTTGAAGATGTGTTGTAGGCTGCATTCCTCATGAAGGAGTTGCAGCCTTTTTTGAGGTGTCGTAGTCAAGAGCAACACAGATTTTTGATGGTCTTCATCGTATGCAATAATTGGTATATAATGGGTTAGGGAACGAATCGATAAAGGAGGATTTGGACTTGTTATCTTGGCTCGGTATGACAAAAGGGGAGAAGACAGGGCGCCCGTTCTTCGGGGATGTGTCGAAACGAGCGGTAACGCTTGTGTTACTCTCCTCGTTGATGTTGATGTATGGTGTGAAGTCGCTATTGGTTTACCTGATTCCAACTGCATACTTGGAGGATGCGATCGTTGCGGTTCTTCCTGGTATCGTAGGGCTCCTTGTGGCATTGGTCTATATCCTCGTCCTCGAGCGTCTGCTTCACGATCAAGCGGTGTCTCGTAACGACGCGGATGAGATATAAACAAGTGTACGATGATTCATGGCGTATACTTGTTCATTTAATTTCAATCATAGTTGAAGCCCTGACGAATCAGGGCTTTTTGTGTGCCATATAATAATGGACAATCTCAGGGAGGTAATCCTGGAGGTCTGGACATACGATGCCCGTTCCGTCGAGTGCCCGTATCGTTTGTGTCGTGTCAAAGTGAACAGGATGTTTAAAGTACTCCAATAGTTCGTGAGGAACCTCGAGTCGCTTGGCACCATTCCAAGCAGTAAATGCCGCGTCGGCAACGGCATGAGGAACGGTTCCGCGAGGAGAACGCTGAAACATCGTCTCATGCAACATACGATATACCTCTCGTGCGCCATGTGGGAATGGGTCCGTCAAATGAAATGTCCGCTTCAGGCCGTTTGGAGAATGAGCTAGGAAAGCGGTCGCTTCTACTACATAATCGTACGGAACGAGGTTTACCTCAACATTCGCCCGCCCGATGTAAGGGAGTGGTCGCATCTGCTGGAGTTGTGTCATCAATTGTAAGACGAAATAGACACCGTCGAACTTTTTCGTTTCGCCCGTGCGACTATGTCCAATTACGATCCCAGGACGAATGACGGTGATTGGCATGCCACCCATTTCTCTTGAAACGAGTGCCTCTGCTTCATATTTAGTCGCCTCATAATGATTTTTAAACTGGACCCGATGCCATAATTCATTTTCATAAACCGTCCCACGGCGACGTCCGGCGATATAGGCGGTACTGAAGTACACATAACGCTTCAATTGTTTCGAGCGTTTGGCGAACGCGGTCACATGTTTGGTTCCGAGTATATTGACGCGATAACCGATGTCATAAGGAATACTCAAGTCATATGCGGCGGCGAGATGGAAAATGTAATGTACATCGCGTTCAATGACAGACCGCATAATCGGGTCGAGAATCACTTCGGGTAACGTGATGTCTGCTTCAACAAGGACGAGCTGGTGCGGTGCAAGCGACGTCGTTGACAGTAGCGTATCTCGTAGCTCTTCTGCATCACGTTGTTGGTTCGGAAGATGCAAGGCGTAGATGACTCCGATTTGATGCGGTAACGAAGCGAGGTGTTCAATTAATTTTCCTGCTAAAAAACCAGGGAACCCGGTAAAGGCGTAATTGTTCATGACGTTTCCTCCGCTAAATCTAATGTGAATGTGAAAGTCGATCCTTTTCCGACAGTCGATTCCACTTCGATGCTGCCACCATGTGATTCGATAATTTCTTTACAAATCGACAAACCAAGACCGGTTCCACCAATTTTACGTGTATCCGAATTATCGACCCGATAAAATTTTGTGAACAATTTTTCGAAGGCGTGCTCCGGAATCCCGATACCGAAATCACGAATGGATACATGCGCTTGATTGTGGTCTTGTCGGACCCGTACTTCGATTTCCTGTCTATTCGGGGAATACTTAATCGCATTTGAAATCAAGTTGACGAGAACTTGCTCGATGCGATCTCGGTCGGCAACGAGATGCAAGTCATCATCCGCATTATCGAAATGAATGGTATGATCACTCGTTTCGCGGAAGCGTTCAATCACTTCTAAGACAAGTTCATTCAAAGCGAAATGATCTTGTTTATATTCTTGGTGACCATCTTCCATGCGTTGGATGTCCAAAAAGTCGTTGAGTAGGACGGTCAATCGTTTCGCTTCCCGCGACATCGTCTTCAAGAAGCGCTCTCGTTTTTCAGGCGTCAAATCTCGAGCGAGCATCAATTCAATATATCCCGATAATGAAGAAAGAGGAGTTCTTAGTTCATGTGAGACCGTGCTCACCAGTTCATTTTTAATCTGGTCCATCCGCTCTTCCTCGGTTCGGTTACGGAACACAAACAAGAATCCACTATCCATACCGATTTGTCGTTTTGTATCCATCGTCGTTCCATACATCTCATAGTATTCTTCATCTCGGTCGTTTGGCTGTGGGATGGAGAAACGCATCGATACTTCACGCGCTGTCCCATCGAGAAGTTGATCCATCTTTCGTAGCATCTCGCTCCTGTCACGAGGACGGAACGTGGAGAGGAGCGGGATACGCTCCTGAATTTTGTTTGGAGCAATCCCAGGTAAGTCCATGAGTCGTCTTGCGTGGACGTTCATGAACAAGACACTCCCGTTCGATTCGGTCAAAACGAACGCTTCATTCGATGCTTGTAAGATTGACTGGATGATATCGCGCTGACGGGCGATGGCATTTTTTTCACGTTCGAGCATACGCTCTACTTTTTTACGGTCGCTGATATCACGCATGACCGCGACTCGTAACGTTTGCCCTTGATACGTCACTTCTTTCGGATACACTTCTAGTTCTAAGAACGTTCCATCTTGCCGACGACCAATCACTTCGTATGGCGTTTGAATGTGATTGCGAATGCGTCGCAACACATCGGCCCGGTACCCTTCCGCGATAAACTCGATCGTCTGGCGTCCCATCATTTGCTCTGCAGGGATTTTAAAGATGGATTCCGCTGCCTTGTTCGCATCGAGAATCATCCCATCTTCATGGAACAGAACGGCTTCGATGACCGATTCGGCAAACATGCGATAACGCTGTTCCTTATAACGGAGCTCACGTTTCAACTCAATCTCGGAACTCACATCAAATACGAAGAAAAAGAAGCCGATGAGTTGCTCTTGCTCATAAACGGGATGCATGAACAATTTGCCGATGAAATGTGTCCGATCTTTACATTGAAATTTCCATTCCCGGTCTCCTTTGTCGAGTGCGAGGCGTAACATTTGTTCGAACGATAGCAACCGTTCCGTCTCGTCTTGATAAGCAGAGCGCTTTTCACTTAATTCTCTCGATTCAAATAAAGCGAACGGTGTCATTTCGTAGAGCACTTCATGGGGCGCATAGCCAAACAGTTCCGTGGCCCCCTGATTGAAACGAGTAATCAACAGATTCGCATCCGTCATGATCATCGCCATGTCGAGTTCGGTGTGCATCATCGCCTCAAAAGCGTTGTGTTGAATCGTCACGCGTGTATCATGGGGCAATGGCTCAATGGAGAGGATATATTGATTTTCCCACGGAATGGCGTGTACTCGCATCGTTGGCAGTTCATACATCCAAGGTAGTCCTTGTTCCATCCGACGAGACAATTCCATCGTAATCGGTGACTGATTGACCATATGGAAAAGGTTCGAACGTCTCTGTAGATTCTCAGGAAACTGCTCGAGAAACGGACGGTTTGCCTGAACGATTGTTCCATCTTTCTGTATTAACGCAACTCCGTAAGGTAATGCATGAAGTAACTCACTTTGGAGATTGGCATGATTCTCCATGAACAGTCATCCCTCCTTCGTGGTGTCAGACGAGCACATCTTCTATATCATTCGACAGATCCCCCTTTCATTTCCTGCCCTCAAAACGGTAAAGTGAGGGAGAGGAATTGGAAAGGAAAGATGAGCATGATTGGATTACTCATTGGGATCATCGGTGCCATATGTTTATGGTGGTTCGAGGCACCGCTTTGGAGCAGCGTACTGCTTCTCTTGCTTGGAATTGCATGGTTTATATGGAAAGTAAGGCTGTCGACCATCGACCGCATTGATCGGATGGATGGTCGGGAGTTTGAATTATTTTTAGAGGAAGTGTTCACCGCGCTTGGTTACACGGTCACGGTGACTCCAGCATCACGTGACTTTGGTGCTGACTTGTTATTGGAGACACCGGATGGATGGTCGATTGCCGTTCAAGCAAAGCGTTATGAAAAGACGGTCGGACTCGAAGCGGTTCAACAAATTGCAGCGGCCGTTCCCTATTATCAAGCACACGAAGGCTGGGTCGTGACGAACTCGAATTTCACGGACAGCGCATACGAATTGGCGGCGCCAAATCAAGTTCGTCTGATTGCAAGAATGGAGCTTGAAGAACTTTTAAAAGAAGCGGGATATAAGCGATGAGAATAGGCTTGTTCACAAGTTCGACAGAATCCAAATGATGTCGAAAAAAAAGGGTTGTCTTTTTCTTTAAACGATGCAATAATCATCTTCGTCATATGAAATATGTAGTAGTTGAAACGAGATAAAAACTACACAGAGAAACGATTGGGGTTTTCAGTAATACCCGACCGTACACATACAAACAATCACGGTTGGAACGTGCTAGGAGGAAAAAGCGGTGCGCAAATTAATTTATGTAAAAGGTTGCGTCTTTACACAAGGTGAGGCGACCATTTATGACGAGACAAATGATGCGATCGGATCTGTTCACCGCGACGCGGAAGGCAGTGTCCAAGTGCACAATTTGTCTGGACGACAGATCGCTCATGGGAAATACATCCCAAACTGCCAAAAATGGGTCGTGATGAACCATGATGGACAGGCGATTGGTCAATTGAAAGACAAGTTCTCGTTATTCGGGAAAAAGTGTGAGTACAACGTCTATGAACGCGGACTCTTCACGATTCAATATGATGTGGAACGTCACAAGTTTAGCGTTCGCGACAAAGCAGGTAAACTTGTCGCGGAACTACGGAAACAAGAAGACGATACGTTCTGCTTAACGAAAGAAGCCGATCAGTTATCGATGTTCGAACTCCTTTCCGTCTTAAAGACGTTAACGGTCAAATCACGGATGCCGCTCGCAGCATCTGTCTCATAACGATGACGAGCACCGGTCAAGAGACCGGTGTTTTTTGATACGAAAAAACCGTCTCATCAAATGAAACGGTTCAAATAGTGCTTGGCCTCGAGTTCGAGTGTCGTCACCCGATGTGCGTATAGACAAAGCTTCAAGACGTGAATGATATTTGGATGTTCATAGTTCATCTTTTCGAGCGAACGCTTCGCCCGTGTATCGAGAAGGTCGATCGGGCTTGTTGACTTCGCATACTCCGCGTAAAGTCGATAAAAATCAATCGGTTTGATGAAGTCGTCTTCGTCCCGGTCAGGGTTGTTGAAGATGAGCGCCAACAAGGAACTCGTCTCTTCGAGGGAAAAAAGGTGTTTCAAGTCATCAAGGAGATAAATGATTGCCGCTTGATGCAAGGAATACTTTTTACCGATTCGTGGGACACCGATGATTTTACGGACTTCACGCTTCGTCCAGTTTTGAATCGTCGTCGCGGAGAGATGCTCGCCGGTCAATGCGTTAGCGAGGGCGACGATTTGATTAATCGATAAGCCGTTCTTTTCAATATGAAACAAGTGGATTTTTCGAAGCTCTTTTGGGAAATGTTCACGCACGTCTTCAGGGAAGAGGGCGATGGCTCGCTCGATTTCTCCGACCTGCATAAAATGAAGGCAATCTGCCAAAGTTTGAATTGAAGTTGCGTCGCGCATACGGCCACCCTTTCTATCGCCAACAGCGTACGTTGGCTATACAGTCATTTGACCTCATTCTACCAAATGTTTGAAAAGTAAGCTAGGATGGGCACTGATTAAGGTATAATGACGGTATCATACACACTCTATATATGAAGGTGGTCAAGCAATGAATGAATGGATTCGTTCGATTCTTTCCATTGTAGTCGTCCTCGTTTTTCTCGTGGGTCTCGAGCAAGTCGGGAAACGTCTTGGATGGACGGATGAAACGATTCGAAAAAGTGTACATATCGCAGTCGGACATTGGTCGTTACTAGCAGTTTGGTTAATGGATTCATGGTACGTCGCGGCAGTCCCGCTCATCTTCTTCACATTTGCGAATGCGGTCCTTTTGTATAAAAGCCCGTCACCGGTGCATCAAACGGAGCGGAAATCATTCGGGACCGTATACTATCCGATTGCATTGCTCATTATTTTATACTTCTTCTTCGAGTCTGAGCCGATCGCGTTTTTAGCCGGGTCACTCGTCCTCGCCTGGGGGGACGGGATGGCAGCACTCATCGGGCGTAAATATGGGACGGTCGTCTATGATTTATATGGCCAAAAGCGTTCTTTCCAAGGAAGCATCGCCATGTTTCTAAGCTCGTATGCTGTCTTATTTTTATTGTTTTTGTGGAATGATGTCGTCCTTTGGCAAGTGGTAACATATGGGTTTATCATTTCCATCATCGCTACGCTAACTGAAGCGATTTCATATCGAGATTGGGATAACTTTACAATTCCTATCATCGTTGCCATTGCGACATCGCTATTGCTATAAACTAATCATGAATTTGTAAGAAAAACGTTGCTTGTCACGTCCAATAATCATTTGTATACTGTGATTCGTACTGAAACCATTCAGTGACGTGCTCGGAACGAGTGAGATGGGACCGAGACACTGATTAAATAGAACATAAAGGATTGAGTGAACGCATGAGCTTTTTACAGCAACTCCAGATGATCATTCCGGCCGAGCGCGTCCTTCAAGACGAGCCGTTGTCGGCACACACGTATACAAAACTAGGCGGTAAGGCAGATTACTTCGTGGCTCCACACACGTACGAAGAAGTACAGGCCGTCTTACAACTGGCCCATCAAGAAGCGATGCCGTTTATGATTCTTGGCTTCGGTTCAAACTTGATCGTCCGCGATGGTGGCATCCGTGGAATCGTTTTGAACTTGAATGAACTCGACTCGATTCGTCGAGAAGGGAATCAAATGATTGCGCAGGCAGGAGCGGCGATTATCGACGTCTCACGTCAAGCATTAGCAGAGGGGTTATCCGGCCTCGAGTTCGCATGTGGGATCCCTGGGACGGTCGGTGGGGCCGTCTACATGAACGCAGGTGCATACGGCGGAGAGACGAAGGATGTCATCACATCTGCGACGGTGTTGACGCAGGATGGTCAAGTACTTCATTTATCTAAAGATGAACTCGATCTTGACTACCGAACGAGCCGTGTCTCGAAAGAGGGCTTGATCGTACTCGAGGCGACGTTCGAACTAGAACCGAAAAACTATGAATTGATCAAAGAAGTCATGGACGACTTGACGTATAAACGGGAATCGAAACAGCCGCTTGAATATCCTTCATGTGGAAGTGTGTTCAAACGTCCGCCTGGCTATTTTGCCGGCAAGTTGATTCAAGACTCAGGTCTGCAAGGGAAACGCATCGGAGGAGCGGAAGTCTCGCTCAAACATGCGGGCTTCATCGTCAATATTGATGAGGCGACGGCGACTGAGTACATTTCACTCATCCGTCACGTCCAGGCGACCGTTAAAGAGAAATTCGAAGTGGAATTAGAGCCGGAAGTGAAAATCATCGGGGAAGATATCGCCGTTGAGAACGCATAACGCATAACGCATAATAATGAAGGAATCGGACGATGG
The DNA here is from genome assembly GCF_018617345.1 of Exiguobacterium sp. s131. GTDB lineage: Bacteria > Bacillota > Bacilli > Exiguobacteriales > Exiguobacteriaceae > Exiguobacterium > Exiguobacterium profundum. The sequence goes on along the minus strand of NZ_JACSJX010000002.1, from coordinate 41,815 downwards.
CGTTCGATTCCTTCTTTTTGGTATAGAGAAAAGACGATGAGAACGGGCATCTCATCGTCTTAAGGGTTAAGCTTGTGTTTGTTTCGAGACCGCCTCATGGGCAGGAACGAACGGATATTCCAAATCCCGCGCGACTGCTTCATACGTGACCGTTCCGTTGATGACGTTTAGGCCTTTGAGAAGCGCCTCGTTTTCAAGAAGTGCTGAGAATACGCCTTTTTGTGCACACTCGATGATATATGGCATCGTCGCGTTTGTCAGACCCATCGTCGATGTGCGTGGCACGGCACCTGGCATGTTAGCGACAGCGTAGTGTTGCACGCCATAGCGCTCATACGTTGGCGCATCATGCGTCGTGATATGGTCGATCGTCTCACAAATTCCACCTTGGTCGATGGCGACGTCGACGATGACCGAACCAGGCGACATGCGCTGTACCATTTCTTCCGTGACGAGTTTCGGTGCTTTTGCTCCTGGGATGAGCACGGCACCAATCACAAGGTCACTCTCAGCCACTTGTTTCGCAATGTTGTATTTATTTGAGATCAACGTATTGATTGTGTTTCCGAACAAGTCGTCGATTTGACGAAGACGAGCCGGGCTAATGTCCATCAACGTCACGCTCGCCCCAAGACCAATTGCGATTCGAGCTGCATTCGTTCCGACGACACCGCCTCCGATGACCGTGACGTTCGCACGAGGCACACCTGGGAGACCAGACATTAAGATTCCCTTTCCACCATGTGGTTTTTCGAGGATTTGGGCTCCGATTTGCGCAGCCATACGTCCCGCCACTTCACTCATCGGTGTGAGGAGTGGTAACGTGCGGTCCACTTCTACCGTCTCGTAGGCGATCGCTGTAATCCTTGAATCGACGAGCGCTTTCGTTAATTCCGGCTCCGCCGCAAGGTGTAGATAAGTGAAGAGCGTCAAGTCAGGACGGAAGTATTGATACTCAGACGGTTGTGGTTCTTTTACTTTGAGAGCGAGTTCAACGCCTTCCCAAACTTCTTTCGCCGTTTCAAGAATCGTCGCACCAGCATCAATATATTCCATATTCGTGAAGCCGCTACCGAGTCCGGCATTCGTTTCGACGAATACATCATGACCAAGCTCCGTTAACATAAATGCACCCATCGGTGTTAAGGCCACCCGATTTTCATTGTTTTTAATCTCTTTCAATACCCCGATTTTCATGGAACATTCCCCTTTCATTCCGTTGACACAAATTGTTCACACCCCTAGTATAGACCCATTCGAAAACGCTGTCTTTATCATGGATTCTAAAAACGAAGACGCTCACTTTGTGAAAAATCACAAAGCAAACGTCTAGTCTTCTAATCGATATTGACCAGCCTTAATGGCTAAATAAATCATGGACCGTTCGGGTAAGGAAACTTGCGTGATATTCGTCAACTCTTCGATGCGGCGAATCCGATACAGAACGGTATTCGGATGGATATGAAGATGGGCGGCGACTCGTTTGACGTTCCCATCAAAATAAAAATACCATTCGAGTGTCTTCACGAGTTCGGTCTGATGGGATGAGTCATAATGTTGCAACCGTTCGACGGTCGGATGGGTTTCAAGTCGGAGCCCGATACGCCGAGCGAGTTCCGGGACGAGTTGATAAATGCCGATCTGCTCAAATGCACGGGAAGTCGAGAGTTCGAGCGGGAACTTGCGACGCAGCGTGGTCACCCGTCGCGCTTCTTCCGCTGCGGCATATAACATGTCACTTTCGAAAAAACGTCGACTGATGCCAAGGTGTGGTTCGGATTCGCTGAACTTGTCTTGAAGCAATTGTTCGAATCGTTCCGCCCAGGCAATGAGTGCGGTCTCTTCATCGGAGAGTTCAGACTTCATATAGTGCCAGACGAGTAGCTGCTGACCGTCGATGGCATGTAAAACGACTTCAATGGCCTCTTGCGTCGCGAGCACATAGTGAAGGCGTTCCGCAAGTTGAGGGGTGATCGGTTGAGCGCATTCGATGACCGTCAACCGACTGGCGACAGCAATCGGGGCAAGCTCGTTCAATCGTTCGCGATTGGCATCCGTGAGAGTCGGGGAAGCGAGTACATCTAATAAGAAGCGCTCGAGCTCGGCGCTGATTCGCCGCTCATGCATCGCAATGGTCATCAGTAATTTTTTGGCGATGGTTGCCCCTTCTTGCAAGATGGCTAGTTCTTGAGTGCTGAACGGATTCGTCCGAGCCAAGCTCCAAATATAGCCGAGTACTTCATCATGTTGTTTGATGACGATGGCTGCGCGTTCTCCGAGACCGACGGCGAGACGGGCCGGGATGACGACGGGTTCATCTTGGTCGATGACTTCTTGTAAAATGCCACTCTCCCATAGATCTTCGATGACGGCTTCTGGGACACGACGCCCGATGATGGTCGCAATCCTGGCCGGGTCGGTCGAATCGGGGTGGGTGCTATAGGCGAGCAATTGGTGGTGGCGGTTCTCGATCGTGATTGGTGCTCGAATCGCTTGTCCGATGGCTTCGGCGAGTGTATCGAGTGACTCGTAAGATTTCTGCAAAAAAGGCATGTCGATTCCTCCTCTCTCTTGAGTATAACTTCTTCTTTGTGAAACTTCACAAAAAGAATCAAGAGTGCGAGAAATGACATACCTTGTTCCATTACATTGGGAAAAACAATCCGACGACGAGACCGAGTAGCGCTCCGACGATAACCTGGAACGGCGTATGGCCGACAAGCTCATTCAAGAGCGGGGTCTCATGTTTGATTCCTTTGAAATAATCGTTCAAGAGCCGTGCTTGGAAACCGACCGCCTGCCGAACTCCGGTCGCATCATACATGACGATGGTGGCAAAGACGACAGCGAGAGCGAATAGACTTGAGTCAATGCCTTCCATTCGCCCGATTGCCGTAGCGAGTGCGACGACAGTGGACGAGTGCGAACTTGGCATGCCGCCTGAAGCGAACATGATTTCAATTTCAAAATCTCTTGTTTTAATGAGTTCAGTTACGAGCTTGGCCGCTTGGGCGATAAACCAAGCGAGAATCGCGGCGAGTAAAGGTTCGTTAAACATACGTGCATTCACTTCCTGTCTGACATAGTATCTTCAATATACCCGAAAGAGGAGCAAGCTAGACGTTAAGATTTCGTCAAAAAAAGATGTCTTGGACACGTTCTCCAAGACATCTTCTGGTCGATTTTTGTTACCCGACTACTCCTTCAGTTTCCTGAAGTTTCTCTGCAATGTTATCGATGATATAACGGTTGCGTGGGTGTTCTTGACACTCCTTCGAGCATGAACGCATTTGTTTTGGTTCACACTCTTCACAACAGAAATGCTGTACATTGCACTCCGGGTTAGCACAATTAACGTAACGAACCGTCTCGGTCCCACAGTGCATACAGTGTGAGACGACAGATGGGTTCACGGAGTTAACCGGGACGTTGATGCGCTCGTCAAAGACGTAGAGCTCGCCTTCCCAGTCCTCTCCTTTTGTCGCTTCATCCTTACCATACATCGCGACGCCACCTTTAAGGTGGAAGATGTTGTCGTGACCTTGGTCACGCATATATGCTGTAAATTTCTCGCAACGGACGCCACCGGTACAGTACGTGAGAAGTGTTTTCCCTTCGTAGAGGTCCTTGTTCTCTTCGAGCCATTCCGGCATGTAACGTGAAGCCTCTACATCGATTTTGATCGCATTTTTAAAGTGACCAAGTTCGTACTCGTAGTTGTTACGAACGTCGAGGATGACGACATCATCACGATTCATCATCTCTTTCCATTCTGCTGGTTCAAGGTATGCACCGTGTTGTTTCGGTACATCAAACTCGCCATCAAAGCGCCACGTCACGAGCTCTTTCTTGTGACGGACAAAAATTTTCTTGAAGGCATGCTCTTCGACTTCATCGATTTTGAACTCGATATCGCTGAAGAGAGGGTTTGCTTTCAAGTCATTCATGTACTGCTCGGTTTGCTCCCAAGTACCAGAGCACGTCCCGTTGATTCCTTCGGAGGAAATCAAGATGCGTCCTTTGATGCCGAGGTCCTTACAATACTTCAAATGTTCTTGCGTGAGTGTTTCTGGGTCTTCGATGTTGACGTACTTATAGTACAACAAGACCCGCATTGGTTTTGTTTCCATGTTGTGTTGCTCCCCTGTGTTCAGTTTTTTGCAGGAAAACGAACGTTGGGTTGTGTCGTTCGACGAATAGACTTGCCTGCAACCACAAGTCCATTATTATATGATAAATATCACGACGAATTTTCGCAAATGGTTTTTAATTTTTTTTGACGAATGCAGGGAGATGCGTCTTGAAAATTGAATTCGGGTAATAGAGTAGTAACGAAAGTTGAAGGTGGAACGACTATGCTAAATTCTCTCCAACAGTACATTATCCAATTGATCGAATGGCTTCAAAGTTTGCCTGGTGGTCCATGGGCCGGTCTAGGTGCACCGTTTTTAGAAGCGATTTTTCCATTTTTACCACTCGTTTTAATCATCTCTGCGAATGCGGCGACATACGGCTTTCTGTTAGGGGTCCTCTTATCCTGGATTGGGAACCTTCTTGGAACGATCGTCGTCTTTGCAGCCGTCCGTTATGTGTTCCGCAAACCGATGACACGCTGGCTCGAGAAACATAAGGCGGCGGTCTATTGGTTAGAACGCATCAATCATATGAGTCCGATCTCACTCGGATTCTTATATTCTCTTCCATTCATCCCGGTCAGTTTGATCACGTATTTATTGGCGCTCATTCAGATGCCGCTCCGTACGTTCATCATGGCGGCAGGATTCGGGAAACTGCTCGTCGTCGTGATTTTTTCTGTCATTGGGGACCAGTGGGAAGAATTTATCCAAAGCCCGTTTCGCTTATCCATGCTCGGTCTGCTCCTCATCGTATTATGGGCCATCAGTCGAGGACTTGAAGAAGTGCTCAAACGACGGGCGTTCAAGAAACGAAACGAGCAGTTGAAACAAGAAATGATAACCAAACGACAAACACCCCTTTGAACAAGGGGTGTTTTCACTTATGACTGTTTTTTGAAACGTGGGAAATTGAATGCGATGGCGATTCCTCCACAAATAAAGAGGAGGAACGGATAGAACATGAACGGGACGAGGTCCGGCGATGCGGTCTTCGTCAACTCTGCGGCGATGAGAAGTTGTGCTCCATATGGGAGAATTCCTTGTACACCACATGAGAAGATATCGAGTACGCTCGCTGATTTCTTCCGTTCGATGTCATACTCGTCCGCGATGTTCGCTGCAAGTGGACCGGCTACGAGAATGGAAATCGTATTGTTCGCCGTCGCTACGTTTGTCGCACTGACAAGTCCAGCGATGCTCCATTCGGCACCGGCACGTTTTTGAATACGAGATGTCAACGCGTCACGTAAATACGTGAGTCCGCCGTTGTGTGAGATGAGACCGACGAGTCCACCCATGAGTAATGTCAGGAATGAAATTTCGGCCATGCCAATCATCCCGTCCGCAATAGCTGTCACAAACGCCGTGACGGATAGGCTTCCATCTAGGAGACCGATGATGCCGGTGAGCGTGATGCCACCTAACAGAACCAAAATGACGTTCAGTCCTGTCAATGCGAGTCCGATGACGGCAAGATACGGAATCAGTTTGTACCATTCGAATGCGGCGACATCGACCGTTGACTCCCCATTTGACAAGACGGCGAGTAAAACCGTCGTGATGATGGCAGCAGGTAGCACGATCCAGAAGTTCGTGCGGAATTTATCACGCATGTTCGTTCGTTGCGTCCGGACGGCAGCGATCGTCGTGTCCGAGATGAACGAGAGATTGTCCCCGAACATCGCCCCTCCGACAACGGCTGCGGCAGCGATGGCGACATTGACGCCACTCTCTTCATGGATACCGAGGGCGATCGGTGCAAGTGCCGCAATTGTACCCGTCGACGTTCCCATCGCCATTGAAATGAAAGCGGCGATGACGAAGAGTCCACTCAAGAGAAGCGAGGGCGGTAATAAAGTCAAGGCAGCGTTGACCGTCGCGTCGATGGCACCGATGGCTTCCGCTACCGTTGAAAAGGCGCCAGCCAGTAAGAAAATGAAAATCATGATGATGATGCCCGGATTGCCGGCTCCTTGCGCGATGCGCTCGACGGTTTGGGTGGCACTTCCTTTTGTCATGAATGCCGCAACCATCAAGGCGATGATGGCTGCGACGAGTACCGGAAACTTATAAAAGTCTCCGTAATAGACACCCGCCCCGATGAAGAAGAGTAAGAAGACGAGTAACGGCAAGAGTGCCCATTTGTTTGCTGTTGGTTGTTCCAAAATAATCACCTCACTAAAAATAAAAAGGACCCTTTCTTAAGAAAAAGGTCCTTCGTGCGAAATACCCTTTTCATCTTTCGAGCAATACGCCCGCTGGATTTGGCACAGGTTCCCCGCTGCCGAGACTTCACAGGGCCAGTCCCTCCGTCTCTCTCGATAAAAAGTGAATCTATCCAATTAGTAAACACGTTCCCTAACGTACCTGTTTCAAATCTGCTTGTCAACTTAAAAACTCCCCAATTCGATGTGAGAAAGGGGAGTTTACGTCGTTAAATTGTTGAAGTGCGCCACGCGGTTACGTCCCGCATATTTCCCACCGACATATAGCGCACGGTCCGCGTTTCGAATCGTATCGTCTAAGCGCTTATTTCCAAACGCATCGATTGTATCGACCCCGATGGACGCGGTCACAGAAACCTCGTGATGATCGACAAGGAACGGTTTCGCTTCGATTTGCTGGCGAATTCTTTCTGCAATGTCAACGGCTTGAGACATGTCACAATGATTGAGAAGCAAGATAAACTCTTCCCCACCATAACGGGCGGCGAAGTCATCAGCACGAAGGACTTGCCGGATACGTCGACCAAATTCCTGTAACACTTGGTCACCGACTTGATGGCCATACGTATCATTGATTTTTTTAAAGAAATCGATGTCGAGCATGGCGACCGAGATTGGATACATCGAGATGTCGGATATTTGTTGAATTCCGTATTCGTAGAAGGCGCGGGCATTGGCGAGAAGGGTCAAACTGTCCGTCCGGCTCTCGGTATACAGACGATCTCGTTCATGACAGCGGCTGATGGTCCGGTTGAACGACTTGAGCAACTTGATGATTTCATGTTGGATAATCTTCGGATACCCATATATAGGTTCTCCTGTCATCACGATCCATGTTCGGATTCCCTCGATCTCTTCCGAACGAATCGAGACGAAGCTGTGGTAGTCGTCATGAAAAGCGTCAGACAATGAAGCATCCCACTCAAATCGCATCTCGTAGTCAAGGACCGGCTCGACAGGTTGACTGATATCCAGTAGCGCAAATACGACGGGGCGATCAATCGGTTGACGTGTCTTCAAGTCAAAGTAGAGTGTGCGATCAAACAGTTTGAACTCGATATATCCTTCATTGTAATGGTTCAATTGTTCACACTGACTTAAAAAGACTTCAATGGCTTGTGCTTCGCTCTGTGATAAAGAGACGGCTTCTTTCGCTTCGTCGTACTGTTCAATCAGAGATTTATACGCATCCTGTCGTCCCTTTTGAATGAGAAGTCGTTTGATGAAGAAGGTCAACGCTGCCGCGATGCTACTGACGACAAGTAAATTCGTCTCTCGGAAGAACGCTGCCGCTAAGATGAAGATCAAACTGACGACATATGTGTAGAAAGCGATTTTCATGAAGTCGCTCAATGCGATATCGACGCGGAACCACCATCTCACCTGATATTTTTGAAATACGGTATTTAACAAGATAGCAAAGAATAACCCGGCAAGCGGTACAAACGATTCTTGCGAATAAAAATCAAGGCCGGTTACCCCACCGAGGGCGAGATAGACGGTAGCGGGAATGACAATTTCTAAGTATGCCGTAATCGCGTTCCATGGATAGGTGAAGCGGAATCGGCGTATGGCGACTTTTGGTCTCAGATTGGCGAACTGAAAGACGAATAATCCAATCTGGTTGACGATGAGTGCGGTTTCAAATCCAAAGAATAGAAATAGAATTAATACAATACTCTCAGAGAATGTGAAGTACACACCTTTGACTTCGATTGAATCGAGTTGAAAGATGATGACAAGTAATGAGATTAAAATAAAGGACAACGGATCGATGGTCGGGGCGTGCAGCACATCCAATGCAAATAATCCGATGGTGAAGCAGAACAAAACACTCCATATACTCCAACCGAGCACGGACATCTTGCGAAAGTGGTTCATGTGTTCCCTCCTAGCATGGGACATTTCAAGATATAATAGTAAAGATTCGTCATGATTTCTTGCGAGTCCTGCCTTTCTTTTATCATGCTTGAATTCTAGCATTGAGTATACGGAGAATATCCTCTATAATGAAGTTGCTTTTCAACCGCATAGACGAAAGTCGATGAAAAAGAGAGTAACGATGGTTTAGTCAACAAAGCGACCTGGGGATTGGTGAGAGCCTGGGCTGACAAACGTCGCGAAACGCACTTTTGAGATGCTATCCGAAACGAGAGTAGGCATAGCCGGAGGGAACCGTTATCACCATAAAGCGGTCTGCATCATGCAGGCAAGAAGAGTGGTACCGCGGGAATTCCCGTCTCTTTGCATCTATGCAAAGGGCGTTTTTTTTATGAGTTGTTATTGAAGAAGGAGGACATACAGATGAGTTATGAACGCAAATATGCAGAAGCACTATCCCGTGTCATCGGTGAAGAACTCACGATTGACCAAATTGAAGCATTGATTGAGAAGCCAAAACACGAGGCGCACGGTGACCTCGCGTTCCCGTGTTTCCAATTGGCGAAAGCTTACCGAAAAGCACCTGTCATGATTGCGACAGATATCGCAAATGAATTGAACGATGAATTGTTCACGAAAGTGGAGGCGGCGGGACCTTACGTCAACGTCTTCTTGAGCCGTGATGTCGTATCAAAAGAAATCATCAACACCGTGCTTGAGGAAAAATCGGAATATGCGACACACGAAGCACGCAATGAAACGATTGTGACGGACTTCTCGTCACCAAACATTGCGAAGCCGTTCTCGATGGGTCACTTGCGTTCGACGGTGATTGGGAATGCGATCAACCAAATCGCACGTAAAAACGGATATGACGTCGTCGGCGTCAACCACCTTGGGGACTGGGGCACTCAGTTCGGGAAATTGATGGTCGCCTACAAGAAGTGGGGCGATGAGGAAGCGGTACGCGCCAATCCAATCGCAGAACTCTTGAAATTATACGTCCATTTCCACGAAGAGGCGAAGACACAACCAGAACTCGAAGACGAAGGCCGTGCTTGGTTCAAAAAGCTTGAAGATGGTGATGCGGAAGCGACAGAGCTTTGGCAGTGGTTCCGTGACGAGTCGCTCAAAGAGTTCCAAAAAGTATATGACCTCCTTGGAGTGAAATTCGAAAGTTTCAACGGGGAAGCGTTCTATAACGATAAAATGGGACGCGTCGTCGAGATGCTAGAAGCGAAAAACCTCTTAGTGGAAAGTGAAGGGGCGATGGTCGTCTCGCTCGAAGAGGAGAACTTGCCACCTTGCTTGATCAAGAAAAAAGATGGCGCGACGTTGTACGCGACACGTGATTTGGCAGCGGCAATCTATCGTTACGAGACGTACAACTTCGTTCAAGCGAACTATGTCGTCGGTGGCGAACAGGCGCTCCATTTCAAACAACTCTTCTCGGTCCTTCGTAAGCTTGGATATGACTTTGTTGATGGCATGCATCACGTGCCGTTCGGCTTAATCTTGCAAGAAGGGAAGAAGATGTCGACACGTAAAGGGCGCATCGTTCTTCTTGAGGAAGTCTTGAAAGAGGCAATCGAGAAAGCGCAGGCGAACATTGAGCAGAAGAACCCGGATCTTGCGAACGCACAAGACGTTGCCCGCATGGTCGGTGTCGGCGCGGTCGTCTTCCACGATTTGAAAAACGAACGCATCAACAACATCGAGTTTGATCTCGACAGCATGCTCAAGTTCGAAGGGGAGACAGGACCTTACGTCCAATACACGAATGCTCGTGCAAACTCACTCCTCCGTAAAGGGAACTACGATGGTTCATCGTTCACTGGTGCAGACGATGATTACTCATGGGGTGTCGTCACGATGCTCAACGCGTTCCCGCACGTCATCACACGTGCGCATGAACGTCGCGAACCATCCATCATCAGCCGTTATGTACTTGACCTCGCGCAAGCGTTCAACAAGTACTACGGTCACGTCCGCGTCCTAGAGGAAGATGCGAGCAAACAATCGCGTCTCGCTCTCGTCAAGGCAGTGACGCTCGTATTGACAGAAGGGCTCCGTTTACTCGGTGTCGAAGCGCCGGAAGAAATGTAAGACAGACGAAAGGACCTCAAAAAATTGAGGCCCTTTTTTGTATTCATGCTTTCATCCGCGTGACCGTTCGGGCTTCCGTGTCATATAGACACCATTCCCGATCGAAGATGACGGCGCCGACGTTAATGACATATCGTTTTTTCTTCAAATGGAACGGTGTCTCGATTTCCCACGGCAAGGATTTTCCTTTCCGGTAAATCCCGGGGATGTGACTATGTCCGATGAAGACGAGTGGATATTTCCCTTTTTCGACCACCGGTTCCCAGTCTTCATTCCATTTCACTTGATGCCCATGTAAAAAGCGTGCTTCGCCAAGAGTCGTCTGTTCCGGCAATAAGGAAATCCGTGTTTTCACGGGATGGTCGATGACGAGCACCTCGTCGATTCGCTCCTCCTGATTACCACGAAGACTCGGGAACGTGAGTAACGCTTCATAATTCGAATCATACGTCGCGACGTCTTCCACATGATGAAAGCGCTCGTGACGTCGTTTTTTCCCGATGTGGCATTCATAGAGGTCACCGAGACAGAGAATATGCTCGGTTTCGCGACGAACGTCATCCAGGACGGCCTTTAAATCATCAAACGAACCGTGCGGGTCACTGATGATGGCGAGTTTCATCGGAAGTTCGTGAATTGGGCATCGACGGACAATTCAAGTTCACGTACGAGTTGCATGACGGCCTGGAGATCGTCACGTGATTTCCCCGTCACTCGGATTTGATCGTCTTGAATTTGCGATTTGACTTTAAGTTTTGATTCCTTGATGGCGTTATTGATTTTTTTCGCGTCATCTTTGTCGATGCCGCTTTTCAATTTCACACGTTGGCGAACCGTTCCGCCGAGTGCGTTCTCTACTTTTTGATAGTCGAGGTTTTTCGTCGGGACACCGCGTTTGATCAATTTTGTGATCAAGACGTCTTTTAATTGCTCGAGTTTATAGTCGTCATCCGAGATGAGGACGAGGTCGCCACTGTCGAGGGACATCTCACTCTTTGACCCTTTGAAGTCATAACGGTTCAAAATTTCCTTTTCCGCGATTTGAATCGCGTTCTTTACTTCTTCAAGATTCATTTCTGACACGATATCGAAAGAATTGTCTTTTGCCATGTTTCATCCATCCTTTGTGTGGTTTTGTTATAATGATAGCAGATTTGAAGCAGTGAAGGAGTGAAGAGATGGAACGTACAATGGATCAACACACACATGCAGACTTAGATCACGTTGCCTATCACGGGAAAGACCTAGGGGTGACGTTCAAAGGGGAACAGATTCGACTACGAGTTTGGTCTCCGGTAGCGGAACAGATGTCGGTCAAGTTGTATCGAACAGCCCGTGCCCGTAAGTTTGAACGACTCGAGCTCGAACCGGCTGAGAAGGGGACGTGGGTGGTCGAACTCGACCGTGCCTTATTCGAAGGTCAATTTTATGTATTTGAAGCGCTGATTGATGGGAAAAAAGTAGAGTCGCTCGATCCGTATGCGAAAGTCGTCGGAGTGAATGGGAAACGAGGATGTCTGCTCGATCCGGCATCTTTGAACCCGGACCATTGGATCAAAGAACGTCCGCTATTCAATTCTTCACAAGAGGCGGTCATCTATGAGGCGCACGTCCGTGATTTGACGAGTCACCCAGAGAGTGGGGCGACGCACCGTGGGAAATTCTTAGGGATGACCGAGACGGGTACGACGACCACGAGCGGTTACACGACCGGACTCGATTATATTACCTCGCTTGGAATCACTCATCTCCAATTAATGCCGTTCTTTGACTACGGCTCGGTGAATGAGTCACGTGAAGGGGAAGACAATTATAACTGGGGTTACGATCCGGTTCATTACTTTGCGGTCGAAGGATCTTACGCCTCGTCGGCAGATGACCCGGCGACGCGAATTGTCGAATTGAAGGCACTGATTCAAGCGCTCCACGATCGAGGCATCCGGGTCATCATGGACGTTGTCTTCAACCACACGTATGATGCGTTGACAACACCGCTCGGGCAATTCGTCCCGGACTATTACTATCGCTTAAACGAAGACGGAACACTCGCGGATGGTTCGGCATGTGGGAATGACACGGCATCCGAGCGTGCGATGATGCGTAAGCTCATGGTCGAGTGTGTAACGTACTGGGCGAAAGAATTCATGATTGATGGGTTCCGCTTCGATTTGATGGGACTCCATGACGTCAAAACGATGAACCAGATTCGGAAAGCGCTCGACCGCGTCGACCCATCGATTCTTGTCATCGGGGAAGGCTGGGATTTGGATACACCGCTCCCGGTTCGTGAAAAAGCGAATCAGCATAATGCGCATAAGATGCCACGCATCGCCCAATTCAATGATGGGATTCGAGACGGTGTCCGAGGAGACGTCTTCATCGAAGACTTACCGGGCTGGGTGAGTGGAAACACGGATATGACAGCAGATGTGAAACGAGGGATTGCTGGTGGCATCACGAGCCAAAGTTTCGCTGATGAGCCGAACCAGGTCGTCAACTATGTAGAATGTCATGACAATTTGACGCTTTGGGACAAGTTATCCGTGACGAATCCGGAAGATGACGAGACGACACGTCGCCGTCGCCACCGTTTGGCGACGTCGATTGTGCTCCTAAGTCAAGGGATTCCATTCCTTCACAGTGGACAGGAATTTTTCCGGACAAAAGACGGGGATGAGAATAGCTTTAATTCAGGCGAAGTCATCAACCGTATGGACTGGAACCGGGCGGAGCAAGAAGCGCCAAGTGTGGAATATGTGAAAGGCCTCTTGCGTCTGCGTAAGCAATATCCGCTCTTCCGACTCGAAAACACGGAACAGATTCGCAAACACTTGCGTTTCTTTGATGAAGCAGAGGGTGTGATTGCCTTTGAATTGAGCCGTCATGTGGAAGGATATGTAGAACGACATATCGTCTACCACAACGCACTCGAGGAGGCGGTTGAGGTCAAACTTCCATCTGGCAAGTTCGAGGTGAACGTGGAGGACCATACCGTTAATCTGACGGCGCCACGTCAAGTCGAGGACCGTTATATGACGGTCGCTCCACTCTCGACACTAGTCGTAACCGAACGTCGCCCAGATTACAGCAAGTACGCTGTGGCCGGTGGTGCGGCCCTCGCTGTAATCGGTGGTCTCTGGTATGTATCGAGAAAGCGGAAACGCAAAGAACAGTAACCAAAAAGGAGACGTTAATCCGTCTCCTTTGGTGTGTCTTCCTCTGTTTGAGATGCCTCGAGTTGCATCATTTTTTGAACGAGGATGTGTTTTGGCATATGCATCAGTTCCTCGAGGGGGACGTTTAATTTTTTTGCGAGTTCAACTGCGGTCTCTGGTGATAGTTGTAATGGACGCATGGAAGGTCTCCTTTCTAAACGATATGTCTTTACCGTCAGTATACAGGAAAATCGAAAATGTGTTGAATGAACACATTCAAAATCGAATTTCGTTTCGGTCGTTGCTAAGCTGAAACTAGGAAGTGATCAAATGTACAAACAAACAGCAGACTTTCAATTTCATCAAACGATCGAATGGCTTGAACGTGTAGGTGAAGGTTGGATGTTGTACTTGGCGCAAACTGGATTTTTGTTCTTTGACGAGTCGTCTCAAATTCGCTGGGAGATCGACTGGAAATGGACACCATGCGCCCTATATGTGGAGCCGAATGCAAGACGTGCCGTGGCATGGTTCCATGAAAAAGGACTTTACGGAGTCATTGATTTACAACGAGGACAGATGGAGACGCATGCGATCCCTCAACGATTCAACGGAGACTGGTTTAGCAATTTGCACTATTGGCAAGGCGATGACATCTTCTTATATTCAGCCGAATCGGATGTCGTAGCCTTGAACCTCCATGATCATACGTTTCGATATAGCCGCTATGAAGAAGTCCCTGTCTTTGGGAACATCATCGAGCTAGCGTATCAGGGGACGTATGATTTTGAACGGTTCACACCTGAAACGTGTGTGACATTGTTCGATGAACGAACTCATCATTTTTTAGTTGAAAATGTGAAGACGAAAGAAACCTGGCGCATTCCATACGAAGGAAACCGCGACACGGTCATTCTCGATCAAGTGGGAGAAACGACGGCGATCACATCGACAGAGTCGTTCCAACTGTTTCATCGAGAGGAAGAATTATTTTGCTCAAGCGTGTGTGCAGACAACCAATTATTGAAGGTAATGCTGTTAGATGAACGAGGGGATCGACTCGTCGTCTTGTCCGCACCACCACGATTTTGCCATAGCTGGCTTCAAGTCTTTGAACGACAAGAGTCCTGAACCGAACCTAGGTTCAGGAATTTTTTGTGAAGTGATGATGAATGAATCGAGAAACGGGAAGTAGATGGATAGACAGGGAGGAGTGACATCAATGGAATGGTTAGGTAGGCAGTTGGTTCGTTTTCGGTATGGCGTATTACTCATATGGGCGATTTTACTCGCGGGTTCAGTTTATTTCGGGCTACAGCTCCCGGGTGAGTTGAGAGGAAACGGGTTTGCCATTCAAGACGGACGTTTCCAACAGGTAGAAGATCAGTTAAATGAACGATTTGATCGAGCAGGTGCTTCAATGATCGTCTTATTTGAAGGAGGAAATCTGGAGGCGGTCATGGACGAACAACAAGACCGTTTTGGGGAAATTTCATCAATTGATGGCGTGATTACCCCGGCGGAGAATCCGGACGCGCGTTCAGGGGACGTATCCTATTTCGTGCTGGAATTCGAAGATTATGATGCGGCGGAATCCTCAATCGATGCCGTCCGAGACGCGCTCATCGTGGATACAGATACCGAAGTCCGCTTGACGGGAGAACCAGTATTTGCGGACGACTTAAACGAAGCTTCGAAGAATGACTTGATTCGAGCGGAGTTGATCGGGATTCCGGTCGCGCTTGTCGTGTTGTTGCTCGTTTTCGGCACGCCGCTCGCCGCACTCATGCCGTTACTCGTCGGGTTGATTACCTTTATTGTGGCAGCGGGATCGCTATTCTTTTTTGCGCAAAACATGGAATTATCTATCTTTGTTCTCAATGCCGTCGCCATGATTGCGATTGCGCTCGGGATTGATTTTTCACTGTTACTCGTCAATCGGTATCGAGAAGAGTTAACACGCGGGCAATCGAGAGAAGAGGCGATTGTCCGGACAGTAGCAACGGCGGGACGCTCGATTCTCTTTTCAGGTCTATGTGTCTTTGTCGGGTTGGCCGGACTTCTATTTATTCAGGTGGATGTCTTCCAAGCGGTCGCGCTCGGTGCGCTCATTGCCGTCGCGGGGGCCGTGCTATCTGCACTGACCTTGTTGCCGTCGTCGCTTTACTTAGTCGGTGACGCCTTGAATAAAGGACGAATCATCAAGACAGATGAGACGAAATCTGAAAAGCGCTGGCAAAAGCTTGCTCGCTTCGTGATGAGACGTCCGGTGACGATGACGCTCATTGCTTTGCTGATTCTGCTCCCGAGTCTTTGGTTCGTGCGCGACCTAGAGTTGAACATTCCGGACGCCGATGCGCTCCCTACCTCATATGAATCACGAGCGGCACTCGAACGATGGGACGATGTGTTTGGGGATAACTCGACCGATGTGGTCCTTCTGTTTGAAGCGAACGATTTGACCGATCCGATGATTTTAGAGGAATTGACGAGTCTCACAGATGAGTTAAACGAGGTCGATATTGTCGATAATGTCTCGACTTTCTTAACGACATCCGGATTGACGCCTGAGACGTTTACGCAACTCGCCGAAGCGGCGCCAGAACAACTCGCCCCACTTGAGCGACTTGTGACCCTTGATGGGAATACAGATTTGGCGCTCGTGAATGTCAGCTTCGATGTACCTCCGAGCGACAAAGAAGCACAAGCATTCGTACGCGATTGGCGAGACAAAGGGTTTGAAGTCGGCGGACCGGCAGCCTTCAATGAAGAGATTTATGATGAGATTTATGACAGCATTCCCTATGCGGTCATCACCGTCATCTTGGCAACCTTCTTCATCCTCATGTGGGCGTTCCGATCCATCTTGATTCCAATCAAGGCGATTCTCATGAACGTGCTTGGTCTTGGGGCGACGTTCGGTTTACTCGTCATCATTTTTGAATCAGGTTATGTGTACGATGCAGAAACAATCAGTATTTTGACACCGGTGTTCATCTTCTCACTCGTCTTTGGATTGTCGATGGACTATGAGGTATTTCTCGTTTCGCGAATCGAGGAATATTACCGCGAGACAGGCGACAATGACTATGCGACGGAGATGGGGCTTGCGAAGACGAGTAAAATCATCACTTCAGCCGCCATCATTATGATCGTCGTGACGGGTGCGTTCGCCTTCACGGGTGTGAGCCCGATCAAACAGCTCGGCGTGGGGATTGCGCTCGCCATCTTCATTGATGCGACCATCATCCGGATCCTGCTCGTTCCGTCTCTCATGAAACTGTTCGGGGATTGGAACTGGTGGTGGTTCGGAAAGAAAGATTTACCGAAACGTAACATGCACTAAAGGTAAAATTCATGAACTGAATCAAAATGTGTGGTAAACTACGTACAAGATTACGCGCAATTTGAGAAAGGAAGGTCTTTATGGATACCGAGAGGACATGGCCTCTGTTCCAACTTCCGGACTTCTAGCGTTGACTGATCACAACCACGTGTATCAATCAACAAACGGAAGATCGGAGATGGAACAGATGGAACCGCAGCTACGACTGAGGATCCTCCTCTCCGTCAAGAACGGGGAGGACAATCGGAATGAAACGAGTTGCTACCATAGTGCTCGGAACGCTGATCATGGCGTTCGGTTATTATTATTTGAATGAACAGTTTGGTTTGGCGGAAGGCGGGTTCGTCGGTTTATCGCTACTCGGTCGTTATTTATTTGATATCGACCCGGCGATTTCGATGATCGTGCTCGACATCCCATTTTTTATCGTCGCTTTATGGTGGAAAGGATGGCGTTTTGTCGGGCAAGCGGTACTAGCCGCTTCGTCTTTGTCGCTTAGTTATGCGATGTGGGACCGTCTCGACTTGCTCACGTTTGATATTCAAGTATGGCCGGCAACATTGTTTGCGGCCATCGCGAGTGGGATTGTGACCGGATATGGTCTCGGTCTTGTCTTGAAGTCAGGCGGGGCGACCGGAGGCGATGACTTATTCGCTCTTGGCTTATCGAAATGGACAGGTGTGTCGGTCGGTACGATTCTCATCACGTTTGATGTCATCGTCTTGGCGATCTCGCTCATCTATTTACCATTGTCGAATGCACTGTATACGCTCGTCGCGGTCTCGATCGCAGGTCGGGTCGTCACGAAGATGTTGGCGGACGACGTGGTTGAACATACCAAGCCGGCGGTCATCAAACCCAAACTTTCACCAAAAAACGATCTCGCCTGAGATCGTTTTTTGTTTTGTAAAATTTATCACAGTTTTATAGCCGTCTTTCTTCTACACTGAACGTAGAAGGAGGGAGTCACATGAAATGGATGATTCCAAAACAACACGGCGCTTGGTCGATGCTCATCTTACCGTTCTTACTCGGCGGCATTGTCGGCGGCTGGACACTCGCGCACATCCCGTTCGCCATCGCCTGGCTGTTCGTCTATATGGGCACATTTTTCTTGTTCCAATTCATCAAGCAACGGAAAAAATCGCAGCAGATGTTGCGCACGGTCATCACGTATTTGACGATTGCCACCGTCGCCGCCATCCCGGTGTTTCTGTCCGAATGGCGTCTCGTCTGGTTCGTCCTCGCGATGATTCCGTTTGGTTTGGTGAACGCCTATTTCGCCAAAATCAAGGACGAGCGCAACGTCTGGAATGACGTCAGCGCCGTCACCTCGTTTTGCATCGGTGGGATGGCGAGCTATTACCTAGGCGCGCGTACGCTCGACGCGACGATGGTGTGGGTATTCGTCTTGCCGTACCTCTATTTCCTCGGGAGTATCTTTTTCGTCAAGACGATGATTCGAGAGAAGAAGAGTGTGTCGTATCGCAATCTGTCTTGGGGATATCACGGCTTGCTCGTCGCCGTTTTCATCGTCCTTGGGTATCCGTTACTCGCGCTCGCTTACGCACCAAGCCTAATCCGAGCGGTTGTCTTCTACGGTAAAAAGATCCCTATCATGAAGATCGGGATCGTCGAAATTGCCAATTCGGTGTTCGTGCTCGGGTGTCTCAGCTGGTATTTATTTTCTTAAGAAGGGGGAACCCTTCTTTTTTTAGTCGCTTGAAGCGGTGCTCGAGATGATGGCCACGGTTGCGGCAGCCGTCGCAGCTTGTTGCATGGCGAGCAAATGCGCGAACGTGCCGTGCAACAGTAAATCGCTCGCGTCTTCCTTGATGTTGTTTGCCGCGACGAGTTGCAAGGCGACGGTCAACGCGTGTGTGTGGAACCAGCGATGTTTTTCCTTCTCCGCGTTCGTGATGTCAATCAGGTCGCGTTCGTCATTGTCGTTCGGGACCGCGACGATGGCCAACAGGGCGAGCGGTGGCAGATGTTCATTTTTGACGGCGATGGATTGTTTTTTTAGCCAGTTGTGCCAATCCAAGAAGCGGGTGACGACCTCATCTGGTGATAACTCACTAAAGGCGAATAAGTGCGAGACGAGTTGGAGTTCGTTCGAGCGGGGGAGCTGTGCTTTCAACGCTTCATAATACGTCTCAATCCGTTGACTCAACGCATCGTGGTCATCGAACGCTTGAACGAGAACGAGGGCGGACAACAGGTCTTCTTCACTCGTCAGCCAAGGATGATTTCGTTTGAACGTCTGATAGAGTGCGCTCGCCTCGTCGAGTCGGCGTTCGGGCTCATCAACGTTAATCAGTTGGCTCGCGATAAAGGGCCGTAACATACTGAAGCGGAAGTGCTTTCGGTCGAGCAACGTGTCGAGCCGGAGTACCTCGTCGATGGCCGGTTCGATGTCTTCATACTTGGCGTCGAGAAACGACAGCCAGACGAAATTATTGCTGCCGCGAAATTTTGAGAACATGCCGGTCTTTTGTTTCAGAACCGCTTGAGCGTGTTCGAACCGTTTCGAATCGAACGGGGCATCGTGCATGGCGTAGTTGATTGCCATCAAACGTCGGAAATCGTCAGTGAACCATTTTGTCGCCCCCCTGATTCCTTCGAGTGCTTCGAGGTAATGGGTGTAACGTGTCATCATCAGCAATTCCTCCTTTTTCTCCTTATACGAGTCCGCTCGAAAGAATGATTCAAAAACAGCCGCCCTGGATTCGTCCGGGGCGGCTGTTTGTTATTGGACTTGCGTATACAACTTCTGCATGTACTCGTTCACTTCGTCGGCCGCTTGGAACATCATGAATGAATGTTGCAAGATGATCTCTGGTGAGAAACCGAGGTCGAGGTCGAGTGTTGAGGCGAGTGTGACATCGCGATCGCTGTCGAGTACACAACGGAAGTATTTGAACTCCTGGTTGAACTCGTTCAAGGCATTAAGAATCGGTAAATCTTCTACGTAATCTGGGACGTGCGTGACGGTAGCAGCGTACAACTCAGCATCTGTCGTCTTTTTGTTAAAAGCGATAATCATAACGGGCTGAGCCCCGGATTTTGTTGTTTCACGCGTCAAGAACGTGACGTGCGTTTCAGTGTCGCTCTCTTTGAACGTCATGTTGCGTTCAGCGGCGAGCGCTCTAAATGATTCTACTTTTTCTTCGAAGTTCACAAGGAAATCCCCCTTAGTAAGTCGTTACTCTAACTTTCTCCCATTTGGACAGGGAAAGCAAGGGGAACTAGCGTTTCATCAACATTTTAATGGCTTCTTCCACCGTTTCGGACGTATCTTCGCCATCTGCTTGAGCGGTGATGATACATTGTTCCAAGTTCTTAGCCACAATGATAGTCGAAGCGCGATCGAGTGCGGAACGTGCGGCACTTAATTGCGTCACGACATCGCGACATTCTTTTCCTTCCTCCATCATCCGGATGATGGCACGAATTTGTCCTTCCACTCGTTTCATGCGATTCAATACTTTTGCATCGTATACATACGGTTCCATATCATTCACCTCTATAGGAAAAATTGTTCAGTTACCCAACTATTTATTGTGTAGGCTCATCTTAATACATGGGGGAGTATGTGTCGAGCATCAACTATCCAAATGGATGATGTTGAAAAATTCGACATTTCGTAAAACTTATTTCTTGCAATTAAATACCTAAGGGGGTATATTAATGACGTGGAAGCGAAATGTTCAACAAATCACAAACTTGTTGAACGCCAGCAACTAAGCCGAATGGTATAAATCGAATTGAAAAAAGAAAGGTAGATCAACGATGAAAGCATCCGCTTTAAAACGTCAAATGGACTTTGAAGTGCCTGTAAATATCGTCGACGTCCGAGAACGTGACGAGTTTCAAGAAGCACATATTGAAGGCGCGAAAAACTATCCGTTATCCGAAATGACAGAGTGGATCGACACGCTCGATCCAGCTGAAGAATATGTCGTTCTTTGCCGCTCAGGTGCGCGTAGCACGCAAGCGACTTGGCAAATGGAGGCGAAAGGCTATAAAGTGGTCAATATAGAAGATGGCTTGATGAGTTGGCCAGGAGAAGTCGTCAGAGGAGGAAATGGACAATGAGTAAAAAAATCGTAATCGTCGGTGGGGTGGCAGGTGGTGCATCTGCAGCTGCACGACTCCGTCGTTTGAATGAAGAGAATCACATCGTCATGTTCGACCGTGGAGAGTACATCTCGTTCGCGAACTGTGGTCTTCCATATTATATCGGGGACGTTATCCAAGACCGTCAAAAACTCCTCGTTCAAACCGTTGAAGGGATGAACAAGCGTTTCCAACTCGATATCCGCAATTTGACGGAAGTCGTCAAAATCAACCGTGACAAGAAAACGGTGACGGTGAAACACGTCCAAACAGGCGAAACGTATGACGAGTCATACGACGTCCTCATCTTGTCACCGGGAGCGAAACCGATTCGTCCAAACATCCCTGGAATCGACGAGGCAGAAGACATCTTCACGCTTCGCAACATTCCGGATACAGATAAAATCCGTGGCTACGTCGATGACAAGGCACCAAAGCATGCGACTGTAATCGGTGGAGGCTTCATCGGGATCGAGATGGCAGAAAACTTACGTGAGCGTGGCGTTGAGGTGACGCTCGTTGAGATGGCAGACCAAGTCATGACGCCGCTCGATCGTGAGATGGTGGCGCCAATTCATGAACACATGCGCTTGCATGGCGTCGAGCTTCAATTGTCTGATGGCGTTTCTTCGTTCTCAGAGCAAGGAAAGAAAGTTCATTTGACAAGCGGTCGTGTCATCGATACAGATATGGTCATCATGTCGATCGGTGTTACACCGGAATCGACGATTGCGCGTGAAGCAGGACTTGAAACAGGTACGCGCGGTGCCATTCGTGTTAATGAAAAGATGCTCACATCAGACCCGAATATTTACGCGATCGGGGATGCGGTCGAAGTACTCGACTACGTCTTCAAAGAACCAACTGTCGTGCCACTCGCATGGCCAGCGAACCGTCAAGGCCGTCTCGTTGCCGATATCATTAACGGCCGCGACGTGAAATACAATGGAACGATGGGAACGGGGATCGCCAAAGTATTTGATATGACGGTTGCATCGACAGGATGGAATGAAAAACGGTTGAAGGCGGCTGGCAAGACGTATGAGGCTGTTCACGTGCATCCAGGTTCGCATGCTGGTTATTATCCAGGATCGACACCTGTGTCGCTTAAACTCTTGTTCCACCCGACAACGGGTGAAATCTATGGTGCGCAAGGTGTCGGAATCAATGGAGTCGATAAACGCATCGACGTCATTGCGACAGCTATGAAGGGTGGTTTGACGGTCCTCGATCTACCTGACCTTGAGCTCAGTTACGCACCACCGTTCAGCTCGGCGAAAGATCCGGTCAATATGATCGGGTATGTCGCGTCGAACGTCGTCCACGGTGACAATGAAGTCGTGCATTGGGATGAAATCGATGAGCTCGTGGAAAATGGAGCGACGTTATTAGACGTTCGAGATGAATCCGAGCATGAACTCGGAAAGATTCCAGGGTCGATCAATGTACCACTCAACTCATTACGAGAAAACTTGGACAACTACGACCGGAATGAAACCATTTACGTGACGTGCCAAGTCGGTCTTCGTGGCTATCTCGCATCACGCATCTTACGTCAAAACGGCTTCAAGGTGAAAAACTTGAGCGGTGGCTACAAGACGTGGTCGCAAATCAATCGTGATTTCGAGGCGCTTGAAGAAGCGAACACATCAAATGAAACAGCGGCTACCGTTGTAGAAGAGGAGCCAACACAAATGACAAATGCACCAATCGGGGAAGCGGTCGTGTTAGACACGTGTGGTCTACAATGCCCGGGACCTATTTTAGAAGTAAATAAGAAAGTCGCAGAACTCGGAGAAGGCGAAACGCTCCGCGTGCTCGCGAGTGACCCAGGATTCTTCGCAGACATCGAAGCATGGGCGAAGAAGACAGGAAACAAACTCGTCTCGAAACAATTCGTGAACGGACGCGTTGAAGCCATCCTTCAAAAAGGACAAGGTCCGGCTGTACCACAAGCGGGCGCACCAGCAGGAGACGGTGCATCAATGGTCGTCTTCAGCGGAGACCTCGATCGCGCACTCGCATCCCTCATCATTGCGCAAGGTGCTGCCGCAATGGGGAAAGACGTGACGATGTTCTTCACATTCTGGGGACTCAACGTCATCCGCAAACCGGACGCGCCGGAAGTGAAAAAGCAAGGTCTTGAGAAAATGTTCGGCATGATGATGCCAGGGCATGCCGGCGAACTTCCACTTTCGAACATGAACTTCGGTGGTGTCGGTCAAAAAATGATGAAGAAAGTCATGAGCGATAAGAACGTTCCTTCTGTCGAAGAAATGATCAAGTCGGCGCAAGAAGCGGGCGTGAAAATGGTAGCTTGCACGATGTCAATGGATGTCATGGGTATCAAAGAAGAAGAGTTGATTGATGGGGTCGACCTTGGTGGTGTGGCGGCGTATCTCGGCGCAGCAGAAGGCGGTAACCTAAACCTCTTTATCTAAACGAAATAGAAAACGAGTCGGATTGCGATGCGCTCCCCGGCTCGTTTTTTGCTTTTAGAAAGAGTCGAGGTGATATTGAAAAACGAATTAATATTGCAACTTTCGTATAATTTACCTATAATTCAATTCATGTTAAGAAAGTTGACATGACTTTTTCTATTGAGATTTTTAGAGTGATGGAGGATTAGTATGGAGAAATTGGTAGAGAAACTCGTTTCGCAAGCGAACGATTTGTTGTGGTCGCAAGTGCTCATCGTTGTACTTGTCGCGTTAGGTCTTTATTTTACAGTTCGTATGGGCTTCGTTCAGTTCCGCATGATTCCTGAAATGTTCCGCCTCTTGTTCAAAGAGGGCACAGCACGTGAAAAAGGCCAAGTGTCTTCGTTCCAAGCTTTCGCAATCGGAACGGCAGCTCGTGTAGGGACGGGTAACATTGCCGGTGTGGCGACAGCGATTGCGCTAGGTGGCCCAGGAGCAGTTTTCTGGATGTGGCTCATTGCGTTGATTGGGGCAGCATCTGCATTCGTCGAAAGTACGTTGGCACAAGTGTACAAGATTCGTGATGGACGCACATGGCGTGGGGGACCTGCCTACTATATGGAGCGTGCGCTCGGCCAACGTTGGCTAGGTGTCTTGTTCGCGATTTTAATCACGTTCTCATTCGGATTCGCGTTCAACTCGGTACAGTCGAATACGATCTCACTCTCTGTGAGTAACCAGTTCGGCATCAGCACAACAGTCGTTGGGGTTGTCCTCGCGATTGTGACGGCCATTGTCGTCTTCGGTGGGATCCAATCGATCGCACTCTTGTCGAGTATCATCGTACCGGTCATGGCAGGTGGCTACATCTTACTCGCGATTTGGATTATGGTGACGAACGTTTCCCTTCTACCAGACGTCTTCAGCCTCATCTTCTCAGAAGGAGTCCTCGGAATTGAGCAACTCTTCGGAGGGGCGATTGGCGCCATGGTACTTCAAGGGATTCGTCGAGGTCTCTTCTCGAACGAAGCGGGTATGGGTTCTGCACCGAACGCCGCTGCGACAGCGGAAGTATCGCACCCTGTCAAACAAGGATTGATTCAATCGTTTAGCGTATTTGTCGATACATTGCTCGTTTGTACATCGACAGCGATGATCATCTTGATTTCAGGCGTAGCCGGTTCAGAGTCGTTCGCGGGTGTCGAATTGACGCAAGCCGCGTTGACAGCAGAAATCGGATCAGTCGCAACATCGTTCTTGACGATTGCAATCTTCTTGTTCGCATTCAGTTCGATTCTTGGAAACTACTACTACGGTGAGACGAACATCCAGTTCATCTCGGATAAGAAAATCTACGTTACGCTCTATCGCATCGGTGTCGTCGGAATGGTCTTGTTTGGTGCGGTCCGCTCTGCCGGCCTCGTCTGGTCGATTGCTGACGTGTTCATGGGTCTCATGGCACTCGTGAACTTGTATGCCATCTTCCGCTTGGCGAAAGTGGCTCGCGCCGTTCTCGATGACTACTTGGCACAGCGACGCGAAGGAGAAGACCCAGTTTTCTATGTCGACTCGGTTGAAAATCTTCCTGGTCGTGAATACATCGAAGCTTGGGAAAGCGAAACAGAGGAACAACAAACAGGAACAAGTCGTTCTTGATATAAGGAACCGTCTACGAATTCAAGTAGGCGGTTTTTTTACATATATAAGACGGGTAATGTCATAAAAAGGGGGCGTTCATGTATGGAGACGACGCATTATGTACGTGTTTCCCCAGAAGTTTGGGTGTCATTTAATCAGGATCCGGAGATGATTTTAGACTGGTTGATTCATATGCATGAGCAATATCGGGATCGGGACGATACGCTGACGCTTCCGAATGTGGAACCGTTTCAACGCGTACTTAGTCAAATCGAGGTATATATCGACGGGGCCGACACGTATAACATGGAAATGGCGCTCGTCGGCGAAGAGTTGATTGTCAATGAGGCGCAGGCGGTCGTGGTCGGTATCTTGACCCCGCAGTTACTTCATATCGTCAAAGATACGTTGCATGCGTTCGGGCGAGATGATGTGAAAGACATGGCATTCGTTGCAAAAGATGAATTCGAGATGATTTGGGAAGATTGGACCCGGTTGCAACAGTTTTGTGAGATCGCTTCGTCCCAGGAAGAATTCGTCTTGATTTATTATGAATGAAAGTGAATTCCCATGGTATACTGTTAATAAATGGTATAAAGGGGATTTGCTCATGGATGTGTTCGGCACACTCATCTGGCTCGGGATAATCATCAATCCGTTTCTTGCGTATCAAACGAAAATCAAGCCGCTTTATCGCATCACACTCATCTCATTCATCGTATTCTTCATGACGTGGGGGTATGCTGTGACGGGAGGGGTGGCACCGGTGCTATTCGATACAGTTTGGAACGTCCTTCTTATCGCGTATGTCGGTCTTTTAGTATTGAATAGTTATGTAGTCAGCAAACGATTCGTTCCACAGATGACATGGGTTCGTTTTGGTGCAATCGCACTGATTGGCGTTGGTGTCAGTCAAGCGTGGTTAGGACTGAGTACAGGAGAGTGGACACGATCATTCTTCATGGACGAGGACTTCTGGATGATGAGCGTCATCGTATCGCTACTGCTCCTGCTTCTCGTCACGATGAAGATGTTAGACCGACGAATAGAAGCATAATAAAATCCCGAAGCGAGGTGACTCGTTTCGGGATTTTGATTATTTCAACGCTGTCTCAAGTGCCTTGACGTTTTCACGCATCAAGTCGAAGTAGCTCTTGTCCATCTGTTCTTTCGTGACCGATTCCAAGTTATAGATCGTCACGCTCTCTGCGCCGATCTCTTGTTTCACGACTTCGGCCACTTTTGGTGTGACCGTGTCTTCGAATGCGATATAGTTCAAGTCGTGGAGACGGGCTTCCTCGATGATCCGTTTGAGAGCTTGTTGTGACGGCTCTTCAGACGGTGTAAGTCCGGCAATCGGCAACTGATCGAAACCATAGCGTTCAGCCAAATAGCCATATGCGGCATGCGTTACAAGTAACTCGGATTTCGAACCGTTCTCGACCGCTGCCTTCAATTCCGCATCGAGGGCGTTCGCTTCGTCTTTGAAGGTGCTTAATCGTTCTGCGAACTCATCCTTATAGTCGGGTGCTTCCTCACTGAATGCGGCTTCGACCGCTTCTGCCATCGATACAGCATTCGTTGGATCGAGCCAAACGTGGGGATCGTATTGACCGTGACTATGACCGTCTCCTTCTTCGTGAGCATGTTCGTCTTCAGAATGTGCGTCTTCTTCATGAGCGTGGTCGTCTTCAGCATGTCCTTCTTCTTCATGGACATGGACGGTATCCGCCGCATCAAGTAACTTCACGTTCTCGGCTGTTTTGACGAAGGCGACGTTCTGACCATCTAAACTCTTCTCCATAGACTCGACGTAAGGTTCAAGGTCATGACCAATCGTCAAAAAGAGGTCGGCTTCTGCGATTTGTGTCATTTGCTTTGAAGTTGGCTCATACGTATGCGGATCAGCCCCAGGTGGAATGACCATCTCCACGTTGACGCGGTCCCCACCGATTTCTTCGGCTAATGATTTTAATGCAAACGTTGAAGCGAAGACGGTCAGTTGACCATCTGTCGATTCAGATGCGTTGTCTCCTTCGGTATTTCCACACGCACCGAGTAAAAGCGTACCGGCTGCGACTGCGCCTAACCAAGTTTTCTTCATCTTCCATCTTCCACCTTTCAAGTTATCTGAATATTAAATCGTAACTGTTACGTTTTATGACTGCGAGTAATATTATAGTGTGAGCTTCGGAGCACGTCAAGTCCGACTTCTGATGGATAGATTTTTGAAAAAAGCGGGAATATGATTAAAAAAAGGAACGAGGAGTGGATTGTATGAGAAAGGAGACTGTCTGGTTTGTCGGGGGTGCGGCGATTGCTGCGGCGACGGCAGCCGGGGCTAGCGTGTGGAGTCAGTACGGGTCCCTTGTCAGATGGCAAGAACCCAAGTTGCCGATTCAACCGACAACACGCCGGCGCCACACGTACACGTATAAAATTGTTCACGATCGTCCGCTCCAATTTGATTTGTATCTCCCCCCTGGGGAAGGACCGTTCCCGGTGGCGGTATATGCTCATGGGGGAGCGTTCGTCAGAGGGAATCGGAGTATGGTGACACTGTTTCATCCGTTGCTCGACCACTTTTTGGGGAAAGGGATCGCGGTCGTCAGCATCGATTACCGTCTATTTGAAGACGGGGTGTACTTCCCTGACAATATTTTTGATGTTTCTGATGCCCTGTGCTATTTGAAACAACATGAATCGTTATTGACGCTAGATACAAGTCAACTACTCGTTTGGGGGGACTCAGCAGGCGCCGCGCTCATGCTTGCGGCTGCGCTCGATCGTCATCGACAATTTGCGGGCGATTTGGGAGACGACCTCCCGACCATCAAAGGGGTCATCGCCTTGTATCCACCGACAAACTTTTTATTGTTCAAATTTATCCAGACGTGGCTCGCTCACTTAAAGTTCTATGAAGGAAGCCGTGAGGAATGGCGTGAGTTGATGGTAAAATGCTCCCCGGTCTCCCATCTATATGCCGATGCCCCGCCGATTTTACTGCTACACGGGAAGAAAGATCCGATTGTCCCGTTCGGCCAAGCGCTTCACTTCGTCGAACATGCGAGTGACGTCGGCGCGAACGTTCAACTCATCTCCTTTCCGAATGGAACCCACTCGCTTGCGAGCTTCCTTCAATCGGATAATCCAATCAAAGAAGAGCAACTCATGGCCCGAATCAATCGTTTTATTGAAGAATGTCTCGGATGACGTTGCGATTTTTAAGGAAGATGGTACGATGGGGGATGATTGAAAGAGTAAGGAGTGGAAGTAGTGACAGAGTTATGTTTAGTCAGACACGGCCAGACTGATTGGAACCGTTTAGAAATTATTCAAGGGCGTGAAGATAACCCGTTGAATGCACTCGGACGTCAACAGGCAGAGGAGAGTGCAGCTTTTTTGAGTCAGGAGAAGTGGGACGTCATCGTCTCGAGTCCCTTGTCACGTGCGGTTCACACCGCACAAGCCATCGCGACAGCCTGTGGCATCGAACATAAAGCGATTCTGCTAGATGAGCGTTTCATTGAACGTGAATTCGGAGCGGCATCCGGGCAACCCGTGAAAGGGATTTACGAGGCGGTTCAAGCGGATGACCAGAATCAGATTCCCGGTCTCGAAACGGAAGACGAGATGCGTACCCGGGTCTTAGAAGGAATGACTCATTTGGTGGATACGTATTCTGGCAAACGCATCATTGTCGTCTGCCATTCTCATGCAATCAAAGCGGTGCTCTCTGCCATCGATGGGGCATATACGTTCCGTCACGCCATGCGAAACGCCTGCTCGAACTATATCACCCATCAACAAGGTCGGTTTGAAGTGAAGGCGGTCAACGTGGCTGACCATATCACCGATCCGACCATTATGAAATGAGGAGAATGTCATGACGACCTTACTATGGGTATTCATTATCGCATCATTTGTGGTCGCTTTTGCAGGACTCATCTATCCAGTCATCCCGAGTGTCTTGTTCTTGTTCATCGGATACATGATTTATGGATTCGGTTTTTCGTTTGAACCATTGACCTGGACATTCTGGGTATGGCAATCGGTCTTCCTCGTCTTCTTGTTCGGCGTCGACTATGTCGTCACCCGGGCTACAGTGGATAAGCGAGGCGGTTCGGAGCGAGCGAAATGGGGTGCGACAATCGGTTTGATTGCGGGACCGTTTATTTTCCCGCTCGTCGGGGTTTTGATTTTCCCGTTCATCTTCGCTTTCTTGGCGGAGTTGACACTTGGGAAGACGACACGTGAAGCGTGGAGCATCGGCGTCGGCACCGTTCTCGCCTTTCTCGGCAGCACGCTCTTAAAAGTGATCGGGATGACGATGATGATCATCCTATTCTTTATCTACGTGTGAGGCGGAGATGTTTCTCCGTCTTTTTAGTTTGAAAGGTGAATGGTTTTGGGGAAAGAAAAACAGGTCATCCGATTATTCGAATGACCCGGTTTTGACCAATTGATTGAAAGCGGAGCGACTGAACGATTGTTGCATTTCGACTTTTTTCTCGAAGAAGGCGGGCTTTAAATTCGAGGTGGCGACGCCATCTTGAATCAACGAATCGAGTACTTGCTTCGTCGTGTCTTGTTTCGGCATCAACATGAGTCCTTCAGCGACAAACGTATGATGGTCGTTCAAGGCACGCTCGCTCGTGAACGTCAAAGCGAGTGCAGCCGGGGCGTTCGTTGGCGACGTGATGACGGCTTCAGCGAGGATGAGGATGCGTTTGTTTAAGTAATGATGGAGCGTGACAGCCGACTCGGTGGGCACGAGCATTTCGAGGAGCCATTCTGAATCGTGCTCCTTCGAGATGATTAACCCATCGAGTAAATCGATCGGTAAATTCAGTTCATTGCCGTATTCGTCTTGGACGAGTCGGACTTGGACGAGGCGAAACGTTTTCATAAGATCGTTCCTTTCCGCGTTTTCTTTAGACCATCTTAACACAGTCTGAGGAATAGAATGTGTTAAGATAACGGGGAAGAAACAGAAAAATAGAGAGTGAGGGAGGCATCAAGATGAGTTGGGTTGTTGGCGTAATCGGGTATGTGACGATTCTCGCAATCGTCTATTATGGTGTCCTTTTCTTCAAAGTGAAACGGGAGCGGAGTCGGGCCGGCTATCGGATTTTTCTCTTGCTTGCCGGATTGTTTTTAGTCAGTGGGAGCGATTATATCATTGCGTTGTTCCAAGGAGACACCGAAGCGACGTTTTGGCAACGGACCGTCTATTTTGTCTTGATATTGCTCTCTTTGTCGATGGCGCTTTACTTTCGGAGAAAAGAAGATCAAAGCCAAGCAGGCGAGATGACAATGGTATAAAAAAACGGCTGTGGGTATGCACCCACAGCCGTTTTTTTATTTTGGTACCCGCGTTTTGCGAATCATATCGAGTTTTAAATCCCATAGTGGCTTGCTGAACGTCACCGAATACACTTCCGGTAAACGGAGACGCTTGTATTCTTCCCACAATCCGTTCATCTGCTCGTGATGATATGCACGAATCTCACTTGTGCTTGGAAGGTCGTATACGCGTTTCCCATCAAGGAAGATTGGTTGCAACAAGCGTTTCACGTTGAAGTTACGTGTCTTGATCTTGAAGGCCGGGTCACGGACGTCAATCAAGTCGATCTCGGTGTACGATTCGACCGGTTCATCGGCGAGGGCGATATAGTCGCCTTTGAACTTTTTCGTTTCGTTGTCGATGATGCGATACAACTCTTTCTTGTGAGGAGTCGTCGTCTTCACCTTGGAAGAAGATACTTTGATGACCGGCTTTAATTCACCAGATTCATCCTCACGCGCGACGAGCTTATAGACCATCCCGAGTGCAGGCTGCTCGTAAGCCGTGATGCCGC
This sequence comes from Exiguobacterium sp. s131, assembly GCF_018617345.1. GTDB lineage: Bacteria > Bacillota > Bacilli > Exiguobacteriales > Exiguobacteriaceae > Exiguobacterium > Exiguobacterium profundum. Next base: position 10,928 of record NZ_JACSJX010000002.1, on the reverse strand, counting down.
GTGTCCCAACGAGGAACGTATCGGCCTCTGCACCTTGCATCCGTAAGTCCTGGATGACATACTCATCCAAATCCCCAGAGACGACGATTTTGACGTAGTCGAGCCCTGCTTCATTCAACGCCTTCCGGGCACGCTTCGACAAGTAGGCGAGGTCCCCAGAGTCGAGTCGTACTGACTTGAGACGATGGCCCTTCGCCTCGAGCTCTTTTGCGACCGTAATCGCGTTCGGCAGACCAGACTTGAGTGTGTCATACGTATCGATGAGAAGGCTTGTGTTGTCCGGGTACATCTCAGCGAACGAACGGAATGCGCTCAATTCATCATCATGGAACTGAATGTCGGCATGCTCCATCGTTCCTCCTGTCGGGACATCAAAGTCACGACCGGCTGACACGAGACTTGTCACATCAAAACCAGCGATGTAAGCCGCACGTGTTCCGTAGTAAGCCGCATCGACACCTTGCGCGCGACGAGCTCCTCCTTCAAGGAGTGTCTCGTTCGGAGCAGCCTGACGAATGCGTGCATACTTCGTGGCAATGAGTGATTCGTGGTTCGCGATATTGAGTAGCGCCGTTTGGAACAGCTTCGCTTCAAAGATGGTCGATTCAATCCGAACGACTTGTTCATGTGGGAAGATGACTTCTCCTTCGCGAACACTATATAGTGAACCAGTGAACTTGAAGTTCCGTAAGACGTCTTCGAATTCATCTTCGAATCCGAGTTGCTCTTTCAAATAGGTGATGTCCGCCTCCGTAAAGGAGACGTTCTCTAAGTAGTGAACGATATTCTCGAGTCCGGCGAAGACGACATAACCACCACTAAATGGATTCGAGCGATAGTAAAGGTCGAAGACGACCTTTTCATTATGGCGACCTTGCTTCCAGTAAATATACATCCAACGTGGAAGATAAAGATCTGTGTGAAGGGCTAAATTACGATGTAACATATGATTTCCTTTCTGTTTTACGTCACTTTCCGACGACTGTCGCACCGAGTGTTGTGACGAAATGTTCGAGCGCCCATTCATGGCCGACCGGGTTGAAGCTTTGAACGGCATCGGCATGGACGACGATTTGATAACCGAGGTTGTAGGCATCTACGGCTGTATGGAGTACACAAATATCCGTGCAGACACCGACGAGATGAACTTCTGTGATTCCGCGTTCCCGAAGACGCAGGTCAAGGTCAGTTCCGGCAAAGGCACTATAACGTGTCTTATCAATCCAGTGGTCTGCCTGTTTCGCAGCTTCCTTCACAGAACCGTACAACTCACGGCCCTCTGTCCCGCGGATATTGTGCGGTGGGAATAACGTCGTTTCAGGGTGGAACGTGTCACCTGCATCATGGACGTCGTTCGCGATGACGACATAGTCATCCGTTGCGAATGTCCCGATCAATTCGACGATCCGTTCTTCAATCTCTTGCCCGGGTTTCCCACAAGTCAAACGACCACTGTCTGCGATAAAATCAAATGTATAATCAATAACAATCAATGTGCGCATGGGAGATGCTCCTCTCTCGTAATGAAAATGATGGCTGTCCATCTCATTCTAATTCATTATACATCATGCACGGAAGATTATTTTTCTTCGGTTTGGGTAGATTAAGACAGTAGACTGTATAGGGAAAGGGGATTGTGACGATGGTATTATCGCAAAGTGAATTGACAGAGGAACTGTCACGGTTGAACGGTTGGGAAGAAGTGAACGGGGAGATTCAAAAGACGTATCGGCTGGAAACATTTCCGGAGGCCATTCAGTTCGTGCATCTTGTAGCAGATTTGGCTGAATCGCTCGATCATCATCCGAACATCTTGATTGAATATCGGAACGTGACATTGACCGTCTCGACCCATGACGAAGGGGGCATTACGGAGAAAGACATCACACTCGCGAAAGGGTGTGAGGAACTTGTCTAAGCTCTATATGACTTTTGCGTCAGGCAGCGTGGCGGAGCGTCTTCGAAAGGAGCCAGGCGTCATCGCGGCGAATGGACACGAAACGATTTTGCTCGCAGAAGGAGAGAAGTCTCCGTTCAAGAGCGGTAAAGTGTTTGAAATTGAAGAGGCGTCGGGCGAATTCGTGAAAAAAGGGAACATTTTATACGCGAACGTTCCCGCAGATGAGAATGCCCGCTCCCTGTTGTTTCACCACTTGTTGACGGAAAAGGCGCCACTCGGTGTCAGTCATGATGGGTTTTCGGCATACCGATTAGGTGTCGACCCGGATGATAATCATGCCGTCGTCTTTATTCAGTTCACGTCTGGTGGGAAACACTTTCGTGATACGGCGGACTATGCAATCCTTGAAGACCGCTTGAAGCGAGCGGTCGAACATCGCGGTGCAGGTCCCGTCATAAAACACTATGTCGTCAGTGAGTCAGATAATCTATAATAAAAGATAACGTCATGTTAGGGGAGGATTTTTATGAACAAGAATTATTTCTGGTTGGGGATGGCTGCGGGTGCGGTAATCGGCGCGGCAACATCACTTCTCCATAGCGAAACGCGCGATCAACAAGTGAGACAACTGAAAGGCATCAAGTCGAAGTTGAAATCATCGAATACGTCGACTGAGGCACATGCGGTCGGTCTACAAGCGTCATCGAAAGGCAACTTGAAAGACCGTGTCATGGAATGGAAATCGCTTTACGAAGAAAACCAAGATACGATTCAAAACCTCGTCGAAGACGTGAAAGACTTAGTGGATGCGCTTCAAGAGGCTCGTCATAAAAATCAAATCTAATCAAATGGCCAAGCGATTTCGCTTGGCCATTTTTCGTACCTTCTTTATAAGAACTGTGCCAATAATCCGAAGATGGCCAGTCCGATGATGATGTAGAAAAACCACTTTCCGTCCCCGGAATGAATGACAGGGGGCGTGTAAGAACGTTGCTTATACTTCCCGTAGCGCATCGGGCGCGTATACGGGACGGTGAAACGTGAGAGTGGGATGGCAAGTAAGAATCCTGCCAAGAATCCGTACACATGTCCCCAAAGGGAAACGTTCGAACCAATCAATGTGAAAACGGCACTGATAGCGACGAAGATGTAGACCAAGCGGGCATCTTGGCTGTACATCAACGTGCGACGGAAACGACCGATGAATACGTAGAATCCGAGAATGGCCAAGATGGCGCCTGACGCCCCGGCCTGTAGATAAAACAAGTTGCTGACAGTGAAATACGTGAGCAGGTTGGCGAGCGCTCCAGCGAATACATAAAACAAGGCAAATTTCACGTGTCCGACCATTCGTTCCATCGCCGGTCCGAAGATGATCAGTGCGAACGAGTTGAACAGCAAGTGACCGAGACTCAAATGAATGAAGTTGGCCGTGACCAAGCGGTACCATTGTCCGTCCGCGAGTGCCAAATGGAACGACCCTCCCGTCGCCACGATTCGTAAACCAGGAGCGAAAGAATCGATGACAAACACAAGGAGTTGGATTACAATGAACAGCGTTACGAGTGGATATGCCCGTACAAACGTTTGAACATTTTCCGTACGACTAAACATAACATCACCTCTTTCCTCAATTGTATAAGGAAACGGGGAAAAAAGGAAAGGAGCGAGTGTCCTGTGATTGTAGGAATCGGAGTCGATATCGTCGAGCTTGATCGGATGGCTCGCTCGATGAAACAACCACGTTTTTTAAAACGGCTGCTCACCGATGCGGAATATGAACTGTCTCAACAGTATCCGCTCCCGCGTCAAATCGAGTTTGTCTCGGGTCGCTTTGCCGCGAAAGAAGCTTACGCCAAGGCAATCGGGACTGGCATCGCACACGGGTTATCGTGGCGTCATATTGAAATTTTACCGGATGAGACGGGTCGACCTGTCATGACCGCGCCGTTTGCGGGGAAAATCCATGTCAGCATCAGCCATAGTCAAACATACGCCATCGCACAAGTCATCTTAGAAGAGGAGGGACATCATGTTTCGTCCTAGTCGAATCGAGATTGATCGGGCGGCCATCGTCCATAATATAAAAGAATTAACGAGACGGATTCCGCAGGACCTCATGGCGGTCGTCAAAGCGAACGCCTACGGACACGGGGCCGTCGAAGTGGCGAAAATTGCCCTTGAGAACGGAGCGACGATGCTCGGGGTCGCGTTACTCGAGGAAGCGCTCGAACTCCGCGATGCGGGAATCGAAGCACCGATTCTCGTCATGGAAGCGCAATTCCCTGAATATGCCGGAGTGGCGGCAGCACAGGAAATCACGTTGTCTGTTTTTTCTGCTGAATGGTTACAAGAGGCAGCTCCATATATAGAAGAAAAGCCGTTGACGGTTCATATCAAAGTCGATACCGGGATGGGACGCCTCGGACTTCGTACCCGTGAACAGTTGGATGCCTTACTTGAAGAAGCGACCGATTCGTTTGTGGTGGAAGGAATCTATACCCACTTCGCAACGGCGGATGAGCTCGATAGCAATCTGTATTATACACAGCAAGAGCGGTTCGAGCTTTTGATGGATGGGCTCCACGAGCGGTTCCGCTATATCCATACGTCGAACTCGGCCGGTGCAATCCGAATGGCCGGACAAGATGTTCCTTATAATCTGGTTCGTGTCGGCATCGCGCTCTATGGGTTATATCCGTCACGTGAGATGGAGACGTTCTATTCGTTCCTGCGCCCGGCCTTCACGCTAAAAAGTCAGCTCATGCAGGTGAAGCGGCTAGAGGCAGGTCAGACAATCAGTTACGGCGCGACGTATACAACGTCAGCCGATGAATGGATTGGTACCGTTCCGGTCGGATATGCGGACGGCTGGTTACGAAAGGCGAGCGGATTTGAAGTGGAGGTCAATGGGATTCGTTGTCCGATCGTGGGACGCGTCTGTATGGACCGCTTCATGATCCGACTTCCAAAGGAGTTTCCTGTAGGGACGGACGTGACCCTTGTCGGTGGAAACGTCGCCATTGATGAACTCGCCTCATATCTTGGGACGATCAACTATGAGATCGTTTGCCAATTCACGAGCCGATTGCCACGTCTTTATGTGTGAATCATAAATCGTGTGAAATTATCTGAATTCTTTCTCGATTTCTCTATATTTTCCCATTCCCGCGTGTTATATTGATAAAGAACGCGGGAGAATTTCCGCCAGTCCATGAAACGATTCTGGAGGTGTAAGATGTTGAAGCAGCGAACTGCGGGTGCGCTAGCGTCCGTCCCAGATCGGTTCTCGCAACAAGGGGGTCCGATTTCGATGAAAGACCGTGAAACACTGTCCTTGAACGATGTAGTGACATACTTGTCTAAAGAAATTGCTGATCGACAACAAACACTGCGTGAAGAATTGGCGAGAGGCTATCAAGAGATGGCCGCGTTTAACTTGAATATGGCAGAAGAGATGCTAATGATTGAAACCGAAGCCGAACACGCTCTCTTACGTCAAGTAAGTGGGGTGTGAGCAACGTGATCGTAAAGCGTGGTGACGTGTTTTATGCGAATCTGTCGCCCGTAGTCGGCTCAGAGCAAGGTGGCGTTCGACCCGTTCTCATCGTACAGAACGACATCGGCAATCGCTTTAGCCCGACCGTCATTGTCGCTGCGATTACAGCTCAGATTCAAAAAGCAAAACTGCCGACTCATGTGGAAGTATATCAAGAGAAGCACGGACTCGAACGAGACTCTGTGATTTTGCTTGAACAGATTCGAACGATTGATAAGCGTCGTCTGACGGATAAAGTCACTCATCTCGATGATGAGACGATGCATAAAGTGGACAGAGCGCTAGAGATCAGTATGGGATTGATCCCTCTCTAGCCTTACATAGATAAGACTGGTACATAGGTATCGGTCTTTTTTTAAACTTTTTAAAAAAAGTGGTTTAAGATTTTGTTAGAGGGGAATTTAAGTTAATCGTACTCAATTTTTCTGTACGGACATTTAGGAGGGAATAGACGATGGATTTAGCGATTCGCGAGCAAGTCATTGGAGAACAATTACACCTTTACGTATCCGGAGAAGTGGATACATATACTGCACCAAAATTGAAAGAAGTATTGCATCCGGCCATCAGTGAGCAAGATGTGGTCGTTCATTTAGACGAAGTGGAGTATATGGATTCGACAGGTCTTGGCGTGTTCGTCGGGGCATTAAAGATTGCCACGCGTAACGAAAAAGAGTTGTCACTTGTCGGAGTCACAGACCGAGTCAATCGTCTGTTCGAATTGACGGGTCTTCACAAACTTCTTTCTATTAATTCGAACGTAAGAGGTGGCACGCAATGAATAATGTTGAACAGACGGTCATGACGTTCCCGGCCAAACCCGAATATGTCGGTGTGGTTCGATTAGTCGTTTCAGGAATCGCTAACCGTATGGGATATACGTACGACGAGATCGAAGATATTAAAATCGCGGTCTCGGAAGCATGTGGCAACGCCGTCCAACATGCTTATGACGATCATCAAGATGGAGAGGTCAAACTCGCTTGTGGCGTCTATGCAGATCGTCTTGAAATCACGATTGAGGATTCCGGCAAGACGTTCGCAGATGATGTGAAGCGTCAAGCCGCTCCGGTCGAAGAGACGACCGAAATTGAATCGCTCCATGAAGGAGGACTTGGTCTCTTCTTGATCGAAGCATTAATGGACGATGTCTCGATCAATAAAGACAACGGTGTCAAAGTGACGATGACAAAACTCCTCAATAGGGACGAGGTGGATCAGAGTGCCAGCAAAATCTCAACAACGCCATCACAGTGATGACGAGGTACTAGAGTGGATTGAACGCTATCAACAAGACGATCAAAACGAAGAAGTGCAAATGCTCCTCATCAACCGCTATTCTGACCTCGTTGAAGCACTCGCGCGTAAATTCTCGCGTGGTCGTGCGATTCACGACGATCTTGTGCAAGTTGGGATGATTGGGTTACTGGCGGCACTTCGTCGATTTGACCCGGAATTTGGTCGTAGCTTCGAGTCGTTTGCTGTCCCGACCATCATCGGGGAAATCAAACGATTTATTCGCGACAAGACGTGGAGTGTCCACGTACCGCGTCGAATCAAAGAACTCGGACCAAAGATTAAAAAGACGGTCGAAGAGTTGACGACCGAATTACAACGTTCGCCACGAATCGATGAGATTGCCGACCACCTTGGCGTTTCCGATGAAGAAATTCTCGAAACGCTCGAGATGGGCAAAAGTTATCAAGCCTTGTCGGTTGATAGTTCAATCGAAGCGGATAACGAAGGTAGTACGGTCACATTACTCGACTTGGTCGGTAGCCAAGAGCGCGGGTATGAATCGGTCGACCAGCGCCTCATTCTAGAGAAAGCGTTCAATGTCTTAAACGAGCGTGAACGCGCCATCTTGGAATGCGCCTACTATAAGAATATGAGTCAAAAAGAGACAGGAGAACTTCTTGGAATCTCGCAGATGCATGTGTCCCGTTTGCAACGGCGAGCACTCGAAAAGCTGCGTGAAGCCATCAAGGTCCCACTCAATGAAGTATTCTCAAGCGATGACTAATCGAGTCATCGCTTTTTTGTTTGAATGTTTGCTACACTTTGAAAGAGATCAAAAAAGGAAGTGATTCAAGTGATTACGAAAGTGGCTAACGCGTTAAACTTGAAAGTGAACCAAGTCGAGACGGTTCAGCAGCTCGCATCTGAAGGGGCAACGATTCCGTTCATGGCCCGTTATCGGAAGGAAATGACGGGGAATTTGGACGAAGTTGAAATTAAAGGAATCTTGGATGCTCTTCAATATGAAGAGAGCCTGCAAAAACGCAAGGCGGATGTCCTGGCTAAATTAGAAGAGTTGGAAAAAAACACGCCTGAACTAACGAAAGCGTTAGAGGCGGCGACAACCCTTCAACAAGTGGAAGACATCTACTTGCCCTATCGTCCAAAACGACGCACGAAAGCAGAACAGGGACGTGAGAAAGGACTGCAGCCGCTTGCGGACTGGTTCCGGGACAAATCACCCTATTCTTCGGACAAGGTAAAAGAACTTTCTCAAGACGTCGAGGTAGAAGAGGCGTTGCCGCTCGTTCATGCGATCATCGGCGAAGAATGGGGCGAAGAAGCGAAACTGCGCCAGATGCTTCGCGATCGTGTACGAAAAGAAGGACTCTTGCGCTCGAAGAAGAAAAAACAAGCGGAAGACGAAAAAGAGATTTTTGCGCAGTATTATGAATATGAAGAGAAGATTGCTGGCATTGTCCCGCACCGTGTACTCGCCTTGAACCGTGGGGAACGCACGGACGTGCTCCAAGTGAAGGTGGTGTTTGACGAGTCGCGCTTCATGGATCAAGCCCTCCGTACATACGAACGACTTCCGAAAGAAAAGCGTGAGGTTGTCGAGGTAGCTGTGACGGAGGCGTACAAGAAGTCGGTCTTCCCCGCCATCGAACGAGAGATTCGTGGGGAGCTGACAGAAAAGGCAGAAGAGCAGGCAATCGACGTCTTCTCAAAAAACTTGAAACAACTCTATATGCAACCGCCACTTCGAGAGGTCGTCGTCCTAGGAATCGACCCGGCTTATCGAACTGGTTGTAAATGGGCAGTCGTCAATGAAATCGGAAAAGTCGAAGAGGTCGGTGTCTTCTATCCGACGGCACCGAAACATGATATCGCCGGCGCTGAAAAAGTACTGACGAGACTCGCGAAGAAATATCCAATCTCGGTCATCGTCGTCGGAAACGGAACCGCCTCACGGGAGACGGAACAATTCGTCGCCGACTGGTTGAAGAAAGCGGAACGTGATATTGCTTACGCGATTGTGAACGAAGCGGGGGCAAGTGTCTACTCGGCATCGGAAGTCGCACGAAGTGAATTCCCGGATTTGAAAGTTGAGGAACGGTCAGCCGTTTCGATTGCACGTCGAATTCAAGATGCGATGGCGGAACTTGTCAAAGTCGACCCGCAATCAGTCGGTGTCGGACAATATCAGCATGACGTCAGCCAGAATAAACTGAAAGCCTCCTTAGAGTTCGTCGTCGAGAGCGTGGTCAACATGGTCGGAATCGATGTGAACCGTGCTTCCGAGTCTTTATTGACGTACGTCTCAGGACTCAATAAAACGACGGCGAAAAATATTGTGGCATATCGTGAAGAGAATGGACGCTTTGAAACGAGAAAGGAAATTAAGAAAGTACCTCGTCTTGGAGCGAAGGCGTTTGAACAGGCAGCTGGATTCTTACGGATCATGAACGGGAAGGACGTTCTCGACCAGACAGAGATTCACCCGGAAAGCTATCCACTTGCGTTATCGATTTTAAAAGAGATCGGATCTTCAAAGTCAGAGGTCGGTACGGCTGCGCTTCGAGAACGATTGCAACAAGTCGATGCCAAAGCTTTGAGTGAACAACTAGAAGCGGGACTTCCGACAGTCGAAGACATTTTGAAATCATTAGCCAAACCAGGTCGTGACCCACGAGAAGATATCCAGAAACCATTACTACGCACGGACGTCATGAGTCTCGAAGACCTTCAAGTCGGTATGGAATTCCAAGGAACCGTCCGGAATGTCATTGATTTTGGCGCGTTCGTTGACATTGGGGTGAAACAGGATGGTTTGGTCCACATTTCGAAATTATCGAATCGATACGTGAAGCATCCATTAGATGTCGTGGCGGTTGGTGACATCGTGACCGTGTGGATCGAACAAGTCGATGTGAATCGTGGACGGATTAGTTTAACGATGCTTGCACCGAGCATTAAATAAGAAGAAACTCGAATCAGGTAAAATGTTTTTCATTTTACCTGATTTTTTTTAGAAAAAGTGTTGACGGTCTTTTTGTGCCGTGATATCTTATAGAAGTCGTCGAGAAACGGCACGCGAAATAAACGTTTTTCTAAGAAAGTGATTGACAGGTTTCTGGTTTGCGGTTACAATATAAATCGTTACTTCGATAATTTCAAGCAACGTTCCGCAATAGCTCAGTGGTAGAGCAACCGGCTGTTAACCGGTAGGTCGTAGGTTCAAATCCTACTTGCGGAGCCATTTTATTTTGGAGACGTACCCAAGAGGCTATAAGGGGCTCCCCTGCTAAGGGAGTAGGCTGGGAAACCGGTGCGAGGGTTCGAATCCCTCCGTCTCCGCCACTTAAATTACTTAGAAGACACATACACTGGCCCGTTGGTCAAGCGGTTAAGACACCGCCCTTTCACGGCGGTAACACGGGTTCGAATCCCGTACGGGTCACCATATATGGAGGATTAGCTCAGCTGGGAGAGCACCTGCCTTACAAGCAGGGGGTCGGCGGTTCGATCCCGTCATCCTCCACCATTTCAAATAAAAACGTAATCTGGTCTTGTGGTGTAGGGGTTAACATGCCTGCCTGTCACGCAGGAGATCGCGGGTTCGAATCCCGTCAAGACCGCCATTTACGTTGGGCTGTAGCCAAGTGGTAAGGCATCGGATTTTGATTCCGACATGCGAAGGTTCGATCCCTTCCAGCCCAGCTTTTTATTTGAGTCATTAGCTCAGTTGGTAGAGCATCTGACTTTTAATCAGAGGGTCGCAGGTTCGAGCCCTGCATGACTCACCATTTTCTTTTTTAACTTTATACGCTGCGGTCGTGGCGGAATCGGTAGACGCGCTAGGTTGAGGGCCTAGTGGTGGTTAACACCGTGGAGGTTCAAGTCCTCTCGACCGCACCATATGCACCCTTAGCTCAGCTGGATAGAGCGTTAGACTACGAATCTAAAGGCCGGGAGTTCGAATCTCTCAGGGTGCACCATTCTTTTTTATGGGCCTATAGCTCAGCCGGTTAGAGCGCACGCCTGATAAGCGTGAGGTCGGTGGTTCGAGTCCACTTAGGCCCACCATTTAAACTGACGAACTTTGAAAACTGAACGATGAGGCAAAAAAAGTTTTACCATTTTTGAATGAAGCGCAAGCTTCGTCAATTTAAGAGCTATATCAAATTCTTTGGAGAGTTTGATCCTGGCTCAGGACGAACGCTGGCG